>VHDE01000072.1 GCA_016871515.1 Verrucomicrobiota bacterium
TTGGACATGGACAAGTACCTCGCTCAGGCCGAAGCTCACCGGCTTGGTTACTTGACGCGTGAAGCCAAAAAGCTCGGATACCAACTCATTGAAATAGAACAGGCTGCTTAGAAGTTATTGGGAAGGATGCGTAGAATATTCTTTCGGCACTTGTAACCAGTCTCTTATACTCAGCGTCGAAAGCCATCTCATCTCTTGAATGACCGATGTCACGCGCATCTTAAACGACTTGGACCACGGCGACCCAAAGGCTGCCGAGAAACTCCTGCCTTTGGTTTACGAAGAATTGCGCAAGCTGGCGACACATCGGATGGCGCAGGAAATGCCCGGACAAACGCTCCAGCCAACGGCGCTTGTCCACGATGCTTGGCTGCGGCTCGTCAACGCTGAAAATCAAACTTGGCAAAACCGCGCGCATTTTTTTGGCGCCGCAGCCGAGGCCATGCGCCGTATCCTCATTGATCGTGCTCGGCGCAAGCATGCACGGCGGCACGGCGGGGGACTGCAGCGTTTGGATGTCCAGGAAATCGATTTGGTCGGCGAAGCGCGCCGCGATCAGGACGATCAACTCTTAGCAGTCAGCGAGGCTCTCGATAAGCTGGCCGCGCAGGATAAGGTCAAGGCAGAACTGGTTAAGCTTCGCTATTTCGTCGGTCTTACCATTACAGAAGCCGCTCAAGTTCTCGGCGTTTCTGAACCCACCGCCAAGCGCTATTGGGCGTATGCACGCGCCTGGCTCTACCAGGAAATTCAAAACTCCGCAAAGTAACGCGGACCAAACAGTACGCTGGGCAACTCTAGTCTGCGGCTTGTCCCAGGCGCATTGTTTGCCGAACTTTGTCGTAAACTTTGTCGGCCGCGTTTGTCGAAAGAGCCTGGCAAACCGCTGGTTCGACGAAGTCTGCGAACAAGTTGCGACGAAGGCCAGAACTGTGCTCGCTCAGGGATTCACTGGTCGAACTAAGCCCAGTTGCATTTTGCCTAAGCTATCGTACTAGTGAAAACTGATTGGCCTTTAACCTGCTTAAAAATGGACCAGACATAATGAAGCATACATGGATTCGGCTGCTCGTCCTGGGCAGCTTGGCAATGGGAAGTGTTTCCCTTCGCGCTCAAGTGGAGATCACGGAGTTCATGGCGGCGAACACAAAGACGCTTCCGGACCAAGACGGCGATTACTCGGATTGGATCGAGGTTCACAACAGCAGCGGCTCGACGGTAAACCTGAGTAACTGGTATTTGACCGACGAACCGGATCAATTGGGGAAGTGGCGCTTTCCCAGTGTGACGCTCGCGCCGAATGCATTCCTCGTCGTCTTTGCCTCTGGAAAAAATCAATCTGTCGCCGGCGCTCCACTGCACGCCAATTTCAGCCTCAATGCGGATGGCGAATATCTCGCTCTTTCGAAAGCGGACGCCTCCGGCATCAACGTAGTTTCTCAATTTAGTCCAGCCTTCGGGGAGCAGGCGGGAGACGTTTCGTACGGAACGATCCAAGGCGTTGAATGCTACTTTTCGAAGCCAACCCCTGGCAGCGCCAATGGCTCCGGCTTTGTCGCCCTCGTCGGAGACACGAAATTCAGTCACTCGCGCGGCTTCTATGATGCGGCGTTTGATCTCACGATAGCTTCAGAAACGCCCGGCGCCGTAATTCGATACACGACAAACGGCACAGTCCCATCAGAGAGCAACGGGAATATCTATTCGGGACCGATTGCGATTCGCGCCACCACCGTTCTGCGCGCGGCAGCGTTCAAGACCGGTTGCTTGCCCTCGAATACAGACACGCATACGTATCTGTTTCTCGATGACATCATTCGTCAGTCACCTGCGGGACAGCCTCCGCCTGGCTGGCCGGCGACATGGGGCGGCAACACGCGTGATTACGGAATGGATCCCGATGTCGTCAACAATCCTCTGTATAGCGGCACGATCAAAAACGATCTCAAGTCGATTCCTGCTTTCTCGGTCGTGATGAACCTGAATGATCTATTCAATGCCACGACAGGCATCTATGCGAACCCCGGCCAAGATGGCCGCGGATGGGAACGTCCGACTTCTCTCGAATTGATCAACCCCGACGGCGGCGAGGGCTTTCAGATCGATGGTGGCATCCGTATTCGAGGCGGCTTCAGCCGCAGCACCGCCAACCCAAAACACGCTTTTCGGTTTTTCTTCCGCGACGAATATGGCGACGCGAAATTGAAATATCCGCTCTTTGGCGACGCCGGGACCGATACGTTCGACAACATCGATCTTCGCACATTCCAAAATTATTCCTGGAGCTTTCAAGGCGACGGCCGCGGCGTGTTCGTGCGCGACCAGTTTTCACGCGACACCCAATTGGCCATGGGACGTCCGTCGACTCGAGGCAACTATTATCATCTCTACATCAACGGCCAGTACTGGGGCTTGTACAACACGCAAGAACGGTCCGAAGCGTCCTTTGGCGAAACGTACTTTGGCGGCAGTAAGGAAGATTACGATGTCATCAAGGTCGAAGCCGGCTCTTACGCGCTGAACGCAACTGACGGCACCATGGATGCCTGGGCGCGTTTGTACAATTTGGCCAAGGCCGGCTTGGACACGGCGGCCGCGTATCAGCGCATTCAGGGAAACAATCCTGACGGAACGCGCAATCCAGCCTACGAAGCCTTGGTCGATGTTCCCAACTTGATCGATTACATGCTTGTAATCATCTACGGCGGAAATCTCGACGCGCCGATCTCAAATTTCCTGGGCAACAACAGCCCGAACAATTGGTATGGCATTCGCAATCGCAATGGAACCGAAGGTTTCCGTTTCTTCGTGCATGACGCCGAGCACACGTTGCTGAACGTGAACGAAGATCGCACCGGTCCATTTCCAGCGGGCGACACTTCCGTCATCAAGAGCAGTCCGCAATACATTTGGAAACGACTGCAAGCGAATCCCGAGTTCCGTCTCCTCGTCGCCGACCATATCCACCGTCATTTCTTCAATAACGGCGTGTTGACGCCGCAATCCGTGCGGGATCGTTTTCTTCTTCGCAAAAACGAAATTGATCGGGCCGTTGTCGGGGAATCCGCGCGTTGGGGAGATGCGAAGAGAGCCGCACCGTTCACGCGCGCCGATTGGCTCAATGCGATCAATACGATTCTCAATAACTATTTTCCTCAACGCGGGAATATCGTATTGAACCAACTGCGGGCCGACGGTTTCTATCCCACGGTCGGCGCCGCTTCGTTCAACCAACATGGCGGCAACGTTCCACGCGGTTTCCGTCTGACCATGACTGCCGCCGGTGGAACGATCTATTACACGCGCGATGGCAGCGACCCGCGTTTAGCGGGCGGCGCCTTGTCTCCAACCGCGGTGGCTTATAGTGCGCCGCTTACTCTGAACGAAAGCGATCATATCAAATCACGCGTTGTTAGCGGCGGCGCCTGGAGCGCGCTGAATGAAGCTCCGTTCGCGGTGATTCAAACGTTCACGGAACTCTTGGTGACAGAGATCATGTACAACCCGCCGACGGAAGCGGGCGTGGATGGCGATGAATTGGAGTTCGTTGAATTGAAGAATGTCGCTCGAACGAGCTTGGACTTAAGTGGCGTTCATGTCACGAATGGAGTCGCATTTGCTTTTCCTATCGGAACAACGCTTGGACCAGGTCAGTTTGCGGTGCTCGTCAGTAATCCGGCAGAATTTCAGAAGAAATATCCGAGCGTGCGCGTGAGTGGGACGTACACGGGCCGCCTGGCCAATGGCGGAGAAACGCTCAGTTTGGTTCACGCCGCTGGCGCGCCAATCTTTACGGTCACTTTCGGCGATCAAACGCCGTGGCCATCGGCTGCTGATGGCAGCGGTTTTTCAATTGTGCCGGTGAATCCGAATTTGAACTCAGATCCGAATGACCCGGTCAATTGGCGTGGCAGCGCACAAGCAGGCGGATCCCCCGGCGCTGATGATCCGTCAACGGCGGTGGGCATTGTCTGGATTAACGAAGTGCTGACGCACACCGACCCGCCGCAGGTGGATGCAATCGAACTGCACAATCCATCAGCCGGCAGCGTGAACATAGGCAATTGGTATTTGACCGATAATCGCGCCGCGCCGAAGAAGTTTCGCATTCCCGCCGGGACAATCATTCCCGCCGGCGGGTTCGTGGTCTTTCGGGAAAGCGATTTCAATCGTAATCCGGGCGTTGAACCAAGCTTCACGTTGAGTTCTCACGGGGAAGAAGTTTATCTCTTCTCGGCTGACGCTGCGGGAAATTTGACCGGGTTCAGCGACGGTTTCAGTTTTGGAGCCGCGGCTAATGGAGTTTCGTTCGGACGTTATCGCGCTAGCACTGGAGAGGTCGAGTACCCAGCCCAAACTGCAATCACGTTGGGAGCGCCCAATGCCGGACCAAAGATTGGCCCGATTGTCATCAACGAGATTCAGTATCAGCCTTCGCCCGGTGATGTGGAGTTCATCGAGTTGAAAAACGTCACCAGCAGCGCGGTTAAGCTCTACGACCCGAATTATCCGACCAACTCGTGGAGGTTGAATGGCGTGGGCCTGGATTTTCCGCCCAACAGTGAAATACCGCCGAACGGTTTGATTCTTTTGGCTGGAAGTGATCCGTCGTCGTTCCGAAGCAAGTACAATGTTCCCGCGAACGTGCCGATCTTTGGGCCATTTGCCGGCGCGCTGCAGGACAGCGGTGAAATGCTCGAATTGCAACGGCCCGATGTTCCGGACGTGCAGCTTGGCGGAGTGGCCGTTCCTTACATCGATGTTGATGCTGTCCGATATAATGACAAAGCGCCGTGGCCAACCAATGCGGCTGGAGGAGGCGGATCGCTGGAAAGGCTGGTCGCGCTCGCTTACGGCAATGATCCGGCCAATTGGCGTTCGAGTTCCGGCGGAGCATCTCCCGGATTGGAGAACAGCGGAAATCGGACTCCTCAAGTGAATGCCGGCGCGGATATGATTCTTCAAACAAGCACCTTTCCGGCCACGGCGAATTTGACGGCAACGGCGACCGACGATGGGCTGCCGGCTCCTCCGGGCGCGTTAACCATTCGCTGGAGCCAAGTGAGCGGTCCCGGCGCAGTCTTGTTCGGGCAGCGAAACCAGTTGAAGACAGCAGCGACGTTTTCCAGCGCTGGCACGTATGTTTTGCGGCTCTCGGCGAATGACGGGGGCCTGGAGGCTAGCGACGAATTAAGCGTGAGTATTGAGGCCGCTCGAACGCAGTCCACACTCATAGCGGTAAATTCCGTGTGGAAATATTTGGACAATGGGTCTGATCAGGGGACCGCTTGGCCAAGCCCGTCATTCAACGACAGTTCGTGGGCATCAGGCCGGGCGAAACTCGGATACGGCGATGGCAACGAAACGACGACTATTAAGTTCGGGCCAAACAGCTCCGACAAATACCGAACCACTTACTTCAGGCGCACATTCTCAGTTAACAACGCTGCAGCCGTCGCCGACTTGAACGTGAAGTTGCAACGCGACGATGGCGCCATCATTTATTTGAACGGTATCGAAGTTTTCCGAAGCAATATGCCTGAGGGCGCAGTCAATTATTTGACCTGGGCCAGCTCCGTAGTCGGCGATGCTGATGAACTCGCATTCTTTGAACGGCAAGTGGACCCAGCGCATTTAAGGGAAGGAAGCAATGTTATGGCTGTCGAAGTTCACCAGGTTAATGCCGCCAGCTCGGACCTTGGTTTCAGCTTGGAACTGATTGCTTCGTCGAATCCAGTTGATAATCCGCTCGTAACCTGGAAGGCGCAGTTCTTCAACGCGGCGGAACTCGGCAACCCATCGTTCAGTGGGGACAATGCCGATCCAGACAGCGACGGACATACGAACCTCGAGGAATTCATCGCCGGCACGCATCCGCGCAATAACCAAAGCGTTTTGGCGCTCGCCGTTTTGGAACGCGCCGAAACCGCAGCGAGGCTTCGCTTCCACGCGGTCGCCGGGAAAACTTACACCGTGCAATACCGAGAGTCACTCGCCGCTGGTGCGACATGGCTCAAGCTGATGGATGTTCCCGCCGCTCAATCGTCACAGACCGTCAAGTTAAGTGATACAAATCCGAACGCTTCGTCGGTCCGGTACTATCGAATCGTGACGCCTCAGCAGCCTTAGTTGTAGGACAAGCGTCTAGCCTGTCCAGCGCGGACAGCCTAGCTAGCTGTAGCGTTTCTCGAAACGGATTTCCGGATAGGTAGGGAAACGCTGCCGCGTTTCCGGCAAGCCAGCAGGTTTGCCCTGCCTGCCTATCTGGAAATCTGCTTCGAGAAACCCTCTAGTCTGTCTAGTCTAAGCGTCAAGATACCGCGGCCAGTCGTCGTGTCCCACACCTTCACGGTTCGATGATGGCTTGCCGAGGCGAGGAGTTTCCCGTCCGAGCCAAAGGCCACACAACGATTGTTTACCCGCGTTTTCGGAGTTGCTCCCGAATGGATTCCAAAGTGGCCCATGTGCCGGCGCAGAGTTCCTCGCGTGCTGGATTTCCGGCCTGCGCGAGCAAAGCGAGACCAAGCACAATATCCGGGGAGGAAGCCTTCGAGGCGGCGTCTCGCAAATGCTCGGTCGCGATGGCCATTTCTATTGCCGGGCGATAAGTCGGTTCCGGATACATCCTCGGCGCCGCCGTAAATGGACTCATGAAGCGGACGATACCGACGGACTAAAGCGAGTCAAGCGGCTCTATAGTAAGAGCGGAAGAGCAATGGAAGAGCGAAACCAACGCGAGCGGAGCGGCGGCTGGATCGGCCGGACTAGCGCGTTGACACACCTGCCTCAGCGTCCTAGCTTCACGGACATATGGGTCACGCTTGCGTCACGGTGGCGGTTTCGAACCTGCAAAGATCGAGACCCGCGTACTCAGCGTCGTTTCTTGTGGACACAAGAGCCATCGTCTGTCTGGCGCCTGGCAGCGAATTGATCCTGGAGCGTTACGCTGCCCTGCCGTGGAAACGGCAGCATTAACCATCGTTTCCGCTATGGCAACTCCTCGGCATCTGATCGCCGCTCTTCTTCTACTCCTTGTAATTCCCAACTGTGTCGGGCGAGCCGTTCGAGTCGAGGTTACTTCGCAACAGCTCGTGGCCAATGGCAAAGCATTCGGTTTGGCAGGCCCTTTCGAGAAGTTGATCGGCAAAGTGCATTTTGCGGCAAACCCGTCGAACTCCGCCAACCGCATGATCACCGATCTGAGCCTGGCGCCGCGTAATGAACGAGGCGAAGTCGAGTTTGCGTCAGATTTCTTCCTGATCAGACCGAAAGAGATTTCGCGTGGAAACGGAACGCTTCTGTACGAAGTGAGCAATCGCGGCGGCAAAGGAATGTTAAGCTTTTTTAACCTGGCGACTTCGAGCACGAATCCCGGTGAAGCGAACCACTTTGGCGACGGCTTTTTGTTGCGCGAAGGTTACACATTGCTTTGGCTCGGTTGGCAATTCGATCCGCCGATGCGCGAAGGCTTGATGCGGCTGTATGCTCCTGCCGCGAGCGACCAGGGAAAACCCATTCAGGGATTGGTCCGAAGCGATTTTGTGGTGACGAATCGGACGCCGTTCCATTCGCTGGCGGATCGCAATCACATTCCTTACGCGGTGGCCGACACGAACGCGCCGGGGACACAACTCACGGTGCGCGACACGGTCGAAGCGCCGCGCCAGTTAATTCCAAGGTCTGAATGGCAATTTGCTCGCGTTGAGGACGGGAAGACCGTTCCCGATAAAGGCCACGTTTTTCTCAAAAGCGGTTTCGATCCCGGAAGAATCTATGAAGTCGTTTATGCTTCCGAAGCTCCGCCTCTCGTGGGCTTAGGACCGACAGCTGTCCGCGATATGGTTTCACATTTCAAATACGAGGCGGACTCGGCGCTCGGCATTGCGGAAGGATCGATTCGGCGCGCCATCGGATTTGGCATTTCCCAAAGCGGCCGATTCCTTCGCACATTTCTCTACTACGGTTTCAATGAAGATGAGAGTCATCGAAAGGTCTTCGATGGAATGTTGGCTCACGTGGCCGGCGGTGGACGGGGCAGTTTCAATCACCGTTTTGCCCAACCGTCGCGCGATGCTCATCCTTTCATGAACTTCTTCCATCCGACCGATATCTTTCCGTTCACTGATCTCGAACAAGCAGACCCTGAAACTGGCTTGAGCGACGGGTTAATGACCCACCTGAAACCAGAGTTCCAGCCCAGAGTCTTTTATTCCAATTCGTCCTATGAGTATTGGGGGCGTGCCGCTTCTCTGATTCACACGACCGTCGATGGAACACAAGATGCGCCCATTCCTGACAACGTGCGGATTTACCTGTTCGCTGGTTCGCAGCATGGTCCGGCGGGGTTCCCTCCGACGCGTTCGATCGGCCAACAATTGAGCAACCCGCTGGATTTTCGTTGGTCGATGCGAGCTCTGCTGAAGGCGATGAATCGCTGGTTGGACGAGGGAATAACTCCGCCACCCAGCCGCTATCCGCGGATCGATAATGGAACGTTCGTGCCGGCCGAACAACTGGGCTTTCCGAAGCTGCCAGGCGTCAACTTCACGTCCCGTCTGCATCGCGCTTATCGCGCAGATTATGGGCCCGGCTTTCGCACCAAAGGCGTGATCAATTTTGAGCCGCCAAAAATTGGCGCCCCCTTTCCGATGAGGGTGCCGGCTATTGACGAAGACGGGAACGAGAGGGCAGGCATCAAAATGCCTGAGTTATCCGTTCCGTTGGCGACTTACACAGGGTGGAATCTTTTCAACGCCGCTTCGGGACCCACCAACGAGATTTCCAGTATGGCCGGATCGTTCATTCCATTTCCCAAGGATAAAGTCGAACGTGCCGCGAAGGAGGATCCACGTCGGTCGATTGAGGAACGTTATCAGAACCAGGCGGAGTATCTGGGCCGAATAACCCAAGCGACGTTGGAATTGGTCCGAGAGGGTTACCTGCTGCCTGATGACATGGCCGAAATCACCTCGCGCGCGACCAAACATTGGGAGTGGCGTTCAAAGCAACCTTGACGCCTCAACGAGACACCCCGCGAGACGCGGATCGTTCGCAGACTATTCTTAGCTTCCGTCAAGGGCTTCAATTTGTTACATGGTTCGTATGCAAAGCCGCGAACAAAGCAGTCATTTGCATGATCGCCCTCACGCCTTTTCGTTTCTGAACGCTCGCCAACGCGACGGCGTGAATGTTTTCACCCGCCGCAGCGTGTTGAAGGCAAGTTTGGCTGGGCTGGCAGGATTAACCTTGCCCAACTTGCTGCGTCTTCGCTCCGAAGCTACCGCTTCTGGCAATCCGCTCAAATCCAACAAAGCCGTTATTCTCCTCTGGATGACCGGCGGCCCGTCGCACATCGATACATGGGATGTGAAACCGAACATGCCATCCGAGATTCGAGGTCCATTTGCGGATATCCGAACGAAGGTGCCCGGAGTTCACATCTGCGAATATTTGCCGAAACAAGCGGCCATGATGGATAAGTTCACGCTCATCCGGTCGGTGGATTGCCGCGAGAGCAATCACGAGCCGAACATGGTGATGCAAACGGCCAACCTCGCTGCTGAACCGCGCACTAATCCAAGTGGACATCTTTACCCTGCCATCGGCTCGGTCGTCGCAAAATTCCACGGCTCGAACCAACCCGGAATGCCGGCATACGTTGTGCTTAACTTGAAAGACAAATCCCACGTGGCCTGGGGCGGGTACATCGGCAAACTGTTCGATCCTTTTGTTGGCGATAATGTCGGCAAACTTCTGCAACTTCCGCCGAGGCTCACGACCGAGCGAATTCTTTCGCGGCGGACGCTTGCTCAACAGATGGACACCCTGCGCAGCGACTTGGATAGCACCGGCCAAATGGAAGCAATGGATCGATTCGGTCAGCAAGCGTTCGACATCATCGCAGGAGCGCGGGCGCAGACTGCGTTTGACTTATCGAAGGAGCCGGCCGCGATCGTTGGGCGTTATGGCAATCACGATTGGTGCCGTCAGGCGCTTCTCGCGCGGAGACTTGTCCAGGCTGGCGTGAGTTTCGTGACCATTGACCTGAGTAACCATTCGGCATCCGGCACATGGGACACGCATGGCGACAACATCCCGCCCTACGGAGGCATCTGGAATGGCCTGCGCCCGCTGCTGCCGGTGTTCGATCATTTGATCACAACGCTCGTAAGCGATCTGGAGGACCATGACTTGCTCGACGACACTTTGGTTATCGCGATGGGCGAGTTTGGGCGGACTCCGCGGATCGGAACGCAAGGCAGCACTGATGGCCGCGATCATTGGCCCGTGGTGATGTCGATGGTGATGGCTGGCGGTGGCTTTCGGCACGGACAGGTCATCGGCGCCACTTCCCGTGATGGCGGAGAAATTGCCGAACGCCCAGTCAGTCCAGGAGACCTTGCCGCCACGATCTACCACCATTTCGGTATTCCCCCTGAGACCACTTACCTAGACCACCAAGGCCGGCCGTTGGTCATCGCTGGCCATGGCGAAGCAATCAGCGAACTTCTTTAATTCTACGGGCCGAAACATCCTGGTAACCATAATCGGTTCCTTACGAGAGGACGACCGATGTCCTGTTGTCTATTTATTGCTTTGCGGCCCGCGGCACTTGTTTCACCGCCGTCGCAAAGCCGGTGATTTGATTCGTCCGCACTTCGATCGCTTTCGTTTCGGCGCCAAGGCGGACGGCAATGCGGTCGGCGCCTTGGCGAGTCTCGACAATTTCGTTGCCCGACAGTGTCACTGATTCGGTCGCGCCTTGAACATCGATCGCGACGCCGTTAGTCGAACCACTGTCAATGATGCGGTTATTCTCGATGCGGTTGCGGTGTCCGGCAAAGCTTTTGTCGCGCTCATCACGAAAGAGCACACCGACGTGACGGCTCTGCAAGATGTCATTGTTCGTCACAAGATTGTCGGTATCACGATGACCAATGGACACGCCGACGCGGTTTCCAACCAGCTTGTTCTTCTCCGCCAGGCCAAACTTCACGCCCCAACAGAAGAAAAGTCCGATGTCGTTCCCTTCGACGCGGCAGTTGCGAATGATTGGACGTTGCGAACCAGAACCCGGATGCAAGCCGAGCCCGGTATGATTTTCCGCAATGCAATTCTCGACGAGCACATCGTGGCAAACCTGCCAACTGATGCCGTCCCCATTGTAATTGCGGGCATGCACGCCGCGAATCGTGATGCGGTTGCAATCCTGAAGGAAAATGCAGCCGGCGTAGTTGCCATCGAGATTGTCGTTGTGCGTCTTGTCACCGTCGAGCGTGAGATTCTCGATGACGACATCCGAGATGTTCTCCCCGCTCAGGATGGGGAAGAGTGTTGAGACTGTGGCATTGCTCCGTTTCCAGAAGTTCTCGCGCAAGGGGCGGTCGAGCTTGAAACGGTTCTCCTGCTGCGCGACGAGCGTACGCTTCACCACCGTGCTGCCGCCGCCGTCGGGATTCTTCGCGCGCAGACAAACTCCATCGCCGATGGCGAAGCTGCTTGCGTCCTCGAGGGTTATTTCTTGATCGTACCAGTCGCTATCATCGGCAAGCTTGGTTGTCACCGAAGGCTCTTTGATCAGGACAGTGTCAGCGCCACTCCCAACAACACGGACCTTCGATTGGAGATAGACCGCGTTGCGCAACCGATAAGTCCCCGGCAAGACACGCACCGTGCCACCGCCCAGCCGGGCAACGTAGTCCACCGCCGCTTGCAACACGCGATCGCTTGTCCCGATAAGGTCCGCGCTAGTGGGTCCGACGGTGATGCTGAGTCGCTGCGCCCAGTTCGGCTCAACAATGGTGTCACCCGATGTGGAACGTGGAGCCGAAATGACGGGTTGATCGGCAGCATGCAACGCTGTGACCCCGGCCATAATGGCGCCGCAAAGCCAAGGGTTAAGGAATCGCCGCACTGATTTGAGGAAATGGGAGTTTATCTTTTCCATGAATGACACGAACAATAGGCCAGACGAACAGAGCCGGGCAACGAAAAATCAATGTGCAGTCGTGCAGTCGCATTTCTGCCATGAAAGGAGTATAAGAACACAAGCCATGAAACTCAGTAACTCTCTCAAAGCAAGATTTCCGCGTGTGTTCGCGGCTATCATGGCTATTTCGGCTGGCGTTCTCTTTCGAGGGACGCGTGAAGGAAGATGGGCGCGACTATGTTGTCGTGCGCGAGCGCATCACCCATTTTGGGGTGGATACGAAAAAAATTCGGCCATCACGACAATTGTGGTCAAGCCGAATGAGCCGCGCTTGACACGCAAGAAAGATTATCAAGAAACTTCAGCGGGCTGGCTTCCCAAACGCTGGTCTGTGAAACAATTCCGAGATGGCAAGCTGGTATTTTCCGAAGATGTGGAAGTGGAAGGATTCACGGTAAATCGAGCGGTCGCGGATGGAACATTTGTCCTAACTCCGGAGCCGGGCATGTATATTCAGGATACGGAGGTTGTCCCAGATGCGCGGACCCACATTAAGAGCAAGTCCAGGCACTACAAGCCAGAGGCTGACGGTGCTCTAAGCGAGCTCGAGGAGAATCTGTCCCCGATCAAGAAGAATTGAAGGGTCACGGTCTTAACTGTCCCCATCTAAAGGCGCGACAAGGCGGGCGCGCTTCCACAAAGTTCCCTGCGTTGAGTTAGAGCGTGCGACATCATTCGGTTCGATGCGGAACGATCAGGCTAGATATTCATGAGCACTTTTTACGTCACCGGCGGGACATTGCCTCTGGACGCGCCCTGCTATGTCGAGCGGCAAGCGGACCGGGATCTTTACCAGGGTCTAGTCCTGTCAGAGTTCTGCTACGTTCTGACGGCGCGGCAAATGGGAAAGTCCTCGATTATGATCCGCGCGGCGAAGCGTCTCCGCCAGCGGAACATTCAAGTCGTCGTGCTGGATTTAACCGCCATCGGACAGAATGTAACTCCGGAACAGTGGTATAATGGATTGATCGCGCGCCTGGGACGGCAGGTCGATCTGGAGGATAAGCTCGAGCATTTCTGGGTCGAGAAACAGCGTGTCAGCCCAATCCAACGATTCATCAGCGCGATTCACGACGTAGTCCTGGCCGAACGCACCGAACCGCTCGTGATTTTTGTCGATGAAATCGACGCTGTCAGAAGCCTTCCTTTTTCTACGGATGAATTTTTTGCCGCGATCCGCGAATGCTACAATCGGCGAGTGGAGGACCCGGAATTCAAGCGCGTGGCATTTTGTCTGTTGGGAGTCGCGTCGCCGGCCGATCTCATCCGGGACCCACGCATTACGCCATTTCATATCGGCCACCGGATCGAGCTGACCGATTTCACGAAATCCCAATCAGCTGCGATGACGGAAGGCCTAAGGTGCAGCAATGCGGATGCAGTATTGGACCGCGTATTGTATTGGACAAACGGCCATCCTTATTTGACGCAACGCCATTGCCAGATGATCGCGTCGGACATCCGCGATGGCACGGTCCACGATGTTGACCGCGTCTGTTCAGAGATATTTCTCTCGAGTCGGGCGCGTGAGCGGGATGATAACCTCTTGTTCGTTCGCGAGCGGCTCCTGCGCAGCGAAGTGGACCTCGGTGCGCTGCTGAAGCTATACGATCAGATCCGCGAAGGCCACGTTGTGCGCGACGATGAAACCAATCCCCTGCACGATGCGTTACGGTTGTCCGGCATTACACGAGTGCGGGACGGATTTCATCACGTGCGGAACCGGATCTACGAGCACGTCTTCGACCATCACTGGGTCAAAGCAAATTCGCCGGGCACAACGTTTGACGAACCGCATTCATTGGCCGGCAAATGCATGTTGAGCACGTCCTGGAAGGGAGTGTGCGCAAGTCCGGACGCAAACTGCGCATCGCGGTCCAACTGATCAAAGTCGCGGACGGCTCCCAAGTTTGGTCTGAGAAGTTTGACCGCGAAATGTCCGACGTATTCGCGATTCAAGATGAAATTTCCACTGCGATTGTCCGGTCGCTTAAAGTGCAATTCATCGGCGACACCGAGCAACCGCGCGCGCGGCGTTACACCGGAAATGCGGCGGCTTATCAGTTGTATTTGAAGGGCCGCTACTACTACTTCAAATGGACCTCGGAAGGCTTTGCCCGCTCGATGGAATTCTATCGCGAAGCCATTAAGGTCGAGCCGAGATACGCGCTGGCTTTTGCCGGAATTGCGGATTCTTGCTGGTCGCTCTGGTGCTTCGGGAACCTTTCCGGCGAGGCTGGAGCCCTCCAAGCAAGGGAAGCTGCGTTGAAGGCGATCGAGATCGATGATGGGCTGGCGGAAGCGCATAGCGCGCTGGCGCGGTTCAAGTGCTTTTACACTTGGGATCGAGAAGGAGCAGAAAAGGAATTCAAGCGCGCGATTGAACTCGACCGGAATTACGTCACAGCGCGCGAACAATATGCGTTTTACTTAGCGTCTTTGGGGCGGTTCGAAGAGGCGATCAAGCAGGCACGGAGGGCTCAAGAGCTCGATCCGCTGTCGCTGGTGACCAATCTGACGTTGGGCTGGGTCTTCTGGTTCGCGGGCCGCATTGATCAATGCGAACGGAGTGTGCCAGAAAATGTTCGAATTCGAGCCGAATTTCTTTGGCACCTACTGGTTGCAAGGAGCCATTCAGTCCGTGACGGAAAGCTATCCAGACGCCATCCAATCTTTTGAACGAGCCGTTTGCTTGGGTGGAGGTCCCCTGGTGTTGGCGCGCCTAGGACAAGTTTATGGCACAGCAGGCCGAACCGAAGATGCCGCGCGTGTGTTGCGTGAATTGGAGGAGATGCGTGGGCGGACAATCGTTCCGGCCCTGCTGCAAAGCGATCGTCTTTGCTGGTATGAACCAAATCGATGAGGCTTTAGCCTCTCTAGGTGAAGCGTGCGACGAGAAAAATGGGAATCTGGTCTATCTTAATGTTGATCCTACCCTGAAACGTCTCCGTTCCGACGCGAGGTTCGAGGAAATCCTTAGGAGGGTGAACTGGTCTTTACCTAGTTGGCGACCGCTTGTGATTGTGAAGTCGCAACCGAAGATTGTTCCGAGATATTGGATCCGGGCGATCACTCGGCGAGCAGCTCAATCACCTTTTCTGGTTTCAAATTAGCTTGGACCCGCAGCGTCGCGTCTGCGTCAGTTAGGATGAACCGGCGCACGAAATCACTCGCCTCTTGCGCACCTTCAGCATCCCAGATTTCGGAGAATGTGCCATCCAGCGCGTCCTTGCCGTTTCGGGGAGAAATTGTCACATCGTCTTCGCCGACCACCGTTGGACGGGAGGATTTTACAAGGTTGGCGGACGAACTGGCGAGATTGTTTGATACTGTTCCTGCGGAATTAGTATTAATGACCATACAACGTTCTAAGGGTTACCGGCTCTTCAATAGTTGCGTTCTCACACTGCAATTGATCGGCTCAGCATCTTTTACACCAAGACGTTATTGACAGCCAAGAATGATCGAATGCCCCACAAAATACAGGCTTTTCGAGCAAGAGCCGAATAGGGTTTTGGGAAAGGGGGAATATTTTGCCATGGCACGTTTTGTCATGGGCAGGCCGCCCCTGTGCTCGTGTTCGCGTGACCAGCGCGATCAAACGCAACCGGAATTGCAGACAACGCTTGAAGGTGCGGGACGAAAATGCAATACTCGTCGGCACAAACCCCAATCAGCAGCGCACTTATGACCATCAAAGACAGCGAGTCTGTTGACATCCCGACGCCTGCCGGGCCAATGCGCAGTTATATCTTCCGCCCCGCCGCGGAAGGACGGTACCCAGGCATCCTGCTGTTCTCAGAAATATTTCAAGTTACCGGGCCGATTCGGCGGACGGCGGCAATGCTGGCGGGCCACGGCTTTCTGGTCATCGCGCCCGAGATCTATCATGAGTTTGAACCGGCGGGGACGGTTCTGGCCTATGACCAAGCAGGGGCGGATCGCGGCAACGCGCTGAAGATCACGAAAGAATTGGCGGGCTACGATGCGGACTCGCGGGCAGCATTGGCCTGGTTAAAGGCAAATCCCATTTGTACGGGCAAGCTCGGCGTGATGGGCATTTGCATTGGCGGACATCTTTCCTTCCGGGCAGCCATGAATCCTGACGCACTCGCCGGCGTCTGTTTCTACGCCACAGACATTCACAAACGCGGCTTAGGGAAGGGAACTCGCGATAACACTCTGGATCGCGTCGGCGAAATCAAGGGCGAGATGCTCATGATCTGGGGCCGGCAAGATCCTCACGTTCCGCGTGAGGGCCGTGCGTTAATCTACAATGCTATGGCGGATGCGGGCCTTCATTTCACCTGGCATGAATTCAATGGCCAACATGCGTTCATGCGAGATGAGGGCCACCGCTATGACCCTGCTCTGGCCTATACCTGTTATGGCTTGGTCTTAGAACTGTTCAAACGCAAGCTCGGCGAAGGCGATTTGCCCGCCGCGCGCGCTGCTGGTGCTGGTGCAGCTAGCGAAACACGCCACTAAATAAAATAAATAGAGCCTGTCCCAAGGATTGAGTTTAGCCCGATGACGTGCGTTGGTCGGCGGCGCACTCCAAGGCGCATCTGGCAACCCGGAAGCAACTGCCTTGTTCAGTTTTTTTTCTCCAATCGCTGCCAATTCGACGTGCTGCCAATATTCGGAGTAAACTTGACGTCGTCGGAGAGGATATATTCACCAGCCGCGTTGGCCCAGACCTCGCGATAGTCGGAGGGCAATTCGACCCTTCGATTTTGGAAGGGATTGTGATACTCGTCAATGCCTTGAATGTAATGGCCGAACTTCGCGGAAATGCGCTCGTGCGCGGCTTGGGCATTCTCGTAGGCTTGGCGCCTGATGTCGTTAATTTCGTCGGTGGTCCGGACAATGTAGCGGCTTAACTCTTCCACCTGGCGTGTTTGCTCGTGGTTTTGCGTCAGAATTGGTGCTAACTGCATGTAGCGATTGAACCACTGGATGTTAGGCCGCAGTGAGGTAATGACCGTTTGGAGGAGCTTCGATTGATCATCCAGTTTCCCCTTCTCCGCTCTGAAAGAGTAACTCCGTTCGGTTCCCCAAAACGTCGTGTTGATCGCGGAGGCATGCGCCGCGAGCAGCACACAATAGACATCTTCATGCATCGCTTTCCCTTGATGTGCGTACTCGAATCGCACCCGCGCGGCCTTGACCGTTTTCTGAAACCCAGGCTCCTGGCTGTTTGCCGCGATCGCCTCCGCCACCTCGGGAAGGTCCGTCGATTTGATCACTCGCGCCTGGGACAAAACAGCGCGAAACCGAGAAACAATCACGCGTTTAATAAAGTCAACGGGTTCTTCGACAGGTTCGCGAACTTCGTTTCCCATGTAGGTCGATCCCGCCGGGAACGACGGAATCCCACCCTCCTTCCAAACGAATGGCAATGTGGGCAAAATCTCCAGAGCCTCGGAGCCATTAGGATTCGTCACTCTTAACCCGAGATACGCTGGCAAGGCCGGATGCAAACGCCAGCGAACACCGCCTTCGACTTTCCAACCCGCAGGGACGATCATGCGGAAAGCCTCGCCGCCAATCATGTTGTCGTGATCTTTAATGCTCTGCTTAACAAAATACAGAGTTCCGCTCCGGGCGTTCACGGTTTCAGCAGGATGCTCTCCTGTTGCTCCGGAAAGCGGATTTGGCGCGGTCCGGCGTGCCAGAGGGTTTGCCGATTGCTTTTTGAGCCTGTAGCTTGTGCCGTCGGTTGTGAAAACCAACGTCGGCCCTTCGAATATCGCGGTGAACTCGAACTGATCTCCCTGGCTCTCAAAATGGCCTTTCAGGGCGTCGTTCTGCGAGCTGGCTGTCACTGGAAATGTTTGTGTCTCCAGTCGGATTGTCCCAGTAAAATCAGTGGCCGAACTCGCCTTCGGTGCAAGTTCGAGCACAATGCGGTCATCCTTGAAAACACCTGCGAACGATTTCGCCGGCAGACTGGGCTCAGCCAGTTCTGCCGCTTGGCTCGTCCAAATCGCATACAACGCCCCTATCACGGTTACTGCGCCGCGAACCCAAAAAGACAGTAGAATTCTCATGAGCACTTGCGTCCCGGCTATTACCTAAAACTGTCAGACAACACGCGACATTGGCACACCGCACTTGGCAGGGCGGGTCACTCCGTGCGCGCCGTGGTGCGCCATGGCCGCTATGCTTAGTGCAGTTGCGGCGCGCACGGAGTGACGCGCCCTGCCTCTGGAAGTCAGCGCGAAATGCACCATGTCGTATGTTTCGATGCTAGCGGACATTGCGTTGTTCGGCGTTTGTCGCGCACAGCTGGACCCAGTTTGCGACAAAGTTTAGGACGAAGATCAAAATGCCTGCTCGGTGTTCCCAAGCGTTGTCTTACCAGCCAGCTGCTTTGCCGTAGGCCCTTGGATCAGCCACGCCCACAAACGCCCGCTGTGCCGAATGCACACCGATTGCTTGCGCAACTCCAAAGACATCGACCGGAACAACTTTATGTCCTCGCTTTTCGAGCTCGCGCAACACCGGATCGCCGAAAGCGTTTTCAATTCTCAGTTCATCCGGCCTCCATTGATGATGAAAACGCGGCTGCGATTGCGCGGTTTCGAGGTCCAACCCAAAATCGATGGCATGGATTAACGCGAGAGCGACCTGGCTGATGATGGTTGGTCCGCCCGCCGCGCCAACCGACATGATGGGACGCCCATTCTTCAGCACGATGGTTGGGCTCATGCTTGACAACGGTCGTTTCCGCGGCGCAATCGTATTGGCCTCGGCGCCAATCAAACCGAAATAATTCGAAACTCCCGGTTGGATCGCAAAGTCATCCATTTCATTGTTCATGAGCACTCCGGTTCCCGGAATGACGATCTTGGAGCCAAACGTAGTATTAATCGTTGCCGTGCAAGCCACCCAATTTCCCGCTGCATCCGCTGTCGAAAAATGCGTGGTCTGCCTGCCACCCATGCCGCGTTGCGCTCCCGCGGGGCTCCCATGTCGTGTCACGGGCGTTACTCGGTCCATTTGAATCTGCTTCGCCAGGTTGGTCGCATAGGATTTAGCGATCAAACCGGGAGGAATCTTGACGAAGTCCGCGTCTCCCATCCAATACGCTCGGTCCGCAAAGGCGAGCTTCAATGCTTCACTCACCACGTGAATGACATCGGCAGAGTTCGTCGACATCCGTTTCACATCAAAGGTCTCGACGATATTGAGGATTTCAGCGACGGCTATGCCACCGGAACTCGGCGGCGGAAAACCGAGTATGGTATGACCGCGATAAGTGCTCACGACCGGCTCTCGCAACCGGGCTTGATAAACTAAAAAATCATCGATGCTGAGAATGCCGCCATTGCGGACAACCCAATCACTGGCTGCTGTTGCAAAAGGTCCGCCATAAAACCAATCGGTTCCGCTTGCGGCAATCGACCGATATGTTGTGGCAAGGTCAGGTTGCCGCAAGATATCACCGGTCGTTCTCGGAGTTCCATCGGGACGCAAAAAAATTGCGCGCGTTGGTTCAAACGTATTGAGTTCGCTCGCGTGCGTTTCCAAGAGCCGCGCATAGTGAGCGTCGATCGGAAAACCGGCTTCGGCAAGTCGCGCCGCAACCAGCAGCTGATCTCTGAACTTGAGCCGCCCATAGCGGTCCGAAGCATGCGCATAAGCCATCAACGCCCCAGGAACCGCGATTGATAATGCGCCAAACTGGCTAAGGCGCGGATCCACTCGGCCATCGCGCACGTACATATTCCGCTGCGCGGCTAGCGGCGCGACTTCTCTCCCGTCAATCGCGATCGTCCGTCCGTTCGCCAGACGAATTAAGATGAGGCAACCGCCGCCAAGGCCCGAGTTGTGTCCATCCACAACACCCAGCGTCAAGGCCGCGGCAATCGCTGCGTCAATGGCGTTGCCGCCGCGTTGAAAGGCGTTAATCGCCGCGTCTGTCGCCAACGGATGCCCGGTCGCGGCAATGCCGCGTTGCCCGTGCGCTGGCTCAGCAAAATTCGGCAGCGCTATACCAATAACAAAACCAAGAATCGTTATGGACCGAAGAAAGTACCGCCAGGAGTTAAAGTTCGCTTGCATCCTCGTCCAGAGAAAAGATTACATCACAATTAGTCAATGCAACAGCCGAGTTATTTGACAGCTCACGGGTTTTTGTCACAATGCGGTCCGAAATCCCAGGCTGCACGTTGCATGAATATCTTTACCTTGTTTGCCAAGGCGCTTCTTCGATTACGAAGTAGCCCTATTCTTATCGTCCTCGCGTTCACCGGCTGCGCCACGGTTCCATTCGAACAGCCCAGATTGACGGTGGTTCCGAAGTGGGATCGATTCGAGCACAGCTTCCGCAGCAGCCTCAATTACACGAATGCCATTCAATCCGCCGAACTGCGCGCGATTTTCACTTCCCCTTCTGGCAACAGCCAAATGGTCTTCGGTTTTTGGGACGGAAACCGCACCTGGAAAGTTCGGTTTTCCCCCAATGAAGTCGGCAAATGGTTCTATTCCACTTCATGCTCGGACACGAACAATACCGGACTCCACAACCAGTCTGGTCACTTCATCTGCACGGCAGCCACAGGCCGGACCATTTTCGATGTACATGGCCCAATCCACGTTTTTCAGGATGGCCGCTCGCTGGCGCACGAAGACGGCACGCCGTTCTTGTGGCTTGGGGATACGGCCTGGAACGGCGCTCTCCTCTCCGATCGACAGGAATGGGATTTCTACATCCGCGAACGAACGCGCCAAAAATTCACCGCCGTCCAGTGGGTAACAACTCAATGGCGCGCTTCACCAAATGGAGATCGCGATGGACAACTTGCCTTTACCGGCGACGATCAAATTGCCATTAATCCGAAATTCTTTCAGCGGCTCGACGAGAAGGTGGAGGCACTTAATCGCGCAGGCCTTCTCAATGTGCCGGTGTTGCTTTGGGCAATTGGCAGCGGATCGAATCCTCGCGTCAATCCCGGCTACACGTTGCAGGAAGATCAGGCGGCTCTTCTC
This sequence comes from Verrucomicrobiota bacterium, assembly GCA_016871515.1. GTDB lineage: Bacteria > Verrucomicrobiota > Verrucomicrobiia > Limisphaerales > SIBE01 > SIBE01. The sequence continues at coordinate 20,987 of VHDE01000072.1, forward strand.
GCTCGCTACATGATCGCGCGCTGGGGCGCCAATGATGTGGTTTGGATTCTGCCGGGCGATGGTGATTATCGCGGACCCAAGGCTGAACGTTGGAAACGAATTGGACGCGCCGTCTTCGGCGATGAACCGCACGCTCCCGTCATTCTCCACCCACAAGGAATGCATTGGATCCTCGACGAATTCCGCGCCGAGGGCTGGCTCGATATTCAAGGCTATCAAAGCGGGCACGGCGACGATGACCGGACATTGAAATGGATTTTTGAAGGTCCGCCCGCTACCGACTGGAAGAAATCGCCGCCGCGCCCGTTCATCAATCTTGAGCCGCCGTACGAGAATCATGTCGCTTACCAATCCAAAACTCCCATCAGCCCGCACACGGTCCGGCGAGCGATCTATTGGAGTCTCCTCAATGCGCCCACTGCGGGAGTAACGTATGGCGGACACGGCGTTTGGGGTTGGGACGACGGCACGAAACCGCCGACCGATCATCCCAACACTGGCATTCCACTCCCGTGGCGGCAGGCGCTTGTCATGCCGGGGGCCGAACAAATGATGCACCTCGCAACCTTTTTCACGGCCATCGACTATTGGCGGCTCCGGCCGGCTGGAGCATCGGAAGTGTTGGCGAATCAACCCGGGCACGAAGCTCCACGCCGGCACATCGCCGCTGCTCGTTCCGAAACGGGCGACTTGGTTGTGATCTACATTCCGGAAGACCGAAGCGTTGACGTCCTTCAGACCAGTCTGCCACGCGATTTCTCAGCCAGTTGGTTCAACCCGCGCACCGGACAAAACTCCTCCGTCGTCGCCGTTGTGAACGACAAATCCATTCAATTCGCGACTCCTGGAGAAGGCGATTGGGTATTGTTGCTGAAGTCCTCGAAGTGAAACACACTGGCGACCGCAAAGAGTCACGATCAGGTCCGTGCATTCTCCAGGAAGTCGCGAGCAACGGCGAAGGCGTGGTTGGTTTGTGTCAGCAATTCAGGCGCCTCACTCCAGGCTGTGCGGTTATCGAGCTGCTCAAGCTGCAGCAAAGCCTCGGCCATGGCGGGAACACCGCAACTGAGGCTTGTTCCGCGCAGTCTATGGGCGAGTGCTTTGACATCCTCCAAATTCCGGCTCTGAATCGCCAGACGCAAATTGTCTAGGGTTTGTTCGGCTTCCTCGAGAAACAAAGAGATTGTTTCGCGCAACTCCTCCGTGCAATTACCTGTCGCCTCTTGTAAGCCCTCCAAATGCACGGGCGCGGCAGCTTTCTTGTGTCCGTCATCCGCCAACGCAGGGCTGGTTTGGCTTTTGTTCAGACCACTTGCCGGCAGATGTGCTCGTTCCAGCGCTAATTCCGCTCGTTCGAGCGCTGCCTTCAACTCGGAAGCCTTCAACGGCTTGCTCAGATAATCGTCCATTCCAGCGGCGAAACATTTCTTGCGATCTCCCTGCATCGCGTGGTGCGGTGAGAGCAATGATGTAGATGTAGGGTGAAGAACCGTAAGTCGCGCGGATTTTCTCAGTGGCTTCGTAACCGTCCATCTGAGGCATCTGGCAAGGATTGAAAGAGACGTTCCTGAACCTCCGGAGCGATTCCAATCCCGGTGTCCGTAACGGCAATGCGGATATCGACATGCGTTTCAGACTCACGGTCCGCAGTGGCTCGGAGGACAATCTCACCTCGATGAGTGAACTTGATCGCATTGCTAAGCAGATTGGCAATCACTTGCCTCAAGCGGCCTGGGTCGCTGGCGCTCCGTAATTTCGGTGGCGAGCTGCTCGTTTGACTTCGCCATTTCGCCGGCGCGGCGTCGCGTCGCGCTCCCATTCGACCTGAGGAGTTTCGGTTCGGGCTTCCCATCGCTTAGCCATTCGAACAAGAGCATCTACGCGAGCGCGCAACGTTCCTTCAATGATTGTCTTCAAGCTTTCCGACTCGGAGCGGTCTCGGAGCGGACGGCTCTCTCGATTTGAGAAGATTGATCCGAACGAATCATCAGGCAGGTGACGAAGGTCGCGGCGAGTGTTCCGAAAGCTGCCGGAATCGGCAGCCAGCGGGGATGAACGCCTTTGCCTCCGCGGGAGAGGTTCCAGACGAAATAAAGAACGCCGGCGCCAAAAACTAGAAACGCTGCGGCCGTGTGAAGGGCCATTTGGGTGAAACGGACAGGCCATCCGTGCACTTCGCCCAGGCCGACAGCGTAACCCAGAAGGACAGATGCGCCAATCGAGATGATCGTTGAGGACAATACCGCTGACGTAACGTGTTGAATATCCGAGCGGTGGTTTTGGCGGGCTTGCACCAGAGACAGGCCGGCTAACAGGAAACAAAACGCCGTCAGGGGAGACATTCGCCCAGGATGCGAGGTCTTGATTGTGGTAAAAGGCTCCACAATGAGACGATCAATGCCGAGGTCGGAAAGGAATCTGTATTCGAAGATCGTTAAGAGTCCAAGCACGCTGACAATCAACCCGCAACTGATTCGGAATGCCCCATGTCCTGTCGTTGCCGCTATCATCCCAAGGCCGCAGAGAAGGAAACTCAGGGCAGTATTAGGTCGCATTGGCGCTAGGTCGGGCAAAATCTGAACCAGTGCCGGACTGCGCAGGAACCAGCCAATTAGGATGGTCGCTCCCAAAAGCGTGAGGATGCCTCCTATCGCGCGAAGAAAATGATGCGGATTTTTTCTAATGGATTCGTTCATCGCGGAGGGGAATGCATTCTCAAGGCGCAGCTAACGGCTGGCAAAAGTCTTTGAGAAGCTCCCTCGTACAAGCGACAGCTTCGACAGCCTGCTTCAAGAGCTCCGGAGCCGCCTGCCACACGACTGCTTCGTCCGTGTCCTCAAGCTTGCCAGCTGCCTCAGCAACCGCAGCGAATCCGCAGTTTGAGCTGGCTCCCGAAGCTTGTGTGACGCGTAACGCAGCTCGTTTAGTTTCCGTTCGCAGACCGCAGAGTCCAACCTCTTGAGCGCGACCTCCGCCTCCGAAAGGAAGAGAGTTATTGTCTCGCGCAGAACTTTTGGATTGTGACCCGTCATGTCAAACAATCGAACGAGATTCACCGGCGTTTGCCGCAGGGCCGAGTCTGGCGTTTTGGCGTCCGCTGGTTCCGCGGGCCTTATCCAGTTTGGGACGCGCTCCGGCCTTTTCACCCGAAAGCGGCGATTGCGCAGACTCCATCGCCGCAGTCCAAAACCTGGCGGCTTCCGGATACTCCGGTTTACGGGGAGCGACGATCGCGAATGAAGCTCGTTTGGTTTGCAGCGCGATCTCCGCTCCTTGCAGGGCGGCTTCCAATTGGGCGAGTTTCAGGGGCTTTGTGAGGTAATCGTTCATGCCGGCTGCAAGGCATCTCTCCTCATCTCCCTGCATCGCGTGCGCCGTGACCGCGATAATATAGTGTTGAAGCCCGTAATTCTGGCGAATCTGTCGGGTCGTATCATAACCATCCATTTGAGGCATTTGGCAATCCATCAGAATTACGTCGTACGGACGCCGGCACAGGGCGCTTACGGCTTCCAAGCCGTTCATTACCGCGTCGGCTTTGAGTCCCAGTTGACGCAACTGGCTGTAACACTTTCTGATCGGTAGGGCTGTCCTCCGCCACAAGAACCCGCATGCTCGGCTCGGACAAGTCCCGTTTGGGATCAGGGTTTGCATCGAGTGCGGAGGCGCCGCCAGCGTCGGCTTTCGGCTCGCCAACGGCGTCAGTGCATGATTTCTCAAACTGAGCTGTGAACCAAAACATAGAACCTTCGCCCGGCGCGGTTTCAAAATCGATCTGTCCCCCCATCTTCTCAACCAATTGCTTGGAAATGGCCAGCCCGAGCCCCGTTCCGCCGTATTTGCGTGTCATCGACCCATCTTCCTGCATGAATGCATTGAACATCCGTCGCTGGCCCTGCGGCGAAATTCCAATTCCGGTATCAGTAACAGCGATGCGGATTTTAACAGCGGATTCTGTTTCCTGTTCCATGGCCACCCGCAGCGTCACCCTGCCCTTTTCGATGCCCTTCGAGCGCGCCTGGTCCATGAGCAGTTCAACGGTGTCGTCAACTACTTCCTCCAAGTCGAAGGCGATGGTTTCAAAGACCAGCTTGCCGGCCTCAATCTTCGAGAAATCGAGAATGTCCCTGATGATTCGCAACAAATCATCGCTGCTTTTTTCAATTGTCTCGACGTAATCGCGCTGTTCCGCAGTCAGGCTGGTGTCCAGCAGAAGGTTGGCCATCCCGATGACTCCATTCATCGGCGTCCGAATTTCGTGACTCATGTTAGCCAAAAACTGAGATTTCAATCTGGCCGACTCGAGGGCGGCGTCTCTGGCGTGCGCGAGTTCGATTTCGAATTGCTTCCGGTCCGTAATATCTTCGTCAGTGCCCACGTAGGCGACGATGTTGCCATTCATCGCGCGGATGGCCGTGGCCCTGGCGAACACACGGCGGATTTCACCGCTCGGACGCAAGAAACGAAACTCGTGCGAAAAGTCACGGCCGTCCGCCAGGCAACGCTGCCACAACTCGAACACTCGCTTCCGATCTTCGGGATGGATGGCTCGGCTCCAACCGCTGCCAAGGCTCTGTTGCAAGCTGAGCCCTGTGATTTCTTGCCATCGGGGGTTTGTATAAACACATTGGCCAGCCAAGTCTGCTTGAATGATTCCAATGAGTGAGAATGCGCTCAGTTGGCGGAATCGTTCCTCGCTCTCCCGAAGAGCCTCGTCAGCTCGCCGGGTGGCGGTGACATCGTTAAAAAATCCTTGAACTCCGACACACTGACCGAACGCGTCCTGCAGTGGCACTTTGACAACGTGCGCGTATTGCTTCGTCCCCGTTCCGTCCCGATGCTCCTCGATACATTCAAATCTTTGCCCTGTTTTGGCGACCCAGTCGTCATCGGCTCGATATTTCTCGGCGAGCTCTCGTTGGAAAAGATCAAAATCGGTTTTGCCTAACACTTGAGCCGGCGTAATCCCTCTTTGCGCGCATAGATAGCGATTGACGAAAGTGAAACGGCCGGCTCGATCTTTGCGCCAAACGCTGACCGGCAAAACGTCCACCAGGGAAAGATACAAGGCTTGTGACTCTCGCAGGGATTGCTCGGCGCGCTCGCGTTCCACCAATTGGCGCTCGAGTTCGAGATTGCCCGCTTGCAGTTCCGCCGTGCGCTCTGAAACCAGGTTTTGCACGGCCATGGTGCGGCCAGAGGTTACGAGCAAGAACGCTCCCAACAGGCCCGTGAACAGAAGACCACCCGCAAGGACACCCCATGCTTGCCAGGAGCGGTGAGCGGCGAGATTTTCGGGAGCTGGCGAACAGCGCACTTCCCATTGGCGCGAGCCGACCTGAAGGGGAATGACCTGATGCAAGACTTCGTAGCCTTTACGAGCGGCGGCGCCGATGGACGCAGGCTGGTTGTCATATAAAAGCCATCCCGTATCGGAAGTCGTGCGGTCGTAGATCCGAAAACGGAGATTGCTCTTGTCAACGTCCGACAGCGCGGCTACCGCCACATCCGCGATCCGGAAGACGCCGGCTAGAAACCGGCTAGAAACCCTGTGAGATCCCGCCGTCGTTCTTCGATCGATTGAGGAGGTCGGTCCTTTTCGTAAAGCGGCAAATAAACGACAAAACCCAATTCACGGCCAGCTTCTTGCGCCAGCCGAATGGGCGCGGTGGCCACAGGCTTGCCCGTATCGCGGGCGAGGTCCAAGGCTTCGCGGCGAATTGGATCGGCGCCCGTGTCAAAGCCGAGGGACTTCTCATTTCCCGCAATCGGCTCGATGACGCTAATGGCGAAATACTCGGGGCGCTCCCCGGCCCGACGCATTTCGCCATGCTCATCTCGCTCGTTGATCTGGAAACCGTCGAATCCTTCCCGGCGAAGCTTCTCCGTCTCTCGAGGTTGACTCTTCAAGGGAGACTGCATCATTAGAAGCCTCCAACGCTGCAGTCACGCATGAGCCAAAGACAGGGCAACGAACTCGAGGGAGGCGTGGGGCTGGGGAAACCCCAGTTGAAGAAAGTTCGTTTCCCCAAAAATCGATGGTCGAACGACAACATAGGCACAATTTTGTGGTGATCACGGACGCCGCTTGCATTGTAAAACTGCGATAACCGCATGCCGTCCGGAAGCCAGGGATTTTCGCAGATTGAGACCGGGGAATCCTTGGTGGTCTGGCGGAGCATGCGATGGCGCGCCAGCATCTTGGACTGAGGTGACGGAGTCTGAGTAGTCACCGCTTTGAGCGATGTGTTCTTTTGTTTGGTCCGAGATTTGGTTCCTCGACCACGGGAAAAGCCCAAGCACCGCCAGTTGGCCGCCCGGTAACAGGTGCCTTCGAATCGCTCGCTATCCACGAAGCTTTCCAACAGCCAGATCCGATGCGCATAAAGCTCCTGCCAGTCGGCGCTGATCTGTCGAGCCATGCGCGCCAACAGGTGGCTGGCCAGGTGCGGCACTTTCACCCACGGAACGATCAGGTAGCGGCTGTTGTAGGCGATCCAATGCAGATGATGAGCGTAGGTCCAGTGAGACGCGCCCACCAAGTCGTCACGCAACTTGAGCTTCAGTGGGCCACTATTCCAAGCCACGCAGGCAATCGGCCGCCCTTGGGCCAAGACCAAATACTTCAGATGCTCACCGACCGGACGGCTGTAGCCCAGGTAGTGATAACGATGGAGCAGATGGGCAAAGACCTTTTCGCCTTCGGCCCGTCGAACCAGCCGCAGCTCCAGTGGCCCCAACTGCTCCAACGACATCTCGATGGGCGTGGTGTCGATGGACGGGACCTCGACCACGCGTCGGTGGGCCATGGCGTTATTGGGCGGGGACTGGCGCTTGGCCGGCAGTTCAATGTGTCCGGCCCGATGCAGCGCGAGCATTAATCCTCGGCAGACCATGTCCCGGGGCTGACCATTGGACTGAATCCAGTTCCAGGCTTGGCAGACTTTGACCGAGAGCCGGCGCCGGCTCAGGCTCGGATTTTGGGCGATTAACTCCCGCAGAAAAGCGACGTCGGCCT
>VHDE01000073.1 GCA_016871515.1 Verrucomicrobiota bacterium
TTTCTTGGGAGCGCTTTTTGGCATCAGCGTAAGTTAACAGGCTAAAGGGAGCTGATTGGCCGGGCCGATGGCAGCCCGAACATTGCTTAAAAATGATTGGGGCAATGTCCTTGTTGAAGGTCAATGTCCCCTTAGGGCGGGGGAGATATTGACCCGACGGATTCTTTGGCTCCGAACTTTTGCGCACAAGCAAGCCAGCAGCCACGGCAAAACCGAAAAGGCAAACCGCCAAACTGAGCTTGGCTGAGCGCGGACGTTTACGTGCCTTCATTTCCATTTAAGAGTATTGGACACATGAACTCGGCAGGACAGGGCGTCTCGCCTGTCCTGGTGTTGGTGTATGCAGATGCTGGACAGGCGAGACGCCTGTCCTACGATCGGTTCATGGGGGGAGTCATTCATTCAATCAACTCTACCGGCCGATTATCTCGCTGCTTGATGAGTCGGTCAATTGTCTCTTGCTCCGGCCTTCCGGTTTTGTCCATAAGAACCCGCGAACATTTTTCCTCAGGGATGGCGACAGGGGTTTGCCGCCAAATCTGGCGGGCTTCCGTCAAGGCAATCGCTCGGTCTCCGGGTGATCCAACGTAATCGTACTTGAAGCCAGAATAACCCGGAAGATTGCGCAACGAACGGTAGCCCATATAACGGACGGCGGAATACGGATCGTCGAGTAGTTGGGTCAGAAATGGCGCCAGCCATTCTTGTCCTGAAGCTTCTTGAGCGGGTTGCCAGCCCATGTTCCATGCAAGTAACGCGCGTTGCGCGGCATCTCCGCGCAGGAGCCACAGCAACGCTGCTGAGACTGACTGTTGATCGGCCGTCAACTTTGGCGCCGGCTGGCCATACCACTCGGAAAGGTATTGGCCAGTCCATTCCAATGTTTGATCGAGATGACACAAGTTGCACGCGTTGGGCCGCCCAGCATCCAGACTGCTTTTCACGTTGGGATTCTCGATGTGATGACTGCGGACGGCTTTGAGCAAGCCGTAAGTGTTATGCGGCATGTGGCAGTTGTAACATTGGCTTCCGCTCGAATCCGCGCGGTGGTGCGTGTGTTGTTCAATTCTGTTCTTAAATGAGCCGTGGCATTGCAAGCACGCCTGATTGCCATCCATCCTGGCGGCCAACTGATCGTTGGGATGACTCTTGTGCATCGAGTGACAGGAGAGGCACGAAAGCTCGCCTTTGGTATGACAGGCCGCTTCGATAATGCCATTATATTCGCGTCCCGTGACTCGGATCACGCCGTCCGGCCAAAAGATCGTGTTCAAGAATTCGCGATCCTGCTTCATCTGATCCGGCAACCATGTCTGTGAATCAAACTGCGTTGGACGGATTAGCGGCGCCGTCTTCATCAGGTCGTCACCGGGCCGGTAACTGAATCCATCGGTCAGCCAAGTTTGGTGATCGAGCGTCCATTTCATGCCGTGACATTGCCCGCAGATATGCGAGGAGGTTCTGGCAGATTGGCGCGCTGGGTTGATGATGGTGGAGTCGGGCTTATCGGTGCGATGAATGGCGTAGCGGCGGCGCGGATCAAGATTTTCGCGAACATGCTGTTCGGCCGGGCCGTGACATGATTCGCACGAAATCCCCATCTCGGCCACACGGCTCGCAAAACGGCCATCATGTACATTCTTGCGTGGTTGGCCAGCCGTCACGTGACACATGATGCAGTTCAAATTCCAAATCTGGACCATCGACGCCGCGTTCGGGTCACGAATGAAAGTGTCTTTGCGAGGAACCCACCGCTGATCCTCGATCAACCAGGCAAAGGGAAACGCGAATTGCACGTTGCCGTATTTCTCGCTTGGGACCCAGTAGGCCTGAAAATGATGCGAGCCCGTCATCATGCCAACCCGCTTCCACGTGCGCGGTGGATTCGGCGCCACAGGAGGCGGAGCTTGGGAGGCGCCAGTCAGAAAATCACGGTGCGCCCGCGTCCAATCGTGATGCCAATCGGGATCGACCATTTCAGCCCAATATTCGTCGCCGCGCCGTTCCAATCGAAATTTCTCTCCATTCAATTCCAGAGAGACCCCCTCAAAGTTGCCTTGGACAGCTCCGGGAGCTGCCACCTGCGTCATCGTTCGATGGAACGACTTGTACCAACTGTTGTATTGGTCAGGGTGACATGACTGGCATTTGTCGGATGAAATGTAACCGGTGGGTCCGCCTTCGCTGGGGAGCACCTTGAGCAGTTGTTCCTGGGCCTGCGTTTTTTGCATGCTACGACTCTGCCAGGTTTTCGCTCCGGCAAACGCCAGCAGCACCGTGGCGAAGACGACCGCCCAGGTCCAGGACTGAAAGGAGCGAAGCTTACGAAGCAGCGGGACGAATCCAGCTGTGACGAGCACGGAAAAGAGAAGCCATTCCATCAACTTTGCTCAAAGGTATCGCTGCGCGCGGGCAAATTCTGCGGGCGCCTTCAAAATCTTATCGAACACGGCTGGATGTCCGCTCCGGCAACCATGCCAGATCGGGGTTATGAGGCGTTGGCTTAAAAAGCCCTTTGCTCGCGTACTCCGAGAGGCAGCCGCAGTGCAAGTTCGGGCATTTCGTATGTTCATCCAACCATTTGTGCGCTTCAGAATGGCCGTCCGCAAAATTAACGCTGGCGGCCCCATTGTGGTAATTGGCCGGAAAGGAAATGATCTGGGCCGACTCTCGCCGATTCTCCAAATCAACGACCCAAGTTCCTCCAACCTCATTGCTTCGGTTCGGGCTCAGACGGCCATCGTGATCGTCGGCATACATCAGCCAGGCCAACGTCAAGTTGCGTCCGTTGTTGAGACATTGGATGCCATGGGCCTTGGCTTTGGCTTTGGCGACGGCCGGCAATAGGAGACCAGCCAGCACTGCGATAATCGCAATAACCACGAGAAGTGCGGCCAAAGCAAATGCAACCTTGGAATTGTCAGCCTCGGCGTTGGGAGAGACGAGCATATTAGCCTGAACTCGCAGTTAATTCCGCGCCACTCTACTGGCGAGCAATTCCGTGTCAAGAATCGGTTGGCACGGTGGCACGGTTTAGGGCAAGGGAGGGCAAGGTCACGTCGACGATCGTCAATGATACTCCGACGAAAGCTGATTATCCTCGGCTCATTCGCCAGAGTGTAGGCACGCCTCGCCACTGATGAATGCGCGTATCATTGCTGATGAGACGCAGTCCGTGCACCAACGCCGTCGCGACAATGAGTTGATCGGCCGGGTCTTTGTGGAACCCTGAGCGCTCCAACGAAGTCACGCGTTCGGCGATAGCGGCTGTGACGGGCAACACGATCAACTCTGCAGTGATCGCCAGCCGAAAGAACTCCGTCAGTGGCACGGAGAGCTGCAGCCGCCCTAACTCGACAAGCTTGGCCGCTTCCCATAACGAAATGTCGGCCAGCGCCAGCGAATCTGCCTGGGCGGACATCGTGCGTTCAACCAAGGGCGGCAGCGGTTCGCCGCAGGCGCGTTGAATCCAGGCATGTGTGTCCAGCAAATGCGTCACTTGACTGACTCCCAATCCAGACCCGTGCTGTAGAGATCACCAACGATCTTGGCTTTGCCCCTCAGCGCGCCTTGCCAAGTCTTCGGCTGGACACGTTGGAAAAGGAATTCCTGGTTTCCAGAGGTTACATAGACAAGTTCTCCCGCGGCGGCGGCTTCGCGAATGCGAGTGAAATCTCGCTGAAATTCCCGTGACGTAACTTTCATGCCTGACAAACTGTCTGACACCTTCCATTCTGTCAATGGCGTGATCGGCGTTGCTCAGCGGGCAGGCTTCCGCAGCCGCATCGAAATGTTGTTAATAGATGAGAAGCCGTAGTGAGGATCGCTCTTGGTTCAACGTCGATTCATCGTTGAAAACCTTCCTCAGGACACTATAAAGCAGTCCCAATGCGTTTGGTGCGACGTTCATTTTGGACTTGGGGGCTGATTGTCCTGCTGCCGGCAGTCTGGGGGCAGGATGAAGTCGAGCTTCTCAGTGGCACTCGCATCCAGGGAAAGATTCTCGAACGCACGGAACAATCGGTCAAAATTCAGGTGACAGCCGACGGCCGCCAACTGACGCGCAGTTTTCCACTTAGTCGCGTGCGGGCCGTGACAGAGAACGGACAGCGCCGGGTAATTAACACGGGCGGCATCGATTCATCGAAACCGCCCTCCACGGAGCCGGTCAGCGGATCTGAACTCGTGCAGCGCGCGCCGGCCGATGTTGAAGCTCTGATCGAACAGGCTGGCCGAACGCCGCCGACGTGGTTTGAAGCAGCCCCACTCGATTATCCTCAAACTCTCGATCTTTCCTGGCCCGACCCTGCGCCCGTCATCTGGAATTACACGCGCAACGTCGACCATTACATTTGGGACATTATCAGTTCGAATCCGAAACGTTATCAAAGTGGCGTTCGGCTGATGCATCATCTGCTCGCGGTGAACCAGCAACACGAAGGGACGCGCGTTCGAGCGATGAACGAATTGGGCCGAATGTATTTCGAATATTTTCGAGATTATGCCCGCGCCGCGTTTTGGTGGCGTCAGGCCAAAGTGGACCAAAACGCCAAGTTTGCGGAATCGACCAGCCCCGCCCAACTGGCTGAATGTTACTGGCGCTTGGGCACCCGCTCGATGGCGGTGGATTTGCTGACGCGGCTGCCCTTGACGCCAGCCGTCGTCAAAGTGTGGGGAGACTTGAAGGAAACGGAGAAAGCGCTAGCACTTTGCGACGAAGGCCTCAAACGCGGTTTCTTGCCAAGCCAAACGTATTTACTCGCCGGCGATGTTTGTCGGGCCGCTCGAAATTTCACCAAAGCCGCCGAGTTCTATCAGAGGGCCCAGGAGGTTCCGGCCACTGGGAACACAACTCAAGTCGAGCAGATCAAGAGAGACCACGATCGGGCGCGCGCGACTTTGGAGGTGATTCGGTTGTTCGATGCACTCGACGTGAGTCGAATTGCCGATGGCAAATATCCCGGGAAAAGCTTGGGTTATTCGGGAAATCTTGAAGTCGAAGCCATTGTCAAAGGTGGCCGCACCGAATCGCTTGAAGTTACACACAATCCCGATCGGCAGTACTTCCACGCCGTCGAGGAAACGATCCGACGGATTCTCGCGCGACAAACCGTCAACGGCGTGGATGCCATCAGCGGAGCCACCATCACTTCCGAGGCGGTGATTCGTGCCGCAGCCAAAGCGCTGGCCGAAGGAATGAACGCGGATGCCGTCTCGAAATAGATCGATTTCCTTCTTTCTACCTGCCGCGGAGCCGATAGAACGTGTGCCCCGAGGACATCGGTATCTTGAGGGAGTACGTCTGGCCAACCACCGCAGGTGTGCTGGAAAGCCGCTTGACTGATGACAACAGGCGATCCCTTGCGGATGGCATTATTTCCGGAATCGGCGACGTACAGATTCGCCTTGCTATCCATGGCAATTCCGAACGGACTTGAAAAGCGCGCGGATAGGAGAACAAGCCGCCGTCGGGCGCGGCATTGCTGATCCTAACAGCCGGGTTGAATCTAAAAATCGTTTCACGCTTGCCTTCGCGTTTGCCATAGATAACGGCGATCCGTCTGGCATCGGCGGCTGGCGGTGCGTAGTTGGTATCGTTCATTCCGAGCGGGTCAAGAATCTTCTCCTTCACATAGGCTGAGTACGATTTGCCGGAAATCACTTCGATCACGCGGCCCAAAATGAAGAAGGCGGAATTCGAATATTCAAACTTGCTGCCCGGCTTAAAACGCAATTGGCTCCGCGCAATCGTTTGAATGATGCCGGGCAACTCTTGCTCCAACCAAAAATCATCCAATGGACCGCCAATTGGCCAGGCCGAGCGGCGTGTCGGTGGATTCGAAACCAAACCGGACGTGTGCGACATCAAATGTCGAATGGTGAAGACGTGATGTGTGCCGTTCGTGTCCTTCTGGTCGCGGAACTCCGGCAGGCACTTCTCCACTGGATCGTCGAGTCCAAGCTTGCCGGCATCGGCTAATGTCATGGCCGCCGCCGCGGTCACTGGTTTGGTAATGGAAGCGATCCATCAGAGCGTGTTCGTCGTGAAAAGAATGTTGTTCTCAATGTCGCACAAACCGCGCGCTTCGTGACCGAGCACCTCGTTCCGCCGAGCGACCAATGCGAGGTACCCAGGGACCTCACCCGTGTCCACGGCGCCGCGCAAGAGCTGGAACGCTTTGTCCAGCTTGGTTTGGCATTGGCCGTCGAGGAGACTTGTGAAGGTAATCAGACTGAGAAGTATCTGTTTTCTCATGCAGGCCTTTGGATTTCGATGAAAGCGAAGGAGGGTCGGTCACAAAAGTCAACGCTCACCGGGAGGGATTCCATTTCGGACCGCAGTGTTTACGCGTGTTTACGCTGCAGAGAGCTGAAATGATCAAACTCTCAGGAAGGTCCGGTCCTGCTCGCTGGCCAGATGCCTCTGCAGCGTGAACGCTGCGCTTCTATCGTTCAAAACGAGCGCTTGCCTCGGGATTAGGATACTTCACCGTGTTCGTCCTTAGCCAGGCGACGTGTCCATCGCAGAATGCAAAGTTTGCACCACCGCCATGCCGCCCACTGGAGCGGTCGTTGCGTGGGTCGAAATAACCATCGTTGGTCGAGTCAGCCGCGCCGGGCGCCGCTTCTTCGAGAAAAAGAAAAACAGCGGATGGGGCGGTAATCGCCGCGCTGGAAATGCCTGCATGAAAACCGGCGGTCTCAGTCGATTGACTCAAAAGGGCGTTCATTGCGTAACTACCGCCGGATCGTGCCCGATCGGAAGGACACTCGAAAACGTTTGTTGTCGCCAGGTAGCCGAACAACGTTCCCCGCGAGGAGTCAAAGCGGGTCGGCCTTCCAAAGTTCATGAAAAAGATCCAGCCGTTCGTGCCGGAATCCTTGCCTCCGCCGACGGAGCCGTCCCACAGGTTTGGAAACGAATCATTGTAGTCTTGGGCGTAAAGCGCGACCGCGAGCGCCAATTGTCGTTCGTTATTTGCGCACTTCGTCTTCCGCGCTGATTCACGAGCGCGGCTCAACGCGGGCAACAGCATCGAAGCGAGAATCGCAATGATCGCGATCACCACGAGCAATTCGATCAGCGTGAATGCAGCGCGGCATCCCGCGCCAGCTCGGGGCCATCGAGAAAGAATTAAGGACATCATCGGCAGCATGCCAGTTACGCAAATTCTTCGCTTTAGCAAATTCTTCTAAAATGTCTCCGGCTCAGAACAGTTCAATGCATCCCGAAATTGTCGGTAGCGACGGGCATCCTGCCTGCCGTAGTAGGCGTGCATCTTGCCGCCCGGAGCAACGCCTGAAACGAGGAGGCTAGGCTGCGTTTTAAATCGAGACAAGTCAGATTGGGACAGCCGGGACAGCCTCCGGCGCCGTAATCGGAGCGCGGATGCCCTCATCCGCGCAATTTACTTGCGATCAGGTATGTCGCGGATGTGGGCATCCGCGCTGCGATAGGTCGGTTGCTTTGATTTAGTGCGTGCGCGCAAGCCGCCGGGCAGGATGCCAGCCGCTACGATGTGCCGACAACCTCGGGATGCTCGGGATGCACCGAAGGCAGTTTCGGCCTTGATTCATAGCAGGCTTTGGACATAAATGTCCGCGAAACTCCGGTGTGGCTTGCTTTTAACGCTACTGGTGACAGGTTCCATCGCATTGCAGCCCGGTATCGTCTCCTTCACCTTGAGCGCAAGCTCAGGCGGCATGGCAAGAATCAGGAAATGAATGAGTTGGCGTCCAATCTTAATCGGCGCGCATTCCTAAAGCTAATGGCGACGTTGCCAGCCATGACCTGCAGGGAGTTGTTTCGTGCCGACAGGACTGGAGTCAAGGCAATAGCGGGAGTTCAACCGAGTAAACCGTAAGGATGCTGTTCAATGAGCCGAAGCGACCATTTTGCGGAGTTCGCCAGCAAGATGAAGGGAGCGGGAATCAAGGATGCCGCGATTCACGCCTTCCGACATAGTTACAACAATCTCGTCGCCGGCCAGAACGGTTTGATTCCAGAGGAGAGTATCCAACCAGTTTCGCAGTTGCCCAGTTTGGAAGAAGTGCCGGCGCGGGCCGATGAATCGTTGCTAGCACAAACCGTCATTGTGAAATTGAACGGCGGTCTGGGAACTGGGATGGGTCTCGAAGGTCCGAAATCATTGCTGCCAATCAAAGATAACCTGACCTTCCTCGATTTCATCGCGCGGCAAGTTCTGCACGCTCGGCGCGGACATAAGCAAGACCTGCGGTTCTTGTTAATGAACAGCTTTAGCACGTCGCGCGAAACACTTGCTTACTTGAAGCGTTATCCGGAACTCGGTCGCCTAGAGGAACTCGAATTGATGCAAGGCCAGGTTCCCAAAGTGGACGCGAATACGTTGCGCCCAGTCGAGCGGCCCGCTCAACCGCAATTGGAATGGTGCCCGCCCGGACATGGCGATCTTTATCCCTCATTACTTGGCTCGGGATGGCTGGACCGGCTGCTCGCCGAAGGCGTTCGGTATCTCTTTGTTTCAAACGCCGACAACTTGGGCGCCAGTTTAGACCTCGGCTTGCTGAATTACTTCGCGGAATCCAATCAATCATTTTTGATGGAAGTCGCCGAGCGCACGGCTGCCGACAAGAAGGGCGGGCATTTAGCGCGCGGGCTGGATGGCGGTTTTTTGTTGCGAGAATCCGCTCAATGCCCGGAAGCAGACCTCGAGAAATTCCAGAATATTGGGCGTCATCGGTTCTTTAACACGAACAATATTTGGGTGCGACTGGATCGGCTGAAGGAGACGCTTGCGAAGAACGGCGGCGCGGTGCCGTTGCCGCTCATCAAAAACTCCAAAACGGTGGATCCACGCGACAAGCAATCGACGCCGGTCTTTCAGCTGGAAACAGCCATGGGCGCTGCAATCGAATGTTTCGATAATGCAGGAGCAATCAAAGTTCCGCGCCGACGTTTCGCGCCTGTGAAAACGACGTCCGATCTGCTTGCCATTCGGTCCGACGCCTACCAAGTGACGTCCGATTGGCGCTTGGTCTTGGCGCCGGAATTTGACGGCCAGCCGCCGGTGATCGAACTGGACCCCGACTATTACAAGCTGGTCGAGCAGTTAGACTCCCGGTTGTTGAGCGTGCCTTCGTTGAAGCACTGTCAAGAGTTGCGAGTGCGTGGGCCAATCGCGTTTCCAGGCGGCGTGACCTTCAAAGGGAAAGTTGAATTGGTCAACTCGACGAAAGGTGCTCGACCGCTGACCCCCGGCATTTACGAGAACACCACGATCACTTTAGGTCAATCCTCCTGACAACAGCGCGGTCAGCAGTCGCGAACGCCTGCCCTGCCCATGAACCTCCCGGTCTGTAGTCCCGCCTTTAGGCGGCAGCATTTGCTGGTAGCGAAACAGTTGTTGCGGATTGCAATCGCTCCGGCTAAAGCCGGGACTGCATGCCGCAACGTCAGGTTCATGGGTTCAATGCACGAAATCGCGTTTCGGAGAAATCTCTCCATGAACCCAATCGTAGGACAGGCGTCTCGCCTGTCCAGCATTTGCCAAGCATTTGCCGACACCAAGAGCAGGACAGGCGGGACGCGCTGTCCTGCCAAGTTTCATGGGCGCAATGCGTGAGGAGGTCAGTTTTTGGCCACTTCCTTGGCCTTGCCGCCGATGCTGAACAAGTGACCCATGGTGCGAATGTACATACGGCCTCCAGCCACAGCCGGCGTCGTGTGACACGTTTCGCGAAGCGGATTCCTCGCGAGTTCCTGATACTTGTCGGATGCAGCAATCACGACGACGTCGCCCGCGGCATTGGCGCAGAACAGGCGCCCGTCCACGCATACCGGTGAGCCAAAAAAATCGCCTCCGGCCCGTTCCTGCCAGCGGATGGCTCCGGTTGGAGCGTGGACGCAGGTCACAATCCCGGCATCGTCGAACAAGAATAAAAGGTCTTCATACGCCAGCGGGCAGGGGACATAGGGAGCTGACCGCCGTAATTCCCAAGCGAGTTGCGCTTGTTTTCCCGCAACAGGATCGCCCGGACGCACCGCCACCAGATAATCGGCCGTGCCGCCGCCTTGCCCACACGAACCAATAATCAAACCGGAAGCGACGATTGGCGAGGCAACCGTCCGTTTGTCGAAAGCCGTCGGATACTCCCAAACCAACGTTCCATTGTCGGGGTCAATCGCTGAGATGCCGTGGGCATGGCTGTTGAACAGGAGCGACGGTTTCTGCCCTTTGACTTCGTGAAGACTCGGTGTCGCATGGCACGCGTTCGTGCTCTTTCGAGGCGTTTTCCATTTAACCTCACCAGTCTTAGCATCGAGGGCGATCAAAAAGCTTTCTCCTTCCTGATCGTTCGCGAGGATGACTTTGTCATTATAGACAATCGGCGATGTGCCGGTCCCATGCTGGCCTTTGTAAGCTCCGAGGTTGCGATCCCACAGCGCATTTCCCGCGTGATCAAACGCCATGATGGTGTTGCGGTCCGGTGTGGACCAGGTGACGTAGACACGGTGCGCATCGACGGCCGGTGTCGATGAGGCAAAGCTGTTGAACTTGTGTTTCTTGAAGGGCGTGAATGCGAACTCCTTTTTCCAAAGAGTCGCACCGCCCTCGGCGTTGACACAAAAAACAAAAATCTTTCCGGCGTTTTCGTCGGCGCTGGTCAGGAAAATCTTGTTGCCCCAAAGGACAGAAGAGGAATGGCCTTCTCCGGGAAGGGCGACCTTCCAATTAATGTCCTTCTCAGTCCATTTGGTTGGAATGGTCTTGGCCTCGCTAATTCCGGTTCCGTTGGGTCCGCGAAAGCGGGTCCATTCCTGGGCGGAAGATTCCACGGCGATGGCGAGAGAGGCCAGAAGTGAGCAATAGAGATAGGCTTTCATTCTTTGATTTGCGCTGTTGCTACTCATCAAGCAACGGCGCTTGCGCAGGATAGCTCACGACATCCTTGAAACAAGCTTGAACTTCCCGAGATCCCGGACGTTTGGGGACATTTGCGATCCAATGACCGCTCATTTCTTCACGTCGGCAGCCTCACCCTGCCGTTTTGGTTGTGGTTGCGCTGCGCTACAACGGAACCAGTGCATCCCTAAGTTGCCGGTAGCGGCGGGCATCCTGCCCGCCGCTATGGTTGCGATGGCGCCGACAATTTCGGGATGCACCGCAACGGCCGCAACGGAACGCGCCTAGCTATCCTGCTTCCAAAGTGAACGCGCTCTGTTGCGCTCTCGACGACTATGAATCTCCCAGTGGCTCCGGAGCAACGCAGCAAGGTCGAGGAGTTCACTCGCGGGCACCGGATTGGCCTGTTGACGTAGTTGTTTACCGACGTGGTCGGTGCGACGCGGCTCAAGCAGGAACTGGGCGAAGCTGATGCCATCGCGCTCCTGCAACGACACCGGCAGACAATTCGGGACATTCTCCGGCGCTTCAAGGAAGCCGCCGAAATCGAAACGGCGGGAGATTCGTTCTTCATCGTTTTCGCCAAACCTTCCGAAGCAATTCACTTTGCGCTGCTGGTTCAATCGCATTTGCGCCGCGCCGATCAGGAAAATTGGACGGGCGGTGCGCGATCGAATTGGGATTCATGTCGGTGAGCTTTTCATTGAAGAGCACGCGCCCGGAGGGAAAGCCCAGGATTTGCACAGCCTCCAAGTGGATATGTGTGCGCGAGTGATGTCGCTGGCGCAGGGTGATCAAATCTTGCTCAGGCGCTCGGCTTTTGACAACGCCCGGCAAGTTCTCAAGGGACGGGACCTCCAAGGGTTAAATGAAGCCAACGAGTTACACTGGTTGAATCATGGGCTTTATCTCCTTAAAGGAGTCGAGGAACCGTTGGAGATTTGCGAGGTCGGCGAAGCTGGCGCGGCGCTTTTGCAGCCACCACCGGATTCGGAGAAGGTGCATCGCTATGTCTCGCCGGATGCAGAACCGGTCTTGGGCTGGCGACCCTCTGTGGATCAAGTCGTGCCGGGCACAGATTGGGTGTTGATCGAAAAGTTGGGCGAAGGTGGATTTGGCGAAGTCTGGCTCGGAACACATCGGCGATTAAAGGAGAAAAGCGTTTTCAAGTTTTGCTTTCGAGCGGATCGGGTGCGTTCCTTGAAACGAGAGGTGACGCTGTTTCGATTGTTGAAGGAGCGCGTGGGCCGGCATCCCAACATCGCAGCCGTCCAGGATGTTTATCTCAACGAACCGCCTTACTATCTGACGTCCGAATATGCGGAGGGCCGCGATCTTGCGACGTGGATTCAAACAGAAGGTGGATTTGATCGAGTTCCACTTTCCATCCGATTGGAGATCGTGGCGCAGGTGGCGGATGCTCTTCAAGCCGCTCACGCTGCGGGCATCATCCATCGTGACGTAAAGCCATCGAACATTCTGATTTCTACAGACGCCAAATCAAACGCCTCACCGCTCGCGAAGTTGACCGACTTTTGGCATAGGACAGGTTGTTTCGAACGAATTGCTTGCCGGCGTCACGCGCCTTGGCTTTACCGAAACGGCGCTTTTCCCCGGGGGTCCGGCCACGGCGGGAACGCATCTTTACATGGCGCCGGAGCTCATTGCCCGGAAACCGGCTTCCATCCAGTCTGATGTCTATTCGTTGGGAGTCTTGCTGTATCAATTGATCGTCGGTGACTTATTACGGCCCATCACAACCGATTGGAGCAAGGATCTGGACAACTCGGGGCTGCGGGAAGATTTGGCTCGTTGCACGGCACGCAATCCGAACGAACGATTCGCAAGCGCGAGCGAACTGGCCAACAACCTGCGCGCCCTCGAAAAGCGCCAGACCGAACGCGCACTTCAAGAAGCCCTAAGGCGCGCGGAGGAAGAAGCCCGCCAGCGACAGATGGTGGAAGAACACAATCGCCAGCTCGAAGCCGCTTACGCAAAGGTTTCAGAGACCGTCACGCGACTCCAACTTCAGCGAGCCGAAGAGTTGTTCGCTGCCGGAGATTCCGATACCGCGCTTGCTTACTTAGCCCGACTCCTGCGCAAAGACCCAAATAACCGAGTAGCGGCGGCGCGATTGTTGTCGGACTTGGGCTTGAGGGAGATTGCGTTCCCTATTACCCCGCCACTCCAGCATAAAGACCAAGTCCACTCCGCGGAATTCAGTCCTGACGGCCAGAGCATTGTCACGGCTTCCGGCGATCGGACTGCGCGGGTCTGGGACGCCCGAATGGCTGAACCGAAGATTCTTTTGCTGAGGCATCAGGAAGGAGGCGGGTTTGCTCAGTTCAGTCCAGACGGCAGGTGCATCGCGACGGCCTCGACCGACAAGACGGTTCGAATTTACGAAGCAAGAACTGGCCGACTCGTCTCGGGACCTTTTCACGACGAAGAGTATCCGGTGTCTGTCCTGTTTAGCCCTGACAGCGAGCGTGTCGTGGTGGCCCGAACCGCGTTTTTCCCATCGGGCCATGCACGGGTTTGGGATGTCAAATCGGGCCAGCCTATTACGCCTCCACTCAAGCATTTGGGCGGGCTCTCCTCGGCAGTATTTAGTCCCGACGGCCGGGGCGTTCTAATGGCGTCTTGGGACTTCACTGCGCAGCTGTGGGATGCGCAAACCGGCGCCCCAATCGGACCACCTCTCTCCCATGAAAACTTATCTGTCTGGGCTGCTCGCTTCAGTCCCGCCGGCCAGCGGATCGTTACGGGCTGCGGGAAATCCGCAAACGTCTGAAGGCTATGCTCGAGTCTGGCATGCCAAAGATGGCCAACCCATCACCGCCCCACTAAAACACGAAGGCTGAGTCAAGTCGGTTGAATTCAGTCCGGATGGCCGGTGGGTGTTGACCGCTTCTGACGATAAGACGGCGCGCCTCTGGGACGCGGAAACGGGCCGGCCAACCAGCCCGCCGCTTCAACACCAGGGTGCTGTCAGTTCCGCAGAGTTCAGTCCGGACGGGCAGTGCGTGGTGACAGTATCCGCCGACAAAACTGCTCGGCTATGGGACACGCAGACGGGTCAACCGATTTCGGCGCCGCTTCACATTCTTAATGAAGCGCGGTTGGACACGGCGGCTGGACGCTACGCTAAGGCATTGGCAAAGCATCTCTGGTTTCATGAGAACGCTCTCAAATATCAGCCAAGTTTGTACGGCGTGCGTCTCTCGCATGCGCTAGCCGACTGGATAAAGCTCGGCTCGCTTTATCCTGCGGCTCTCGATCAACTCCATCGCATTGGGGATGACGCCGCCCAGAAGGTTCGTGACGATCAGGATTGTCGCGAAGCGTTTCACGTTTTCGCGGCCATCAACCGAGCTTTCGGCAATCCCGCAATTACACGAGACCTTTTTGTTTGGCTTCACGACAATAGGCCCAGCTCTGCCAATGCGCTTTTCGACTTAGCACAACCTGCGCTCGTCGAGGCCAAGGAGTATCACCTTTGCGGGCCATATATTGACCCGGCGGCAGCCTTTCAACGGATAGCTGAGTTGTATCGAGGGATGGAGGGTCTTGGCGAAACGGCCGGTTCTCGAGAGGCGCAGGCGTTGGATGTGCCGCCGATGTTCAATGCCGTAATGAAGCAGCAGTTGCAGGAACTGAGCCGCGTTCAATTTTGCAATGACAGCGTTGTTTTGGTGGCCATTCTGGCTCTCAATGGTCGTCAGACTGACGCGGATCGGATTGCCACTGATGCGCTGAACGAATTCGATGATCCTCAATTGAGAGAAGACCTTGACCAGGCGCGAAAGGGCCGTCTGCCGCCCCCGCGTCCCGATCCCATTGATTGATTCAATTCAACGGTTGGAACCTAATCCAGACCCGACGCAAGCTTCGCACGATCCAAAACCTTTCGCGCCACCAGTTTCGCTTTCGCCGCGCCCTCACGCAGGACCTGCTGGACATAATCGAGGTTGGCTAGAAGTTCGGCGCGCCGGGCGCGAGCCGACGCAAAGCTGTCCCAGTATTGCTCGAACAAGGCTTTCTTCAAATCTCCGTAACCGAGTCCACCCGCGGCGAGACGATTCTCGAAGTCCTGAGCGACTTCGGCAGGAGCGACGAGCTTCAGCAGTTGGATCGCAAGATTGTTTGCCGCGTCGGGTTTCGGTTCAGCGGGGGATCGACTGTCCATCACCAAACTCATAATCTTTTTCCTGGTGGCCTTTTCTTCACCGAAAATCTCGATAGTGTTCCCGTAGCTCTTGCTCATCTTTTGACCGTCGGCGCCCGGAACGAGGGCAACCTCATCCCGAATCTGCGGTTCGGGAATAACGAACGTCTGTCCGTACAGCTCGTTGAACTTGATCGCGATGTCGCGCGTCACCTCGACGTGCTGTTTCTGGTCGCGGCCAACTGGCACGATGTTCGAATCATAGATCAAAATGTCGGCCGCCATGAGGACAGGATAGGCGAACAATCCATGGCTCGGCGCGATGCCTTTGGCGACCTTGTCTTTGTAACTGTGGCAGCGCTCCAGCAAACCCATCGGCGTCACTGTCGTCAACAGCCAAGTTAATTCTGCGACTTCAGGGACGTCGGATTGTCGAAAAAACACGGACTTCGCGGGATCGAGGCCGCAGGCCAGGAAATCGAGCGCAACGTCGAGCGTGTTCTTGCGGCGTTCCGCGGCGTCAAACAACGATGTCATCGAATGATAATTCGCGATGAAATAGTACGCTTCGCCTTGATGTTGCAGTTCAATCGCCGGCTTCATCATCCCGAAATAGTTTCCAAGATGAAGCGCTCCGGAAGGTTGAATACCCGATAAAATTCGCATGGCGGCATGCTAATGGGAAACAGAGTGCTACGAAAGGTATTTGAGAATTGCTGCTTGGTTCCGAGCCTTTCTTGATGGTAAACCCCTCGCATGTCATTTGCTGATTTCCTTGAGGAAGGCCAAGTTGTGCAAATTCTCCAGCGCAGTCTCGAACGGGGACGCCTCGGACACGCTTACTTGCTGACCGGCGCCGCTCTTTCGGAACTCGAAGCCGCAGCTCGAACTTTGGCCAAAACGGTAAACTGCCAAAACCCATCCCGGCGCGGGGCCTCGGGCCTTCCTATTGACAGTTGCGACCAGTGTTCGAGCTGCCGAAAGATTGATGAGAACGTTCATCCCGACGTTCAATGGGTGCGGCCGGAATCAAAGATGCGGATCATTACAATCGATCAAATGCGCGACTTAATGCAGATCATCAATCTGAAAGCCTCCGAGGCACAGCATAAGGTAGCTATTATCGTCGCCGCCGATCGTTTGAGCGTGCAGGCGGGGAATGCTTTCTTGAAGACGCTGGAGGAACCACCCATGGGCTCCATCGTTATTCTGCTCTCGACCGAGCCGCAACGAATTCTCGAGACACTTTTCTCTCGTTGCCTGCGACTGAACTTTGCCGGAGAAGGAAACCTTCGCCTGGAACAAACGCGGGATGGATGGTTGACGGCGTTCAGCGAAACGGCTGCAGACGGCAAACAGAGCCTCTTGGGCCGATACCGGCTTTTGAGTGTGTTGTTGGCGCACTTAACGAATCTAAAATCCGAGACGGACAAAATGTTAACTGCAAGGTCGCCCCTCGAAGGCCATAAGGAGGTCGAGCCAAAACTGCGTGAGAAGTGGGAAGAAGAATTAACCGCGGCTATTGAAGCGGAATACCGGCGTCAACGGACCGACGTGTTGCTTCGCCTGCAATGGTGGCTTCGCGATGTCTGGCTGCTCTCCCTTTCATTAGGAGCGGATTTGCTGGCCTTCCCCAGTCTTGCCGAGGCGGCTCAAGCCGTCGCCGGCCGTATTTCGAGCGATGAGGCCATGGAAAACGTAAACCTTCTCGAACAGACGCAGCGTTTCCTGGCGTCGAATGTTCAGGAGGCGCTTGCTCTGGAAGTAGGACTTCTAAAACTGAAGTTATAACAAAACTCTATTTGGAAAGGCCGCGAATAACGGTGAGCGGATGAAACCTTGTCTGGGAGCAATCTCTTGCCAAGAACAGTACGGAGCGCGGACAGCCTTGTCCGCGTGCCCCTGTCCATCTGCTCGAACCGCGCGGACAAGGCTGTCCGCGCTCCGTACTGTTCTTGATCCCAATGCGTGTCATGAAGACATGGACGCTCCCCATGGACGCAATGCGCGAAATTTTGCTTCGGAGAAGTCTTTCCATAAACGTCATAGGGGCGGGGACAACCTGTCCCCGTATTCCGACGATGCCGCACAGGGGACGGGCCGTCCCCACTCCGATCGGGTTTCATGGTCTCAATGTTTCGGAGAAATCTCCCCATGATTCCGCCCAACAAGAAGAACCGGGCATTGCGCGGCGAAGCGGAACCACGGCCAGCTGTGGATTTTTGGCAACATGCCTTTGCGGTTTGTTTGGGCGGTTTCCTGGGGCTGTCCCTCCTCAAATTTGGCAATCCCATTATCCTGGATCGTTTGGTTGAACGGCCGACGAATCCATGGGAATTCTTGTTCCAACCATGGCCAGTCGTTTGGGGTTACTGGCTGCTCGCCGGTCTAGTGCTGCTCAGTTTGACGACCGTGCGTTTTTCGAGAGCAGTGCCGCGCTGGATCATTCTGTTGCCTTTAATCTGGTTTGCATGGCAAATATTGGCCTCGGTCAAGACGATTGAGCCCCACCTGACCCGAGCGACGGTGATTCATTTTGCGACTTGCCTCATTTTCTTTTACCTCGGCTTGTTTGGCATGAGCCGGGTACGGCGGCCTGGCTTGCTTTGGGTGGGATTGACGATTGGCTTCGCAGTTGTGGTCTGGACCGGTTTCGAACAACACTATGGCGGCCTCGAAGCAACACGTCAGTTCATTTACTCTCAACCCGATTGGCGCAGTTATCCTCCCGAATATCTTAGAAAGATCGCGAGCAACCGGATTTTCTCTACATTAGTTTATCCCAACGCCTTAGCTGGCAGCGTGATCTTGTTATTACCGGCGCTGCTCTGGGCAGCCTGGAATCTCACGACTTCTTGGCGTCAAATCCTACGGCTTTCGCTGGTCGCCTTCCTGGCTTACGGCGGCCTGGCTTGTTTGTTTTGGTCGGGGTCCAAGGCAGGGTGGTTGATCGCGTTGGCCATGGGGATGGTGGCATTCGCTTATCTTCCAATGCAAAGAAAGATCAAGGTCGCGGTCGTCGTGGGCATTTGCGCGCTGGGACTGACCGGTTTTCTGATCAGGTTTGCGCCTTACTTCAAAAAAGGCGCAACAAGCGTCGGCGCACGATTCGAATACTGGAAGGCAGCTTTTGCCATTGCAAAAACCAATCCGGTCTTTGGGACGGGTCCGGGCACATTTTCAGTTTCCTTTCGGAAGATAAAGCCTCCCGAAGCCGAGATGGCCCGCCTCGTTCACAACGATTACCTCGAGCAAGCCTCGGATTCAGGAGTCGTTGGGTTTCTTGCCTACGTTGCGTTTATGTTTGGAACGCTCAGTTTTACGTTCCGCCGAATGAACTGGGATGAGACGGGCCTCTCGTTTGCGGTATCGTTGGGTTTATTTGGTTGGTTGTTACAGGGGTTTGTCGAATTCTCTCTGTACATTCCGGCGATGGCCTGGTGCGGATTCATGCTTTTCGGATGGATGACCGGGAGACTTGCCGAAATGAAATCGACAGGACTTGGCGCGTTGGATACCGTCTCGCCTGCGAATGAAGATTCTCTTTCTGAACGGGCCCAACCTTAATCTTCTTGGCCAGCGGGAACCTGGCATCTACGGTTCAGCCACTCTCGCCGATATCGAAAAAAAGGTTCGTGACCGGGCGAAGAAGTTGAAGGTCGAGATCGAATTTCGGCAGTCCAATTGGGAAGGGGAACTGGTCGATTGGATACAACAAGCCCGAGAAGGATTTGACGTCGTCGTCCTCAATGCCGGCGCCTACACGCATACGAGTATCGCCCTCCGCGACGCGATTTCAGCCACGAAAGTTCCAACCATCGAAGTCCATCTTTCCAACGTGCATGCTCGGGAAGAATTCCGCCACAAGTCGTTCATTGCCCCCGTCTGCGTCGGGCAAATTTGCGGGTTCGGGCCGAATTCTTACATTGTGGCGTTAGAAGCTGCCGTTAACATTAACGGTTAGCGAATCTAGGTCCAATTCTCCATTTTTTGGCCTTCGGATCGCGTTTTTTCGTGTGGTGTGAAGCCGGGTAATCTCTGCTTGACGGTGATAACTTCGGAATCTACTATCGCCCGGATTCGTGAAACAACAGGATGAGCAGTGTCGAAAACTCGGCTACTGCTTTTTTGCTTAATGTGCTCAAGCCAAACGCACCTTAATTCCGGTAACGCGGCGAGAAGTCTGTGGATTTAAAAGATATTAAGGCGATCATTGACCTGATGAAGAAGAATTCCATTTCGGAATTCGAGCTGGAAAAACAGGACTTCAAGATCAAGCTTAAGCGCTCGTCTAATGGAACCCAGCAACCGGTTTCAGCCGATGAATCGACTTTGCCTTCATACCCCGTTCATCATGTTCCAAGCTCCGCCCCATTGCTCCCGGCGGCTGTTCCGTCCGCACCCGCGAGTACCGCCACTGATTTGGAGATTAAATCGCCGATGGTCGGAACCTTCTATCAAGCGCCTTCGCCGGAATCGGGTAATTACGTTGAAATTGGTTCTGAGGTAAACCCGGATTCCGTGGTTTGCATTATCGAGGCGATGAAGGTTATGAACGAAATAAAGGCCGAAGTCCGAGGCGTTGTGACTCAAGTTCTAGTGGACAATGCCAAACCGGTAGAATTCGGCCAGCCGTTGTTTAAACTCCGGGCTATATAGTACCCAGCCTTGGATCACGCCATTCTGACCTCGCCAGCCCCGCCTTTTAAGCATGTTTGAGAAAATATTGGTTGCCAACCGCGGAGAAATTGCCGTTCGCATCATACGTGCTTGCAAGGAGCTAAATATCCGGACCGTTGCCGTCTATTCGGAAGCCGACATCAATTCAATGCACGTGCAACTGGCTGATGAAGCCATTTGTATTGGCAAAGCACCCAGCGCAGACAGTTACCTGCGGATTGATCGAATTATCAGTGGCGCTGAGATCGCCGACGTCGACGCAATCCATCCGGGATACGGGTTTCTGTCCGAGAACGCCCATTTCGCTGATGTTTGCGAGAACTGCAACATCCGTTTCATTGGGCCGAGTTCTCATGCCATGAATGCCCTTGAGAATAAGGCTATTAGTCGCGCATTGGCGAAGAAGGCGGGCGTTCCCGTAGCTCCGGGTTCGGACGGATTGGTCGAAAATGAACAAGAGGCTCTAGCAACTGCCAAGCGTATCGGTTACCCGGTCATGATTAAGGCCATCGCTGGCGGCGGTGGAAGAGGCATGCGGGCAGCCCATAACGACATCTCATTAGTCAAGGGCTATCACACAGCGCGGACTGAAGCCGAGAAAGCCTTTGGGAATTCGGGCGTTTACATCGAGAAACTCATTGAAAATCCGCACCACATTGAATTTCAAATCCTTGCTGATAACCGCGGCAACGTTATTCACTTGGGAGAACGCGATTGTTCGATCCAGCGTCGAAACCAGAAGATTGTCGAGGAGACGCCTTCGCCGCTTATCGAGAACAAACACAAAGACTTACGCAAGAAAATGGGCAAAGCTGCCGTCAATATTGCCCGAACAGCGCGCTACACGAATGCCGGAACCGTCGAATTCATCGTCGATGACCACGGGAACTTTTATTTCCTCGAAGTTAACAAGCGGATTCAGGTGGAGCATCCTATCACCGAGGAAGTAACCGGGATTGATCTTGTTAAGCAGCAGATTCTTATGGCAATGGGTGAGCCGCTTCGCATTTCACAAGGCGATGTGAACATCAAAGGCCACGCGATCGAATGCCGGATCAATGCCGAGGATCCATTTGACGACTTTCGTCCATGTCCGGGCCGCATTGATATGTACTATTCGCCCGGAGGCCGTGGTGTCCGTGTCGACAGTCACGCTTACGCCGGCTATACCATCCCGCCTCACTACGATTCATTAATCAGCAAGCTGATCACTTACGGAAAGGACCGGCGGGAGTCGATGGATAAGATGAGTCGGGCTCTGGCTGAATACATGGTTACCGGGGTTAAGACAACCGTTCCGTTCGAACAGGCTATTCTTCAGGACCCTAATTTCCGGCGCGGGGTTTATTCGACGAACTTTATCGAGCAACTCCTTGGCGGCGCCCGACGTGAGTTGATCGAGGAAAAAGCTTAGTCACCGTTCTGTCCATGAACTGGAGCGAGGGCCTCCAGTCCGGCATATTTCAGCGCGCGTCTCACCGGGCCGAAGACCGGCGCTCTGATTGACAGTTCTCCTCATGAACGTTTGGTATGTAGTCCCGCCTTTAGGCGGCAGCAGTTGCAAGCAGCGAAACAGTTTTCACGGATGGCAAACGCTCTGGCTGAAGCCGGGACTGCATACCACACGAGCCGGTTCATCGTCCCAATACGCCCAAAACCAAAAGGGCCTGAAGGCTTCCCCATGAAACCCATTTGCCAATGCCGACTTTACACGTTCGTCGATACGGCTTACCTCCAGGGCCGTCCACCAGCCTTGGTTGCTCAGCAGCTTTGTGACGGCGGTTCGGATCTTATTCAACTTCGTGCCAAGGGCGAAACGGTGGAGGAAGTGCAACGTATGGCCGACAAAATCCTGCCCATTACCGAACGAGCGGGAGTCGGGCTGGTTATCAACGATCACATCGGCGTTGCGGTGGCTGTCGGAGCGCCCGTTTGTCATCTCGGTCAGGAAGATTTTTTCGATCGCGGGTTTAAGCATGTCTCCGGTCTCCCAACCAACAAGACTCATCTCTTGATTGGCCTGAGTTCGCACGCTCCTGATCAAGCCAATCGCGCTCTAGCTGCTGGCGTCGATTACGTCGCAATCGGGCCCGTTTTTCGAACCGGAACGAAGCCGTCGGCAAAACCTGTGACACTCGATTACGTGCGATGGGCTGCAAGTCACTTGACAGTTCCGTGGTTTGCCATTGGCGGTATCAATCTCGGTAACGTGACCGATGTCATCGCGGCAGGCGCGAGACGGGTATGCGTCGTATCGGCGATCTTGAATGCCCCTGACGTGGCCGCGGCTTGCCAGAAATTCAAAAGCCTCCTAACTTCGGACCCGGTTGCTGAAGCCAAATGATCGCGTAAGACTTGTAATCGTATCAAATACCCATGAGTGTTCTGGTTGTCGGTTCAACGGCCTTGGATTCGATAAAGACGCCGAAAGCGGAAAACCCGCGGCTCCTTGGCGGCTCTGCCAGCCATGCGAGCGTAGCCGCAAGCTTCTTTTCCCCGGTGCATTTGGTGGGCATTGTGGGTGATGATTTCCCCAAACGTTATATTGGGCTTTACAAACGGCACGGCATAAACCTCGAAGCGCTCCAGACCGTTCCGGGTAAAACGTTTCATTGGGCGGGCGAGTATGAAGTGAACATGAACAATCGCCGGACGTTGACCACAGAACTCGGCGTTTTTGAAACGTTCAGTCCGAAACTTCCCAAGCCGCTCGAAGAAACTCCTTACGTCCTGCTGGCCAATATTGCTCCTGCGCTGCAGCATCATGTCTTGGATCAAATGCGGCAGCCGAAGTTCGTCATTGCGGATACGATGGACCTCTGGTTGAACATCGCGCTCGCCGACCTCCTTAAACTGCTCCGGCGGATCGATGCGTTCGTGCTCAACGACAGCGAAGCCCGCCTTCTGACGAAGGACGAAAATTTAGTTTCCACCGTTCGCAA
This sequence comes from Verrucomicrobiota bacterium, assembly GCA_016871515.1. Taxonomy (GTDB): domain Bacteria; phylum Verrucomicrobiota; class Verrucomicrobiia; order Limisphaerales; family SIBE01; genus SIBE01. The sequence goes on from VHDE01000073.1 coordinate 22,677, forward strand.
AATCCATCGGCTCGGCCCCAAATATGTGATCATCAAAAAAGGTGAACACGGGTCATTCCTGTCGTCGCCGCGAGGGTTTTTCCTGGCGCCCGCTTTTCCGCTGCAAAAAGTGGTCGATCCTACGGGTGCAGGAGACTCGTTTGTGGGCGGTCTATTGGGATATTTAGCCAGCCGCGGCGGTTCGGTCGATGCCCATTTGCGAAACGCAATTGTCTATGGCACCGCCGTCGCTTCGTTTTGCTGCGAAGGATTCGGCCTCAAACGCACCACACGCATCTCTCGTCAAGCGATCGAGGAACGCGTAAAAACATTGCGCAAGCTCGTTGCCTTCTAAGGTCAGCGAGATTCGTGGCACGGCGTGGCAATCAAGAGAAAGCTCTTTGCAAGCAGAGAGAGACAGACGTCTCCCAAACACGTTTTCGCGCATTGCGCCCATAAACCTGACGTTGCGGCATGTAGTCCCGGCTTTAGCCGGAGCAATTGCAGTCCGCAAAGGCTGTTTAGCTGCCAGCAAATGCTGCCGCCTAAAGACGCCTAAAGGCGGGACTACATACCGGGAGGTTCATGGAGAGGAAGAAGTTGTATTGCGATTGCTCAAGACAGTCCGCATAGACTGACGACAAGCTACGGATACTGGCGTTGCCCTAAACCATTTTCCTTCAAAATCGTGTCGGCGAGTTGCTGAGCAATTTTCTTTTGTTCGGAAGTCCACTCAGCAGTGAGCGTTTCATTGAGATGAAAGGCGTTGGTTTCACCATGGGCCATGGCTAGCCGAAACCATTTGGACGCCTCCAATGCATCTGCCGAAACGCCCTCGCCGCTGCCGTACAGTATTCCCAACGCTAGTTCAGCTTTAGAATGGCCACCCTCGGCGGCTTTGCGAAACCACTGGACCGCCTTCGATTTGTCCACCGCAACCCCCTCTCCTCGCCAATAGAGACCGGCCAGATTGTACTGCGCCGCTTTGTCGCCACGCTCAGCGGCCTTGCGAAACCATTGCGCCGCCGCCGCGTGATCTTTATCGGCACCCCGCCCCTCTGCATACGCGGAGGCGATTTTAACTTGAGCCGCCACTAACCCTTGTTCTGCAGCCTGGCGATACCATTTCAACGCATCCGCGAGATTGCGCCCGACTCCCTCCCCGCGTTCATAAAGGCCGCCGAGATTAAATTGCCCACGGGCATCACCGCGTTCGGCTGCTCTTCGAAACCACTTGGCCGCCTCCGAATAATTCCTGCTGATTCCGCGACCGTCGAAGTAAGCGAACCCAAGATTGACTTGCGCCTTAAGGTTACCTTGCTCGGCGCTTTTCCGATACCACTTGAGCGCCTCCGTTAGATTTAATTCGACACCGCGTCCCGCCGCGTAGGCCAAACCCAATCGAAGTTGCGCATCCGCATCGCCCTGCTCCGCGGCGGCCCCAAACCACTTCGCAGCCTCTTTGTCATCACGCGGGACGCCTCGGCCATTTTCAAACATCACACCTAAATTGAATTGGGCTTCGGCATTTCCACGATCCGCCGCACGGCGAAACCATTCCACGGCTTTCGTGAAATGCCTGGGCACGCCGTGTCCCAGCGTGTAAGCAATGCCCAAGTGTAATTGGGCTGGAACAACCCCCTGCATGGCGGCCTTCTGATACCATTTGGCAGCTTCCTGATCGTTCTTTGGCACGCCCTTGCCGTCGGCCAGCGCGAGGCCAAGTTCGAACTGAGCCTTGATGTGGCCTTGTTCGGCTGTTTTGCGAAACCATTCGGCGGCTGCGCTCATATCTTTTCCCACCCCATGCCCTTCCGCGTACGCGAGCGCGAGCTTGTATTGCGCTTCCGGATGGCCACGTTCTGCTGCGCGTTGAAACCACTTGGCCGCCTCAGTGAAATCCTGGTTGATTCCTCGCCCGCTAGCATATGCAGCGGCCAGATTGAATTGATCCTCCAAGTTTCCTTTTGCGGCGTGCCGGCGCTGCCCCTCGACGACTTGCTCGGGCGTCATTTCGCTCAAGAGTTCTGCGCGATAGGATTCCGCCTCTTTATTGCCCTGGACGGCTGCGGTACTAAACCAAAGGTAGGCTTCGGCATAATCCTGCGTTGCGCCTTGCCCGGTCGCAACCGCAAGCGCGAATTTAACTTGAGCCTGCGCTTCGCCAGCTTCGGCCGCCGCGCGATACCAGCGTCCTGCTTCCGCCGCGTCTGCTGTCACACCCAGTCCATTGGCATAAAAATCACCGAGGATCAGTTGAGACTTCGAATCTTTCTGTTCCGCAGCCAGGCGAAACCATTTGGCCGCTTCGGAGTAATCGTGCCGAACACCGGAGCCTTGGGCATTTAAAATGCCGAGATTGAATTGCGCGCCGACATGGCCTTGCTCGGCCGCTTTGCGAAACCAAAGAGCAGCTTGGGCCATGTCCCGATCCACTTCTTTGCCGTCGAAGTACAGAAAAGCCAGCTTGAATTGCGCGGCGGCATCGCCTTTTTCGGCATCGGCTTTCGCCTGCACAAGCGTGCTCGCCCCCGCTTGCGAAGCTGGCTTGGGGGGAGCTGAATCTGAAGTTGGCGCCGCCGGCTGCGCATAAAGCGAAACGACGGCTGAGAACGCGAGCACAAACCGGGTGACACCAAAGAAAATCCAATCCTGCCATGAAGTTCGATGCCCCCATTGCTTTCCAACGGGAAAGCAATTGTCGTAACGCAGACTTGCAGTCTGCTGTATCGCCGGCTTGCAGTCGGCAGCGTTTGCGCGTGGTCTGGCGCGTTCAAGCTTGCCGGAGCTCTGCAGATTCAAAATCTGCGACACAGCAAAGTGAAACTCTCCGGTATGATGACCGCGCGTCCCGATTGTTACTGGCGCCGACATACTCTCCCGCCTTCCCGATTCGCACGAGATTCTCTTGCTTGGCCTCGGGTTCATATGTTTTTCTACGAGCCTGTCCACAGTTCGTCAGATTGAATGGTACTATTAAACGAACCAATTAAACCCCAATGAATATGCATGGTTCTATCACTCGCCGCAATTTTTTCAAATCGGCTTCCGCGATAGGCGCCGGCGCCTTGATCGGGCACGAAGTATCCAGTCCGTCCCAATTGATGGCCCAAGCGGACGGCGCATCGAAACCGGTCGTCATCGCCAGCAAAAATGGTCTCCAAGCCACGGCGAAGGCCATGACTCTGATTCAAGAAGGAGCCGACGCGCTGGACGCGGTAATCGCGGGTGTCAATCTCGTCGAAGACGATCCGAACGAGAACAGCGTTGGGCTCGGTGGGCTCCCGAACGAGGAAGGCATCGTCGAGCTGGATGCGTCAGTCATGCACGGCCCAACAGGACGCGGCGGTTGTGTTGCTTCGCTTAGGAACATCAAAAACCCTTCGAAGGTGGCGAAGGTTTTGATGGAGCGAACCGATCACGTCCTGATCGTCGGCGAAGGGGCGCTTCGCTTCGCACGCGCGCACGGTTTCAAGGAAGAGAATCTTTTGACTGAAGAATCACGCCAAGCTTGGCTGCGTTGGAAAGAGAATCTGAGCACGACGGACGATTGGCTGCCGCCGCATGATATCGAGACGAAGGGCATCGGGATGAATCGCGGTCCGGCCTATCGCAACCACGGCACCATCAATTGCAACGCGGTTGATTTGCGCGGCGGGATTTCCGGTTGCACCTCAACCAGCGGCCTTTCGTATAAAATCCCCGGACGCGTGGGTGATTCGCCAATTCTCGGCGCCGGACTCTATGTCGATAATGAAGTGGGCGCGGCGGGCTCCACGGGACGAGGCGAAGCGAATCTATTGGCGTGCAGCAGCGTGATGGTGGTTGAGTTCATGCGCCAGGGAAAGTCACCTGAGGAAGCTTGTTTGCAGGCCTGCCAACGCATTGTGGACCAGACCAAAATGAAGCGGCTTCTCGACGAACAGGGCCGTCCCAAATTTGACGTGGTTTTTTACGCGATCAATAAGCGCGGCCAGTTCGGCGCTGGCGCGCTCTGGAGTGGAGAGAGATTCACTGTGAACACAGGTGAGAAAGATAGCCGGCAACTGGAGATGCCGTTTTTGTTTAAGCGCGGGGCGTAGGAGCGAAAGGGCATTCCAGCCTTCTAATTCAAGCAAGCCGCCCGGGCAGTTTCAATCCTCCATGTACCAATACGAATGCACGACCTTTTTGGCAGAGTCGATTTGCCAGAGCTTCTTGAAAGCGACTCGCTCGACGTGCCCGTCCAGCATCGTCAGATTCGAACCGTCGTTGTGGACTCGCGGGCGCGCTGAATTATACGGTGTGTCGGGATATTGCGGCATTGTATCCACGACGCCGTCCTTATCCATATCCAGTGTGAAGTGGTAATTTGCTTCTGCGGGTGAATAAACGTAATGCGTGATGGTGTCCATGTACATCATCGCATCGGCTGGTTTCGCAATACGCGCCCCCTTTAAGGGGGGAGTTGAATCGCCATAATAAAACGGGCCGCTGAGCGGTTTGCCATAGGCGCCGAAGTTGGCGCCGATCCAGCAATTCCACGTCGTTGGCGATGACGGCGCTTTAGAAAATGGGAATGTGCCGAAGCTGCCGCCCGGGCACTTGCGCAGTTCGTAATTGTAAACCTCGGTTTGCGTGAAAAGTTTTCCATCGTGCAATTGCTTGGCCACGTAGGGCGCAAGCTTCGCGTGCCAGAAGGCCTTTGTATAATCCGTCGAAAGATCGCCGAACAGGGGGATATGATCGTCGTAGTCCCCCATGTACATCACGGTGGCCAAGCCCCACTGTTTCATGTTCGATGCGCACTTGGCCGTTTGCGCTTTTGCTTTTGATTTGCTCAATGCCGGCAACAGCATGCCAGCGAGAATCGCGATGATCGCGATCACGACCAGCAACTCGATCAATGTGAAACCAGCCCATCGACGTTCGGAACTTAACTTTGAAGAATTAGAAAGAAGCGTTTTCATAGACCTGCCTGCCGCACTTGGATAACCAAGCGGACTTTGCAAATTTCGTGTGCTCCCGTCAAGCGCAGTGAAGCGCGCCAGGGCGCCGGGG
>VHDE01000074.1 GCA_016871515.1 Verrucomicrobiota bacterium
TTTCCTGACCCGCCTCCATCCATTTGGCGCATGCCAAGCGAGTTAACGTGAAGAGCCCAGTGCCGCGAATAGGGCCCGCCGGGATCTGTGAGGGGGGCGTCGGGCAACCGACGTCTCTACCTCGACGTGCAGAGTGAAACTCTGCGCTACGAGGAGGCACATCCAGTGCGGTCAGCAACGCCGTTGCCAGCCGCTGTCTTTCGAATGCTTGACTTTAGGGGAAATAATTTCCATCGTGCGAGCGATGTTAAGGATTCGCCACGCCGTCGCCAAGTGTTGGATTAATTAATCGAATCTCGTATCAAACTTCATAAGCCGACATCACCTGTTGACCGAGCACAGCGTCTTTGCTCGTGTGCGTTCACGTTGATTGAACTGCTCGTGGTAATCGCCATCATTGCGATACTTGCCGGCATGCTCTTGCCGGCTCTGAGCAAATCCCGACTCAAGGCCGAGCAGTCCTTTTGTCTGAATAACATGAAGCAGATCGGCCTGGCCGTAACCATGTATTCGTCAGATTTCGAGGAACGGTTTCCACTCTGCAAAAACTGGGGTCGTTCCTGGGGTGACAGTTTCAAACTGCGCAACGACAACATTTGGATGCCGGAGATACTCGAACCGTACATCGGAAAAAACCAAATCAAGCCAACCAACTACACATCGAGAACGGTGACGCAGCCAGCGCGAGCCACGTTTGCTTGCCCGACGGGCATTCGGACGAAAGATCCCGATGTTTCGCGACTAAAGGACTTCATCCGCGACAATGATCATGTCAGTTACGTTTGGAACCATATTTATCTCAAGAAAGACAATGCCACGTATGAAGAGAAACGCCCGGTGAGCGGCCGCCGGGTCAGCGACGTAGCGAGCGCGTCACGAGCTGTCCTGGTTTGGGAAATGCCTTATTGGAACCCGCGCATTTCTGCGCATCGAACGGCCTTGAATCTGGTGTTCGCCGACAGCCATGCCGAGCTGGAAAAACGCAAGATGGACGAGCAGGACTGGTGGTCGTACCACAGCCGGCGCGGCTGGGAGGACAGCGATCTCACCGGCAAAACGCAAAAGCAATGAGAAATTGGCCGGTGGTTTGACCCCGTTTTGCGGGTGAGGCGAATGAATCGCCCTTGGTTGCCGGAGCGCGCAGTCGATGAACCGCTCGCCTGCTCGCTGATTGAAAGGCAATTCCCAGATATCGCGCCGGTCACCTTGAAATTGCTCGGCGTACGCTGGGATAACACCGCTTCCTTGGTCAATAGCGCGTGCGTGTTTCGTTCCCCGAGGCGGCAGGCAGCCGTCGATTTGTTAGAGACCGAGCGCCGATTGCTTCCAAGTCTCGCCCTTCAACTTCCCCTGCCAATCCCGGTCCCGAGTTGGCACGGCGAACCGAGTGACGCGTATCCTTGGCCGTTTGCCGGCTATCCATTTCTCGAAGGACGGACGGCCTGCGACGCAACCCTGAACGAGCAGCAGCGGATGAATGCCTGCGACCCAATCGCGGGCTTTCTTGTGAAATTGCATGCCAGTCGCGCCGGCGACGCCAAGAGTTTTGGTGCGCGCCCTGATGCCCTCGATCGTCTCAACGTCGTTCGCCGCACACCTCCGCTTCGTCAACGACTCGAAGAATTGAACAGACTCGGATTGCTCGATAACCTCCCCCGGCTCCTGGAGCTCCTTGATTCAGTGCAGGCGGCGCGGCGACCAGCCGGGACGACGCTTGTCCACGGCGACTGTTACGCGCGGCACTTGCTCGTGGACAAGGCCAATCGGCTTTGTGGCGTTATCGATTGGGGAGATGTTCATCTTGGTGATCCAGCCATTGATCTCGCGGTGGCGTGTTCGTTTTTGCCGCCGTCTTCCAGAAGCGCCTTCGAGCGCATCTATGGGAGTATCGACGAGGAGACATGGAAATTGGCAACGTTCAAGGCGCTGCAGACGGCGGCGTTCATTGTGAGCTACGGACATGACGCAGGTGATAAGGCGCTTGTTGAAGAAGGCCGCACGTCGTTGCGTTATCTCGCGACTTGATCAGAGTGCGCTTGTGAAGGCATAGGCATTGGCGATAAATCGTCGAAATTTCGCCTCCAAACTCTTGTTCGCTGTGCTATAGAAATTCCGAATGTTGCCAAAAGAAGCCGAGCATCGCCACGCCGAACTCGTCGAGCAAATACGGGCTCACGATTACGCCTATTACGTTCTGGCCCATCCGACGATTGCCGACCAGGAGTACGACCGTTTGTACCGCGAACTGGTTGATCTGGAACATAAGTTTCCCGCGCTGATCATGCCCGATTCGCCGACGCAGCGCGTGGGCGGCGCTCCGTTGACGGAGTTCAAGCCAGTGCAACATTTGACGCCGATGCGGAGCTTGGACAACACGTATTCGCAGGATGAACTGCGGGAGTTCGTGCACCGAGTCCAGCGGCTCGTTCCCCGCGAGAAGCTCGAGTGGATGGTGGAACCCAAGGTGGACGGAGTTGCGGTCAACTTGCGCTACGAAAAAGGCGTGCTGACCATTGGGGCGACGCGCGGCGACGGCACAACCGGGGATGACATTACTGAGAACCTGAAGACCATACGCACGGCGCCACATCGGTTGAAGGCGCTGAAATTATCGAATGCGCATGGCGATGCCGAAAGCTCCATTCCCACAGCGTTGCAAACGATTCCCAAGGTCATGGAAGTTCGCGGTGAAGTGTATATGACGCGGGCCGGGTTTGCTCGCCTCAACGCCGAGAGAAAAAAGCTGAGCGAAGAAACATTTGCCAATCCGCGTAACGCTACGGCGGGATCGCTCAAGCAGCTTGATCCTGGCATTGTCGCCAAGCGCCCGCTCGACTTGGTGATCTACGGGCTGGGCTTCGCCGACGGCGCAGATAATCAAGACCTGCAGCGTCACGATTCTGTGCTGAGCTGGCTCAAGTTGCTCGGATTTAAGACGCCGGAGAAAACGTGGCATTGTCGATCAGTTGAAGAATTGATTGGCGCGATCGAGGAGTTGGACCAGTTGCGGCAGAAATTCAGTTACGAGACCGATGGAGCGGTGATCAAGCTGAATTCTTACGCGCTTCGCGAAAAGACTGGCTTTACTTCGAAAGCGCCTCGTTGGGCCATCGCGTATAAATACGCCGCTGAGCAAGCCGAAACGAGGCTCCATGGGATCACAATTCAGGTGGGGCGCACCGGCGCGCTCACGCCCGTCGCGGAGTTGGAACCGGTTTTTCTCGCGGGCAGCACGATCAGTCGCGCCACCTTGCACAATGAAGATGAACTGCGGCGAAAAGACATTCGGATCGGCGACACCGTCACAATTGAAAAGGCGGGAGAAGTAATCCCAGCGGTGGTGGGCGTCGTCTTAACCAAACGAACGGGAAAAGAGAGGGCCTTCGAATTTCCGAGCGTTTGTCCGGAATGCCAGTCAGCTGTTTCGCGTTCGACTGGCGCGGCCGTCGGAGAATCTGCAGTGGTTTGGCGCTGCACGAATGGCGATTGCCCGGCGCAAGTTCGCGGCCGCCTCGAGCACTGGTGCAGCCGGGGCGCAATGGATATCGAAGGCGCCGGCGAAGTGCTGGTCGCTCAACTGGTCAAGCACGCCCTAGTGCGCGACGTGGCCGATCTGTATTCGCTCACTCTGGAGCGATTGGCAAACCTTGAAAGGATGGGAGAAAAATCGGCTCGCAATCTTCTGGCCGGCATCGAAGCGAGCAAAGAGCGTGACCTTTGGCGGCTGATATTCGGCTTAGGCATTTTGCATGTGGGTGCAGGAGTGGCGAAATCGCTGGCCCGCCGTTTCCCGTCGTTTGATGCTCTTAGTCAGGCCACCATCGAACAGCTGACACAGATCGAGGACGTCGGTGGCGTCATTGCCGAGAGCTTGGTGGACTGGTTGGCTAAAAAGCGCAACCAGCAATTGATCGAGCGACTCCGTGCCGCAGGCCTCAATTTTCGTTCAACACAATTTGATTCGAAATCTGCTCTTGGACCGTTTTCCGGCAAGACATTTGTTCTCACCGGGACCTTGCCGAAGTTGAAACGCGACGATGCCGCCGCGAAAATCGAGACGCTCGGAGGCAAGGTCAGCGGGAGTGTCAGTCAAAAGACTGATTACGTTATCGCCGGTGAGGAAGCTGGCTCCAAGTTAGAGAAAGCCCGAAGGCTTGGGGTGACGATTCTGGACGAAGCACAGTTCCTGAAATTGTGCGGGCAATAACTGCGCAGCGTTCCTCGAACGGCCGAGCTAGCTTAATTAGAGCCTGTCCCAAGGATTGAGTTTAGCGCGATGACGCGCGTTGGTCAGCGGCGCCTTGGGACAACGACGCTTTTCTGGACAACTCTCTCCAATCCTGTTGTCCATGTTGTCCGGCGTGTTCAAAATTGAGTCGCCTTTCCGGGGCTTGGTAGGATGCGGGCCATGACAGCGTCCTCCGCCGAAGCCACTTATAAAGTCTGGGCAGTCGACAACATGGTTTACGGTCCGATTAGACTTCCGGTTTTAGCCGAGTGGGTCCATTCGCAGGTTGATAACGCTTGGCGGCGCGCCATGGAGAGCGAAGTCTTGCGAGAGATTTTCAATCCCAAACCCCCCGATGCCCCTGCGGATTGGCGTTTTCTGGGAAGCAAAGCCAGCCCCGACGAGTTTCGGCAGTTTGACCTTTTCATCACTTTGTCGGATGCGGATCTGGAGCAATTCATCCGTTTTGGTGAGTTGGTCGAAATGAAAACTGGCGAAGTGGTCATCCACAAAGGAGATCCGGGCGATAGCGTGTTCTTCGTATTGTCCGGCGAAGTCCGAGCGCGCTTGCTGGTCGGGCTGGAACAGACGGTGCCCTGCCGCATTCCAGCAGGCGAGTTTTTTGGCGAAATGTCGATGTTCAACCAAAGCGCGCGATCCGCTGACGTCATCACCGAAGTGGAGAGCCGCCTTTTCCGTGTCAGTGCCGAGGCTTTCCTTTTGTTAATTAAACAACTGCCGCGATTGGCCGCGCCGATCTTGTTTGGGATCGCGCGAACGATGACGAACCGAATCACAGCCGCAAATTTCCGGCTGCAGGGCAACGTCGCTGCGGAGTTCGTTTGGCGCTGATTCAGTCCACGATGCGGTTTGGAGCAGCGCTAAACCGAAGCACACAACATTGCCACAGTCCGCGGTTGGTAGGGCGAACCTGCCGGTGAGCCGACAGGAGCATTGCGTGATTACTGTTTGTCGGCTCACCGGCAGGTTCGCCCTACCTTACCTTAAAACTGCCTTGTTCAATCTAAAGGCGAAATGTAGCAATGTCATAAGTCTCGATTTAGTTAATCGTGAGGGAGACCAACAAACCCACTGACATCGCTACTTGGTCTTCTTCTTATCGGGTGGAATCGGAATTAGGATGGTTGTGCCAGCCTTTATTTTGTTGGCCTGCAGACCGGGGTTAGCTTGCTCCACCTGAGCTATGGTAATCCGAGCCTTGCCATCTTTGTCAAAGCCCGCGTTATACACCGCGACGATTCCGCCTAACGTGTCGTTGGATTTGACGACATATTGGTAGTGTTCTCCAGTCAACTCCGGCAACGGTTGCTTTGGAGGTTTCGATTCAACGGCAGGCGGGACGGCAGTTTTGGCCAAATCGCGAAGGCTATTAAGACTATCGGTCATTAATTTGCGATCGGTTTCGCGGCTCTTTTCCATTTCCTTCATTTTATCGACGACCCTCTTCAGGTCTTCGGCACTGGCCCAACGAAGGCTGCCGCGACTGCTTTCTTCTTTCAGATTCACGATTTCGCGAGCCAATGCATCGCAGCGCTGTTGAAGTTCGTTCTGGCGTCTCAATAAAACTTCCTGATTTTCCGTAATCTCACGGATTTGGGCCGACAATTTTCGATAGCGCTCTTCTTCCGCATTTCGATCGAAAGCTGCGGCCGAATTGTTCTGAGCGCGCACAGCCGGAGGCAACCACACAGAAAAAACAAGCAAGGCAAGACAAGTGCATTTCATGATGCCGAAAATAGAAGTGTGCGAAATCGTGCGCAAGAGAGAATCGCAAAGCGAGAGTGGGGCATTATCCCAATGCGCGCTCATTAAGGCGCTGAAGGTCGGCGATAATCAAATCCCGAAGTTGTCGGTAGCGGCGGGCATCCTGCCTGCCGTAGAGGGCGTGCATCTTGCCGTCCGGAGCGACGCTTGAAACGAGGAGGCTGCGTTCTAGTGCGTGCGCGTGATCCGCCGGGCAAGATGCCTCGGCTCTACGGCAAGCAGGATGCCCGCCGCTACGATTGTGCCGACAACTTCGGGATGCACCGGCCGGCCGACTGGATAAAAGATTTTGAGTGCTTTTGCCCGAACGAGCGTATAATAGACATGCTCAACCAAGAGACTTATGAAAAAATTCAAATACATAACTGTCAGTACCATCCTCATTGCCTGCCTTGCCGCTCCACTGGCAGTGTTGGCTGCGGACAAAAAAGCTGAGAAGAAAACTAAACCTTATCCCTTGAATGCCTGCGTTGTCTCCGGCGAGAAACTGGGCGGCCATGGCGACCCTTACGTGTTCGTTCATGATGGCCGCGAAGTAAAACTCTGCTGCAAAGACTGCAAAGGAGACTTCGACAAGACGACGGCCAAGTTCGTAGCCAAGATTGACGAAGCTGCCAAGAAAGTGAAGGCGTACCCGCTCAAGATTTGCATCGTCACCGACGAGAAACTGGGCGGCGACCACGGCGAACCGTACGCCTTTATTCATGACGGCCAGGAAGTTCAACTCTGCTGCAAAGAGTGCAAAGGCGATTTCGACAAGAAACCAGCGAAGTACCTCAAGAAGGTTGCCAAAACAGACGCCAAAGCCGATCCCAAGGCCAAGAAGTAACATCCTTCTCGTTCACGCATAGTTTTCGATCATAGCTGCAGTTCCTGCCACGATTGGAACTGCAGCTATTTTGTTTGATCAATTCTCGAATTCTGCGCACGTGCGCAAAATTGGGAATCTCCTAATATGCAGCAACCCTAGCGAATGGAACTACGGGAATTTGCGGAACAGGTTTTGTTTGCGACCACGCTCGATCAGAAGCTGCAATGTCCTGAGCGGATCGTGGATAAGAATCCCGGGCCTCCGGTGTTTGCGCCCTCAACGCCGGGAAGGCCGAGCGCGTTGCGCTTCAAACAGCAGGGCTCAAGTGGCGGCGACTTTCCGGGCGTGCATCGCCTGGACCACGAAGAGGAGCGCGGCCGTTTGCTGCACTTCTTTGCGAATCACGAATTGCTGGCGACGGAGTTGATGGCCCTGGTTCTGTTGCGTTTTCCCGACGCGCCGGCCGCCTTTCGGAGAGGAGTGCTCCAGACGCTCAAGGACGAACAGGTTCACACAACACTCTACATCGAAAGGATGCGCCAATGCGGCATCGAATTCGGCGAACTGCCGGTCAGCGGGTTTTTCTGGAAAGCAGTTTCCCGGATGGAAAGTCCGATGGATTATGTGGCGAGGTTGAGCCTTACCTTCGAACAGGCCAACCTCGATTTTGCCCCCCACTTCGCCCAGCGTTTTAGTGAGGCCGGCGACCTTGAGACGGCACATTTGCTTGACCGAATTTATCGCGACGAAATTGGGCATGTGGCTTACGGCTTGAAATGGTTTCGGCGCTGGAAGACTCCGCACGAGAGCGATTGGGATGCTTTTTGCCGGCACTTGAAATTCCCTCTGTCACCGCAGCGTGCTAAAGGAATCGCACTGGACGTCGAGGGCCGGCGTGCCGCAGGATTCGAATCCGAATTCATCGACAAATTGAATGTCTACGCGCAGTCCAAAGGACGAACGCCGAGCGTTTTTGTCTTCAATCCATTCGCCGAAGGGCGGATCGCGTTCGGCAAATCGTTCGCGCCGGTGAAACACCAGACTTTGCTGGCGCGCGATCTCGCGAATCTGCCGCAGTACCTTTGCCGCCAGGACGACATTGTCCTCGTGGAAACGCGCCCATCAGTCCAATTTCTAAGTGGCCTCAAGCAAGCAGGGTTTGCGTTGCCCGAATTTGTAGAAGTGAACGGCTTGCGCATTGATGCCTCGATCGGTTTGACCCAGCGCAAGATTGGGCGGCTGCGTCCTTGGGCCTGGGGACCAGACAGCCTCGAACTGCTTGAACCGCTCTTTCCTAACGTCACCGGCGAACAGCGTGAAGCGAGCCAGCGATTCAACGAACGGATCGCACAGCTTTATTCCAAAGCCTGGAGCGCCGATCTGCTACGAAAAGTTTTGACACGGCACGAACCAAGGAACACACATCCAAATACACTGGAACAAAATCAAAATGCCCCTGGCTCAGCTTCGGCGGAGCCCTGGCTCTGCGCGGAGTCTGAGGTTGGTGTCGCCGTGAACACGCTCGATGAGGCGTTGCAAGCAATAGCTGCGATTCGGCGACGCGGACATCATAAGATTGTCGTGAAAGAAGCGCTCGGCTTGGCCGGACACAATGCGATCCGGCTTTGGGAAATGGAACTTCAGGAAGCGCAGCGCCGCTGGATGGTGCGTGCAATGCAAAATGGCCGGCCACTCGTCGTTGAGCCATGGCTGGAGCGTGAGCGCGACTTCTCTGTGCAGTTGGAGATGACAGCGGCCGGACTCAAGCTGTGCGGCTACACGGGACTGATCAATGATCGCAAGGGCCAGTTCCAGGCGAATTGGGCCGCGCCAAATTACGATCGGCGGATTCCGTCACAGGTGGCTGGCCTTTGGCGCGTGCCAGCCGACATCTCAGGCCGGCTCCAACATCTCTATCTCCAAATCTTTTCCATCCTCGAACAAGAACTACGCAGCATCGATTATCTTGGACCGATTAGCATCGATGCATTCGTTTATCGCACCGCACATGGTGGCTGCCGTCTCAAACCAATCGTTGAGATCAACCCTCGCTGCACGATGGGGCGTTTGACCGTCGAACTGATGAAGCGAACGGCTCCGGGAAGCTTTGGCTTCTTCCGCCTCGTCAACCGTGCGACGCTGCATAGGGAGGGTTTGGGGAGTTTCAACTCCTTCGCCCGTTCCCTCAGTGAACAAAGCCCCCTTTGCCTCGAAGGCGAGCCCGTGCCGAAAATCAGCAACGGCGCCGTTTGCCTGAACGACCCCGCGCAAGCGCAAGTTTGTCTGGCCGTATTTCAGGTGGGCCGCAAACTCAGCGAACTTGAGCTTTGCTCAATCTCTTGAACTCGAAAGCGGCCCAAATCCACGCGTAAGAGAATCGATTCCAAGTAGAAGACCGCCAATGAACGCGAGGAGAGGCGAATCGCGAGAGGGTCAAGCTCGTGCCACCGTTTGCCAACACCTTGTCGATAACGCCTCTCGAAAACACCAATCCACTCGAAGCCCATTTATATTCGCGTTCATTCGCGTCTATTCGCGGTTTAATTTTCTTATCCGTGGTCCGATTGTTGCAACTTTGTGGCCGGTTCCAGCACGGACATGCGAACGGCTTTGCGGCGTTTGCTATTTTCCCTGACACCGCCCCAAACCATCCACCAGCCCGTGTCATTCTGACCGGGTATCGGTTTTGCGATCTTGTTAATCCAAAGTTATAAAATTAGTGGCGAAGCGTTCTGGCGTCAGATGAGGATCAAGCCGCAAGTCTTCGAGTGTGACGGCCGAAAGAGGACGAGAAGCGACACCACCAACACCAAGCTGATGGAAAGGAGCACCATCCAAAAACCAGTGAAACGCTTTTCGTGCAACGCTCTCATCCGCTGCCGCAGACAAAGCAGCGCTGGCGCCAAAAGGAACGCATGAGTGGCCAGCCGAACTTTTTTGTTCTACACACTTACTTCGACACGGCGCAAAAGAATCCAGGTGGAGCGGCTTGGCCAACGCCTTCCAAGTGTCTTGAATGAGGACTGCCGTGTCTCAAACTGATACAGCGGCACCTAAATCAAAACAAACGAGATGGGGACACTTCTTGGCACCTCTGTTTGAGATTCAACAGAAGGAAACGAAGATAACGAAGAGCGAACAGGCAGTTCATCTTTGTTCCCTTCGTTGCCTTCTGTTCCAATCTTCGGTGCTTAGATTTAGGGCTTTTGGCGGGCTCGATAGAAGCGTGAAGAGGAGCGCGTCGCAGCGGTATCTTGAAAGTCGAGGATACCGCCGGTTGGAGCCGTGACCTCACCGATCGATTGCCACTGCCGCAAATCGATCGAGGCCTCGATCAAATAGGTCAACCCCTGTTCGCCATAAAGGCGCAACTGAAACCGGCCATTTGTCGAAAACCCTAATTGCTCGATCACAGGAGGAATGGACGGTGTTGCTTCGGCGGTAACGAGATAATCATCAAAGATCATGTAGTTATTTCCAGGCGAGCCAACTTGATGAATCGCCCAAACGGCGTCAATGTCTCCCAAATTCAACGCAGCACCCTTCGTCGTAATCGGTTTTGAGTTGATGATGATGGATCCATTGAGCGCCGCCGACCAAAGGTTGCGGGCGAAATTCATCTTGATGACCAATTCGTAATAGCCCGCATTGTCGAAGCCCAAGCCAGTCGAGATGAAGCCTTTCGTATCGTCGAGAGCGTAAAAGATGTCCCGCGAGACATTATCGAAGTTCACCGTAAAAAGCCGGGCTTCGTTGGTGTTATACACGCTCCACCGGAAGTCATCGAATTGGTTGTTGTTGGAGTCAACGAGGTGCATCAGCACAGAGAATGTAACGAGGGTCTGATTGCTGCTAATCGGCGCAAGACTTAGCGGCCGCCAGACATTGAGAAACTCATCGCGCCCTTCGGGAGCAGCAAATCCAATGTAAGCGGCTTGGCCCGAACGTGTGAATGAATTCGTCAAGATTCCATTTCCTCCTGACCCTGATCCCACCCAACTGGATTGCCCGATCAAAGGGAGAGCCGGATCGAATCCTTCATCGCGCTCAAAACCAGTGGAATAAACGACCACCGGTTGCGGCGGACGGTTGCTCTGAGCTTGCAACGAAGAGTGACTGACTAAGGCCGAGCCAGCAACCAGAAGAACCAAACCACTTCTGAACGATGAGGATTGAAAGTTCATAATGCCTGGACAGGCGGGACGCCTATCCTACTACGCAGGTTCATGGGCAGAACTGGCGGATGTTCCGACACAAAGGATAAAGTTACGTTAAGTCTATTTACCTGTTTGCTTCCTGACGCCGGCCGCCTCCTCCTGAACTCGAACGGCTCGACGGCTGTGATGGCGATGAATTAACCGAGGGAGAAACTTGCCGCGACTGAATCTGCACCGGCGGAGAGGATGGCGCCCCGACCGATGGTCGTGATTGAATTGATGGCGCCGCAGACTGGCGCGGCGGCACCGGTGTGTACTGCGGAGGCAGGCTGCCAACATTACGCGAAGGGCTAGATTGATAGCTGGGCGCACCATAACTCGCCGAGGAACCAGATTGAGACTGGTAACCACTGCTGCGTTCAAAGCGTTGTCGCTCCGGCGGAACAATCGTGACCGGTTTCTGCAATTCCTGTCGCGAACTCGGAACGGGACTCGGTTGAAAGGATGGCGGCGTATAGCTCGGCGCCGGCTGGCTCACAGGCGGTGCAATTGGCGTAATCGTCGCGGAACGAGACCTTTCTGGCCTCGAAGAAAACCCGTTGGGCTGCTCGAAACCCCGGGACCGAATGGTTGGCCCTTGAGACTGTGGCTGAGCAGTCGAACCGTTCGCCGCCGGAGTAAAGGACCGGGTTTCAATCGACCGTCGCGAGAGCGGCGAGCGTGCGCTTTCAGCGACAGGGACTGACGGCGCTGGGATGACTGGCGCAGGTGTCGATGGAATTGGAGTCGAGTACGTTGCAATCGGTTGTGGCCGTTCACGACGTTGATTCGGATTTGCGTTGAACGGCGTCTGAACCAACGGAGGCGGCGTGCTTGGGGTGCTTCGAACTTCCTGCGCTGATTTAGGACGTTGCGAAGTCGTCTCAGTCCTGGTTTGGGGTGCTTCAGCAATACCTCCGGTAATTGGAGGTGGAGTAACAGGATTGACCACCGCACCGGCCTGCAAAGCTGGGCTGATTGAAACTGGAGGGCTGTCCGTCCTCGCGGAGCGATTCGCAGCCGGGAATCCAGCAATCGGCGTCGAATTGATAGACCGGATTCTACCAGGCTGGGCAACGTTCCCGGATGGCGAAACTGACGGCGTCGGCCCGGCAAGGTTCTGTTCCGTCCTGTGCGATGGGATCGTTCGATCGGTTGATCGCACATTGCCTCCGTTTTCTCTCGGTCTGAGAGTTTGCATGGGAGCCGCGCTGCCGATCGACGTCACCTTCGCCGCCGACGATTCGGCAGGGATTCCGTTGCCTGTCGGACGCCGGACACTCCTCAGTTCTGCGTTTGCGCGTGTTGTTGACCGCTCTGGGGCATTTGGAATCTGCGGGCGAAAAACGGCTAACTCCGTGCCATTTTTGTCGAGGCGCTCTGACCGGATAGTTCGGCGCGCCTCACTCGCGGGCATGTCACGAATTTCCACTTTTCGAATTTCAGATCGAGTGAAGC
Source organism: Verrucomicrobiota bacterium (assembly GCA_016871515.1). GTDB lineage: Bacteria > Verrucomicrobiota > Verrucomicrobiia > Limisphaerales > SIBE01 > SIBE01. The sequence goes on from VHDE01000074.1 coordinate 12,479, forward strand.
GGGCAATGTTATCTCGGCCAACCCCTTCGTTAATGACCGTGTTATTTGAGCCTGACACGTAGTTATTTACGACAGTGCTCTTGTTGTAAATTTGCACAACATCGGCAGAGGCGAGTGAATGACGCCAGGGCGCGCGATCGCAAAAGCGGCTCTTCGGAACAAATGTGTAACAATCGCGCCGCAGGCCGAAATCGAAGCTGATCCCTACGTTGGAGTCGAAGTAACTAATACCGAAGCCGTGGCGGAAGCGAGCGCCAGGCGGCAACGGGGCCCACCCACAATGCGCATCAGTATTGCGCCAGGTGACCCAAGCTGGACCCCAGGTAGTATCGGGCATCCAGACCCAACCACGGCGTGGATGACTATGCCAGCGGCCATAATGAAACGGAGCCCAACCCCACGAATAATCCGAATGCCAGTACCATCCGCAATCTGTGTAGAGCCAGCGCCCGCGATGACAATAGGGCCTCCAGTACGGGTCGATCACTGCAACTGTGGGCTGCCAGCAATATCCATAATCCGGGAGGTCAACCCAGGAACCGTAAGGCGCCAACGAGCTGTAAAAATAATTGTATTCCACTTGCGGCGGCGGAGTGACGTACGTGACCGGCGGCGGCTGAACCCCAGCTTCAAATTCGGGTGTCGCTGTGATCGAGACGGATGGAGCAGTCGTGACAACCGCAGCGCTCTGGACCGTGGCCGGCGGAGGGGCTACCGCGTTGGTCGCGCCGTTGCCGGTTTTTTCCGCAACATTTTGTGGCGCTTTGCCATGCTTGATGAGCGCGGCAATCACCGCTTCGGAGAAGCCAAGATCGGTCAAATAGAGAATTTCTTCCGCTGTCAGACGGTAGTTAAACGGCGAGTTCTCGATGTAAGCGATTAAGATATCGTCACCGACACCGCGCTCGGCCATATCGATAACTTCCTGCAATCCGGGGGAAAGCTTAATCTCTCCCGCCAAAAGCTTTTCGCCAAAGGTATTGGGCGTTTGAGGCGCGGCATTTGTGGCTGCGATCTGCGCGGGATTGGCGTTGGTTAGGGCATTCGTCAGCCCAGGCGCAGTTGTCGCCGCAGTCTCCTGGCCGGCCTTCGTAGATTGGGCTCGGCATCCCAGGAACAGCAACGTTGTCCCGAGAACAAGACCGAGCTTCAAAGACGGCGCCAAAAACAAGTTCATCATCATGTTGCCCGGAAACTTACTGGATCGGAGCGGTCTGTCAAAGCGACCCCGGATTTGAGTGCTGACGATGGCCAGCCCATTGGGTTGAGTCTGTGGTGTCGCGGAGTGCTGTGTTTTCATGGGAGAGCCTTTCGGCTGGGCTGAGTTGAAGCTGGAGACTATGTGACGATGCGCTTTTAGTTGCGTGAATCTGTCTAATTGACTCAATTAGGCGTGCCAGTATTCAAGCCAGCATTTCGGCTCAAATGCAAGTTGCTACAGTTGGACAGTTGGATGGGCGTGATTTAAACTGTCGGTCAGGGACCGCAGCGTTTGCACTACAGAAGCGTTCGCAGAACCGAAATGTTCCGAAGAGTTTCGCGCCATTCGCCAATTTTTACGTCTGCAGCGTAAACGCTGCCTAAGCGCTGCGCTCCCCTGACCGGAGTTGGCTGGCCGACAGCGAAAAATATTGCGCGTCAGGAATAACTTCATCACCTTATAGCGAATCGGTGGAGAGATGGCTGAGTGGTTTAAAGCGCACGCCTGGAGAGCGTGAGTGGGCTTATACCCCACCGGGAGTTCGAATCTCCCTCTCTCCGCCATGATTGAATTTCTCGACGACCCCTTCAGGACATGCTACGAAGCGCAAATCCGAAAGGCAGGTTAAGACAAGACCAAGCTCTCACTGCTGTGCGCTCCTGTGGTCGTGAACCGCCAACGGCACAAAGGTTGCTCAAAGGGAAGAGCAACTATGTCCTCTGTGATGTAAGGCGGCTTCGAGTGGAGTCGCCTTTTTGTTTGTCTTTCGCCGCCCCCTTTTGTAAAGAAACTTCCAAGTTTTCGCATCCAAGCTTTCGCAATCAGGAGAATTCTGACATCTGCGAAAGGCTAGGGCATAGCACATGCTTAGCTAAAGATTCGGACGTGATCCACGATCTAGTCCTCGTTCAACAAGTAAAGCGGCCCCGTGGCGGGGCCGCTTCCTCCCCAAGCAGCCTCCTCTTGACCTCTTGACTCTTACTCACAGAACGGCACAGCGCCTGCTTAATGTCTCAAGCCTCAAGTTCATCTTCGTTAATTCAACTGAAGGGGGTCAAGGGCGGGTTCTGGTGAATGGACTTAGCCCTTTTATGCCCGCCTCGCAAGTCGCTAGACACAGGTATTTCAATGCGAGAATATTGCAGCAGTTACCCGGCTGGGGTTGCTCTTGAATCAACCATTCGATGTGTTCATCAAATCAGTCCAAGTCCTCAAGATCAAGATGTGCCGAAAGAATTTGCTTAGGGAAACATGTCCCAGAGTTGGCCCAATGTGTGAAGATTTCGTCAGCTATTACGTCTCGTCATTTCGACTGACAAACCGCAGCTCACTTTGATGAGGGCCTCTGCCAATGCTCGCCAATCATCCTCCGTTGTTTCCCAACCACTGCTGAAACGAAGCACTCGACTCGCTTCGCGCGGCGAATAACTCATCGCGGCCAAAACGTGTGACGATTCCTCGCGACCGCTGGCGCATGCCGAACCAGTCGAAACGGCGAAACCGATTTTGTCGAGTTTAACGACCCAGCGTTGCTGACAATCGGTTTCCGGCATTAAGGCTGAAACAGTGTTCCACAATCGTTCCTGGCTTGATCCAACAATTTCGCAACCAGCCAGATCATGACCAAGGCGCCGCTCGAAACAGTGACGCCAAACGCTCCGTTTCTCAGTCTCACCTTGCGCAATAGATCGTTCCCGTGCTTCCAACGCAGCAAGCATCGATAGAACGCCAGCGACATTTTCCGTCCCGGAACGCCGGCCTTCCTCCTGCGGGCCACCATGCAACAGCGGATAAACGCGGCCTTTGGATGGGCACTTCAAGAACCCCACCCCTTTGGGCCCGCCAAACTTGTGCGCCGAGCCGCTCACAAAATCACATTCGCCCAGACCATGGCATGTCGATTTGCCGATCCATTGCGTGGCGTCACAAAAAAATGGGACTTCATATTGACGGCACATCGCGAGAATTTCACGCCAAGGCTGGAGGACGCCGGTCTCATTGTTGGCCGCCATCATCGCGACAAACCCTGGCCGCGTTTCGGCGAGATGCTCGCTGAGCCAATCCAAGTTCGTCGTCCCCGCGCGCGTCACAGGCATTAGACGGAGCCGGTTCGGGAAATAGTGTCGCGCAGCTTCGAGGACGCAAGGATGTTCAATCGCAGAAACCCACGCTTGAACGCATTCATCGGAAGCGAAGTGATGCAGCGCCATGTTGTTCGCTTCGGTGGCGCCCGAAGTCCAAACAATGTCGAGCGGATCACAATCAAGTTTGATGGCCAGTCGCTGGCGGGCTTCTGTCAATGCGGCGTCCGCGCGCGCTCCGATGCGATGTGGGCTCGATGGATTGCCGATGAATCTTTCAGCCGCTTCGAGCCAAGCTTGCCGCGCTTCGGGAAGCATCGGCGTCGTCGCATTGTGATCGAAGTAAATCATCCGAGATCGCTTAACGCTTCTACGCGTGAACCAAAGAGCTGTTGAGCCTCCGTCTTGGAAAAGTAGGTTCTTTGCATGCGTGAATAGTCGTCCGAACATCGGATTCAAGCAAGAGCGTTTGGCCGGCAAACTAGACTCTTTCTTGAGACAGATTTCTGAACAGGTGGGTAAGCGCTGCTGCGCTTCCGGTGGAGTTTGGACATTTTCTCCCGGAGGGAGAGTTTGACAATAGCCCGGCAGTTGACTGCCGGGTTTCCAGTTCGCGATTGCATTAAGTCCCGGAAGGGACGGTTGAATCTGATTCATGTCCTACGTCCGACTGCAATTCCGCGTTCGTGCCAGCGAGAACTCGGACTTCGACCTTCCTTCGGCGTTTGGATGAACCGACGGGCTCGACCACGCCGTCCTCGATGACACGGAGAAGCTTCGCCTGCAAGTCCAGCGGCATATCGCCGACCTCATCGAGAAACAAAGTTCCGCCGTCGGCCTGGCAGCCTGGATGATCCGCCGTCGCGCCACTGAATGCGCCTTTGACATGTCCAAAGAACGCGGACTCGCCGAGTTCCTTCGGAAGCCAGACACACCCCAGCGCCGCGCTTCTTGTTCCGATAGAATGGAAAGCTGTTGGTCGGCTTTCGTCAAAGCAGCTTCAGCCCGCTCTCGCCGCTCCACCTCCTTTTGGAGCGCACGCGTGAGGCGATGATTCTTCAAGTGTGTTTCAATTCGAACGAAGATCTCTTCCTCCTGAAACGGCTCCAGCATGCGCCGCGCAAGGAGGACGAAAGGGGCGAGGACTTCATCGTAGGATAGGCGTCCCCCCTGCCCAGCATTTGCCCAGGCCACGAGCAAGACAGGCCGGACGCGCTGTCCTGCCGCGTTCATGGGAGCAATGCAATCTAAGGAACCCCCTTCAAACAGTCCAACCGGCGCGATACGGCGGATTGATCAGTTGATTCGCGGTCTCCGAATTGGTGAACCGGAGATTGGGCCCGTCCCAGAGCAGCTTTTCTTTCGTTCGAATCGCGATGTTGCCCAGCAAAACCACCTCCGCGAGGTGCGCCGCGTGATCGACGAAATTTGAACCCGCCGGCGCGCCGCCTTTGCAGGCTTGAACCCACTCGACGTAATGGCCGGGCGAACGTTCGAGCACTCGAGGAGGCTTGCCAAACTCCTTTGCTTTGACGGAAGGAATAAGCTGATCGCCGTACATCTTCCCTTTATCGCCGATGATCAGTAACCAATCGCTTTCGGCAAACTTGCGGCTGTCTTCGAATTCTTCGGGACAGGGCGGCTTCAGGCCGCCGTCCCACCAATGGACCGTGAATGCCGCGCGACCGCCGCTGGCCGGGAAGGACCAGCGCGTGATCGACGAAGCCGGAGCGGTTTCGTTCGCGATCTCAGGCGGGCATTGGTGATTGGAAGAACAGGCTTCAACCCAGGTTGGATGGTCTGGCTTGAGCGCCTTGAAGACTGCTGATAATTGATGGCAGCCGATGTCGCCGAGCACGCCTGTCCCGAAGTCCCACCAGCCCCGCCACGCGAACGGATGATAGGATGGATGATACGGCCGTTCGAGCGCCGGCCCGAGCCAAAGATCCCAATTCAAGTGCGCCGGCACAGGAATGTTTTGACCCACGTCAATGGCCCTGTGTGCGGTTTGCCTTATTCTTAAATCCGGGCCATTGGGCAGACGTTAGTCCAGTTAAGGCTACATCGTCAATGACTGCCGCCACCGAATCGCAACTCGGCGAAAAAGCAGACATCTAAAGGGCAACTACTCTCCTGCCTCTTTGAGAGCGGCTTCAACCAATTCTTCGCGTATGAAAATGCCGTTCGCCACGAGCGCGTCGAGGGCTGGTTTGAGTTTCGGAATCAGTCCTTCACGTCTTGCTTGCCCGAGCAATGCCACTGTCCCCATTCGCCGCAGCCCGAGCCGCTCCGTCAACTTCCGGGCGCGAAGGTCATCCAATCCAACAACAAAACGGCGGACGATTCCCGTTGCGCAAGGGCGATGGCCTCAGCGCGGCCACTGCGGCAGCCCCTGGCGCATCGGCTCGCGCCGCCGTCACTTCCGCATGGACCGCATACGGCAGGACGATTTGTCTGGCGAGTTGCGGCAGAAGCCCAAGCTGCCCGATGCGCGCCAGTCCTATGAGCGGACTGCTATCCGCGATGACGATTTCCTCGGATGGCACTTAGTTCCATTTGGATTTCCTCGTCGTCCAGATTGACGACCGGGACTTTGAGCCGGCCCAACTCGTCCGCAAACTGAAGGCGATTCCAGCCCGCGAGTTCGGACGCCTTGCCCAGCGACAACTGCCCCACCTCGAAAAGCCGCACGGCCAGTTGGAACTTCAACTCCCGCTCGACCTCGCTGCGCGGCTTGCCACTTGCAACCAGCAAATCATCCGGATACTCCAACGTTAGTTCTGCCATGCCAGGAATGTAGCCCGAACGGGCGGCTTCGCGCAAGGATGCCGCAGCAGTTCACACGAGCTATGATTGAGTCAAGATTCGGAAGCGCTCCCGGTCAGCGCACATGGACTGTTGACGTTGGTTGATTCCGGCGCCTCCGTTGAGGTGCACCATGGCAGGCAGGACGCGCTGGCCTGCGAGATTCATCGTCCATCTAAATCTAAGTCCCCAGCGGTTCCGCACGAGCTTCCGAGTTGGCGCGACCAAAAGGGAACAGGCTCAACCATCCACCGCGTGAGGGATGCTGAGCCTGTATCCGTATGTCTAACCGAAAGCGATCAAGCCAAGACGTTCATTGACCCAATAAGCAAATTCGCCTGCCGCAAGCTTTGGACGCCTGCTTGCAAGATCAGCTTTGATCCCGCAAAAAAGCGGCTCTCTTCAGCAACATCAACGTCGTTCAGACGGCTGCCAGCAGCGGAAAGATTCTGGCTAAGGGCTGCATTACTTTCCTTCGCGAAATTCAAACTCTGCAGGTTGGCGCCTGCATTAGCTCGCAGATTCGCCACGTTCTGGATTCCGCTCTTGATCGTATCCAAAGCGCTGGCCGCGGCTGCTGGAGTGGAAATGGATGCGCCGCTGATCACTTCGGCCAAGCCGCCGGAAGCAACCGGCGCCGCCAAATCCGCGCCGTTGAGAGTCAGTTGGTTTCCGCCGCTATCGGCGGTCACTTGGACATCCGAGGAAGAAAATAAATTAACGCCGTTGAAGGTTTGATTTCCGATGTCGCTCAGAAAATTCTGCAACTGCGTGAATTCCATTTGGTAAATTGCGCGGTCATCAGCGCTCTTGGTTTGGTCTTGCGCCAGAATGCTCAGTTCACCCATGCGATTTAAGGCAACCTGAGATTGCCCGAGCATCGCGTCCTGCGTTTGGCTGAATGAGACCGCGTTGGTGACATTCGTTTCGGCAGCGCTGATTCGGTTTATCTGGGCGTCCAACTTCATGAACTGCGCCAAACCCGCTGGGTCGATTTCAGGCGAGACATTCTTGATGCCCGCCGACAACCGTGAGGCGGAACGTTGGGTGCGCATCGTCACCTCGGCCAGGATGCGAACGATCTGTTCCGAGGCCGCACCGGACCCAATCGCGTTGATTGCTTCTATAGCCATAAATGCCTTTTCACGCTTAATTCATGGAGATCTTCGCATTTCCGCAAGTCTTGGGCGAGCATCGTCTGTGCCGTTTCATGTTTGTGAATTCGCCCTCGGCAGGTGCAGAGCTAATCATGTTGGCAATCGGTTTGAACCCAAACTCTTCCACGAACTTATCAACCGAAGCTCTAATCTCTATCCGCCGATGCGTAAACGGATCGACATAGCCTAAAACGACCGCTCGCAAGCCTAACGGCCATTCTTTTTCGCACGGTTGAGTATCTCCCGAAGCAGTTTTTGCCATCGTATAGGGGCCGGGACGGCCCGTCCCCGAATGCGCCAGCGGGCTTTGCGGCGACGAGCCGTCCCCGCTCCCATGCGATGGTCGAGATTGTCCGTACAGCGGGTCGCCCACAATCGGGCAACCTGATTGCGCGAGATGAATCCGAATTTGGTGAGTCCGGCCTGTGACCGGTCTCGCCTCGATAAGCGTCCGCCGGGCGGCGCGCTGCAGCACTTCAAAATGTGTTTCGGCTTCCTTGCCTCGACGCGCCTCAACCTTCATGCGTCCAATTTGGTCCGGGTCCGGCGCGAGCTTCAGATGACAGGTCCATCGGTCCTGCTTGGGATTGCCTTCGACAACGGCCAGATAGGCCTTTTCCATCCGACGCGATTCGAACAAATCGCTGAATGTGTCCAAAGCCCCCTGGCTTTTCGCCAGCAACAAAATGCCGGTGGTATCGGCATCCAAGCGATGAATATGGCGCAAGTATTTTAGGTTCCGCGAACGCGCCCAGAAATGTCCCGCGCCGATCGAGGATGAGATGGCAGCTTGCAGATTGCGGTCGGTTTTTTGCCAGGAGAATGGCACGAGCATCCAACCAGCCGGTTTATCAATCGCGATCACTGAACGGTCCTCGTAAAGGATGGGAATGCTTTCTCCACTCCCCAATTCGATGTGCCGTGGCTTGGGCATGATCAATTAGGTTGAGGCTGTAGCTGCCCCAATGACGAAAGGATGACCAATGACCAAATGACGAGGTTCGAATCGATCATGTGTTCGTACTCAATAGTCATTGAAACTTCGACATTCTTTCGTCCTTCGTTCTTCGACATTCGCCATTGCTTCTCTCAATGCGGTCCCGGCTACTGGGCAGTCAACACAACATAATTTCGTTTGCCCTTGCGAAGAAGAAGATGCTGGCCGAAAAGCAGGTCGCTTAGCGTGATGGCCCGCTGAATGTTCGATTCACGCAGGTTGTTCAGGTAAATGCCGCCCCCTTCAATGTCCTTTCGCGCTTGGCCTTTGCTCGAACAAAGCCCGCTATGGACGAGCAGCTCAAGGAGGAGTGCGCCCGCTCTCTCGAGTTTCGCTTTCTCGATTTGCTTCGATGGAGCCTCACCAACAATTTCGAGGAACGTGTTTTGCGAAATGCCTTCGAGCCCGCCGCCAAAAAGGATTTCGCTGGCTCGAATGGCTTCTGAAGTTGCGTTTTCGCCGTGAATCAGAGTTGTGACGGCCTTCGCGAGCGCCTTATGCGCGACGCGACCTTCCGGTTTTTCGCGATGTTGAATCTCCAACTCCTGGACTTCTGCGTGCGGCAGAAACGCAAAGTATTTCAAATACCGGATAACGTCGCGGTCATCGGTGCGAATCCAGAATTGGTAAAAGCGATAGACACTCGTTCGTTTCGGATCGAGCCAGATGGCGCCTGCTTCAGTCTTGCCGAACTTGGTCCCATCTGCGTTCGTGATCAGAGGCAAGGTTAAGCCATAAACCTGTTTGCCCAATTTCTTCCGGCAAAGGTCGATGCCTGCGGTGATGTTGCCCCACTGATCGCTGCCGCCAATTTGCAGTTCGCATTGATGCTCACCGCACAGATGATAAAAATCGAATGCCTGCAGCAGCATATAACTGAACTCGGTATAGCTGATCCCCGTTTCGCGGTCTTCCATCCGCGCGCGCACGCTTTCCTTGGCAACCATCATGTTCACCGAAAAGTGTTTTCCGATGTCTCGCAGGAAATCGAGAAAACTCACCGGGGCTGTCCAGTCGGCGTTATCGACGAGTCGCGCTGGATTGATGTTGGTCTCGAAGTCGAGCCAGCGTGCCAACTGCTGTTTCATGCTGGCGATGTTGGCTGACAATGTCTCCTTGGAAAGAAGCTGCCGTTCGGCTGTCTTGCCGCTTGGATCGCCAATCGAACCCGTTGCGCCGCCAGCCACGGCAATCGGGTGATGGCCCGCTAACTGGAAGCGGCGCAGCGCCAAAAGCGGCACCAGGCTCCCGACGTGCAAACTGTCGGCGGTTGGATCGAAACCGCAGTAAAGCACAATCGGTCCAGCATCCAGCCGCTTTTGCAATTCGGTGACATCGGTGCAATCGGCGACCAAACCGCGCCATTCCAGTTCTTCGTATATCGAATTTTTGTTTCCCATCCGGGTGACAAGTTATCACGGGTGGCAACTGGAATCACAAGCGGAAAGCGGCCCCCAAGGAACGAACCACTTCTTTGCTGAACTCCGTATGCAGCGCCGTAGTGAAGCCAACGCGGCGCATTAGGGTCCATTGACCTAAAGCAATTACTTAGGCAGCCTCTGCCCTTCCGGTTACGGACTATTTCAACGTACGTTGGAATAATCCGTACACAACCTCCTTCGATTTACCGAATCAATCTTGTCCAAAAGTTTATCGATTCACGTCGCACGCTCGCGTGATGGTAAATAGCGGGCCATGAAAACGTGCGATTGGAACATGGCGGTGGCGTGGCTCTGGATTCTGTTCGGCTTCGCGTCCGGCTTTGCGCTCGGTCTGAATTTCCACCGCGAAGATTGGCTGGGCGGTTACGGCAGCCATCGTCGGCGGCTCTATCGGCTCGCTCATATTTCGTTCTTCGGCTTAGCCATCATCAACCTCTTGTTCTATTTCACGGCTCGCGAATTTTCCGTGACCCAGTGGCAAGTTGTGGCCGCTTCGCGGGCCTTCATTGTCGGGGCAATTTCGATGCCGATCTGCTGTTTGATAATGGCGCACGACTCGAAGTACCGAACGCTCTTTGTGATCCCGGTCAGCAGTCTGATGCTCGGAGGCATATTAACATTTTGGGAGGTCATCAAATTATGAAAATTGGATTCATCGCCATGAGCGGTGTGCGGGCGCACAACGAGGAACTTACCAAACTGGGCTTGACCTTGCCGGGTTTCGTAGACCGCAACAGAATTATTGCTTCGATGCCGAGCCTGTCGCTCTTGACGCTCGCGGGACTGACTCCGGAAAAGTTTGATGTGGAATACCGCGAAATCGCGGATTTGCGGACCGCGGGTGCGTTGCCCGAAGACTACGACCTCGTTGCGATTAGCACATTCACCGCGCAACTGCACGAGGCGTACAGCGTGGCTGACTTTTATCGAAGCAAGAACATCCCCGTAGTCATGGGCGGATTAACCGTCTTATCACTGCGTGAAGAAGCGAAGGAACATTGCGCCAGCGTCGTCGTGGGTGAAGGAGAGCCTCTTTGGCCCGAAGTGCTGGCGGATTTTGAACGCGGGGCGTTGAAGCCGCTTTACGTTCAGGCGGCTCCCGGTTCGTTCAATCTGCGCGATGCGCCGATGCCGCGCTTTGATCTCTTGGATCCCGCCAAATACAACCGCATCACCGTCCAAACCAGCCGAGGGTGTCCGCACAAGTGCGAGTTTTGCGCGAGCTCAATTCTTTTGACGCCCAAGTACAAACTCAAGCCAGTCGACAAAGTGATCGCGGAAATTCAAGCGATCAAAAGGATCTGGCCACGCCCGTTCATCGAATTCGCCGATGACAACAGCTTTGTCAATTATCGGCATTACAAAGAGCTGCTGCGTCGCCTGACCAAGGAAAAACTTCGATGGTTTACTGAAGCCGACCTTAACGTCGCGAAGGACGACGAACTTCTCGGTCTCATGCGCGATTCGGGTTGCCAACAAATTCTCATCGGATTGGAAAGTCCACGACGACCGAGCCTCCAGAAGGTGGAGTTGAATTCGAACTGGAAAGCGCGCCAGCAAGACCATTACAAAGCCGCGATTGCAAAGATCCAATCATACGGGATCACAGTCAACGGATGTTTCATCTTAGGGCTGGACGGTGACACACCGGAAATCTTCGACGATGTTCTCACGTTTGTTCGGGATTCAGGTTTGTACGAAGTCCAGATCACGTTCCTGACCGCATTTCCTGGCACACCGCTTTACGACAGGTTGAAGCGCGAAGGCCGAATCATCCGGGATAAAGCGTGGGAACTTTGCACGTTGTTCGACATCAACCTCACGCCTAAAAACATGAGTGTCGATCAGTTGCAGCGCGGGTTTCTCGGCCTAGCGGAGACGCTCTATTCAGCGGAAGAAACCAACGCGAGGCGGCGGAAGTTTAAGAGGATGTTGAAGGGCTCGCCGAATTTCGGTCGCAGCCGCTTTAATTGCCAAGTGAAGGGGTAGGTTGTCGCGGTTGTGAGTGCTGAATTCTCCAAACTTGATTGGAGCAGCCGATAAGGAGGCATTGGGATTTCCGTATTTGCCAGAGAACAAGTGAGCCTCCTCACGTCGGCTGCTACCAAATCGGAATTCCTAGGACACTACGACAGGCTGTGGATCAGATCAGCCTGGCGTCTTGACCAAAGCAGAAGCGAGGCTGTTGTCAGCCCCGCTTGGTGCTTTCTAAACTTTGGAATTGCTCAGCGGCTACTTCGCCTCATCCGCCGCGTCAAACGCGTGTTGGAGAGCGACCAAATCTTCACCGGGCTTGAGCGAATCGAGCACGGCTTGTTCGGCTTTGAGCTGTTCCTGCGAGTAATTCGCAGCCTTGATTGAGAGACCGATACGGCGCTCGGCCTTGTCGATCTTGATGACGCGCGAGGTCACTTCCTGATCGACCTTGAGCACGTTCTTGATTTTGTCGATGCGATCTTCGCTGACTTGCGAGATGTGCACCAACCCATCGATGTCATGCTGCAAACCGATGAACGCGCCGAAGCTGGCCAGCTTGGTGACCTTGCCGGTGACCAGATCGCCGACTTTGTAGTACTTGTCGATGTTGTTCCAGGGATCTTCGCTGAGTTGTTTCAAACCAAGCGAGATTCGCTGATTCGCCTTGTCGATTTCGAGCACGACGGCTTCGACTTCTTCGCCCTTCTTCAGGACTTCCGATGGGTGATTGATCTTCCGTGTCCAGGAAATATCGGACACGTGGATCATTCCATCCAAGCCATCTTCGAGTTCGATGAAAGCGCCGTAACTCGTCAGATTGCGGATGCGACCTTTAACGCGGCTTCCGGGCGGATACTTCTCAATGGCTTTGTCCCACGGATTCGTTTCGAGTTGGCGGATGCCGAGCGAAATCTTTTGTTCTTCCCGATTGATTCCGAGCACGACAGCTTCGAGTTCCTGATCGACCTTGAGCACGTCAGAGGGCTTGGCGATGCGTTTCGTCCAGGAAAGTTCGGTAACGTGCACGAGGCCTTCGACGCCAGGTTCGAGTTCGACGAAGGCGCCGTAAGGCACGAGATTGACCACACGGCCTTTGACACGCGCGCTGATCGGAAACTTCGTTTCGATTTGGTCCCAAGGATTGGCCAACTTCTGTTTCAGGCCAAGGCTGACTCGTTCTTTTTCCTTGTTAATGTCGAGCACCACGACATCGATATCCTGGCCCACCTTGAGCAATTCAGACGGATGTCCAATGCGGCCCCATCTCATGTCGGTGATGTGGAGCAGGCCGTCGATTCCGTTCAGGTCGATAAACGCGCCGAAGTCGGTGATATTCTTGACGGTTCCCTTGCGGATATCGCCAGGAGTCATTTCGGACAGCAGGCGGGCGCGTTTTTCGTTGCGTTCCTGTTCGATCAACTCGCGGCGTGAAAGGACAATGTTCTGCCGGTCTTGATTGATTTTGACGACCTTGAAGTCGTACGTATTGTTGACGAGCGCATTCAAATTCTTGGGCGGGACAACATCAATTTGAGAAGCGGGCAAGAAAGCCTCGACTCCGATGTTCACTAACAAACCGCCTTTTACGACGGCCTTCACTTTGCCGGCGATGGTGCCGCCTTCGTTGCAAATGGTCAGAATCTTGTCCCAGTTCTTCTTGAACTCCGCCTTTTCTTTGGACAGGACCACCATTCCTTCCTTGTCCTCCAGTTTCTCGATTAAGACATCTATTTCGTCACCGACCTTTACAGTTTTGATGTCATCAAATTCGGCTCCGGGAATGACACCTTCGCTTTTGTAACCGATATCTATAAGCACTTCTTTAGGACGAACTTCAATGATGGTGCCTTTGACGATTTCCCCGGCCGCAAAGCGCATCGAGCTTTGCTTGAGGGCCTCTTCCATCGTGAGCATAACAGTGATTTAGTATGGACTTCCAGCGGAGGCTTGGTCGGCGTTGATGCGCCTACGAAGACTCCATTGCCTAACGGACCAAACGTTGCATGGCAACGGAGGGTTAAAGGTTAGGTTGCGACGTTAACTTTTCTTTTCTCAGCCTTTACGGACAGCCGCACACGCGGCGCCCAGGCGACCGATAAGATAGGCGCGGCATTTCGAGTTGCAAGAGCGAAATAACCAAAGGACCAAAGGACCAAGGGACAGGGGCGTATTCGCCCGAATGGATGGCGGCGTTTGAGATAGGTGAGAGGCATCGGTTGCGTTAGACAACGTGAAGGCCCAATTTGCAGGTCCGGAAACCGCCGGAACTGACTGAACTTTCGATTTACCTTTGTCCCTTGATTCTCTAGCCTCGCGTCATGTTTTCACACGTTGTTATTTTTTGGACGGACCCGGCCAAACCACAGGCCGCCGACGATCTGATTGCCGGCGCGGAGCGTTACCTGAAACCGATTCCGGGGGTGATGCATTTTCACATTGGGAGAATGGCGCCAAGCCCGCGACCGGTTGTGGATCAGACGTACCAGGTCGCGCTCAATATTATCTTTCCATCCCAAAAGGCGCAGGACGAATATCAGATTCACCCGCTGCACGTGGAGTTCGTCGAAAAGGTTTTCAAGCCGGCTTGCCAGAAAGTGGTGGTTTACGATTTCGAATAGGCCCGGAAAGTGCTGGCGATTACCCGAAAAACGCGGGCAATCGAATTCGTTTGGCAGAGGGCACGTCTAACAAGACGACCTCGCTTTTAAACGTTTAACGCTTATTTTAGGCTGAATTGCCGCACGCGAGGTTAGCGGCTCATGTAGAGCGGCCGCAAGTTTGCCCCGGCTCTTTCATCTGGAAAAACAGGCTGTTCGCCCGGAAAAGCCGGATGAGATTTGACTAGACTTTTGGAACGGGCTTTGGCAAACGCTTGGGATGCCAAAAGTACAAATTCCTTCCGAAACCGGCGTGCTGGAGCGCGTCTCTGTGCGGCTGCTGCTCCCTGAGGAGCGGGAACGATTGGATCAATTGCTGGAGCAGGAACATTATCTGCACAGCGCTCGGCTTGGCGGCCAAAGCCTCCGGTATGTGGCCGAACTGGATGGCCAATGGGTCGCTCTG
>VHDE01000075.1 GCA_016871515.1 Verrucomicrobiota bacterium
CCACCCCCCCCGCCACCGCCGCCGCCCCACCCGCCACCGCCGCCGCCCAACCCGCCACCGCCGCCGCCCAACCCGCCACCACCGCCGCCGCCGGTGCCCAAGAATTGCGGCACGACACTTTGCAAACCTTCATAAAACGTGTTCGGATCCACCTTGAACGTCCGAGTGAAGAGCTGGGGCGGTTCCGCAGAACGTTGTGTGAAAACGACGGCGTAATCTTCCACCGAAAATTTAAGCGGCCTTTCTGCGGCCTTCGTGAGCGCGTCGATGAATTCGATGAGCTTGAGGTCCGTCATGGGCGGGAGGCGCACACGAACATTATACAAATCGACCGGTTCCGGGGGAGGCGCTGCAGCGACGGGCTGTCCAGTCACCGGATCGATTGCGCCAGGGAACTGAGCAGGCGCCGCTGGAATATCGACCTGAGAATTAATAATGAAGTTAATCCCGCGCAATTCAGGATTGCCCCTCAGTATTTGCCGCACTTGCTGATCGAGCTCATTGATGACGCGGGACAATTCAACTCCATCGTATGGCGAAGTCGATGGCAGTATGATGGTTTCGAGCTTATTAAATATCTTATTTCGCGCTGGGCTGGTGTGAATGAGATTGGTTTTCGCGAACGGGTTGCTGGCCGGCAAACGATCTCGGATAATCGGAACGTTCCAAGCCTTCTCGACCTGCAGCATTTTGTCCTTCGACGTAATCTCGCGTATTCTCGATTCCTGCGCGTGACGGGCCTCTTTGATGTAGTTCAAATAATAGAAGGCCCCTTGACTTTCCGGGTCCTGTTTCACGGCCTGGGTGAGCTTAGCTTCCGCTTCTTCCAGTTTTCCCATTTCAATCAGAAGCCTCGCGTCTTGCACAAGGATTGACGTGCCGATGCGCTTTTCTTTGATGGCCGGGACCTCGTCACGGACCTCTTTGCTGGCGACACTTCCTCTCCGTGCTTCGACAGTTGCGTCGATGGAAGCCTTAAGTTTTTGCGCCGCCGCATTCGTGGGATCGACCCTCACGACACGGTCAACCTGCTTTTTGGCCTCGTCCAGATTGCCACGTTTGCGAGCGTCTTCGGCTAACTGCAGACGAACCGCAGCCAAACCGGCGACGGTCGCTTGGCGTTCGTCATCTATGCCGACCCCGACGCGCTGCACCAATTCAAGCGCTTCTTCATAAAGTTTCGACGCACCAGTCAGGTCGCCGCTGCCCTGTGCCTTCTTCGCTTCTTCGAGAATTCTGCGAAGTTGAACAACGTCTGCCTGGCGCCGGATCGCCTCTTCTCCGGCGAATTGAGCTGGCTGCTGTTGTCCGAATGAAGGTGCGGCTGCACCAAGTACGAGGACGAGACTGAGCGTAGTGGTAGCTGCTTTAATCATGGTTTGGTTTCCTTTGCGAAAAAAAGCTTAAGTAGCGGAGCTATTTGGCAGGCGGTGCTGCGGCATTTAACTTGATGGTCGTTCGTTTCTGGGTTGATTTCGCGGACAATACAACCTGATTTTGGTCGATGACAACGATATTGTACGTCTCATTATCCTTGGCGAGGCGAACCGTATCCTTGACTCGTTTTCGGGGAATCAACTGGTTTTCCGGCGGATATCTCAAATCGGCAACGTATCCGATGGTCCGAACGAAGGGTTCTTCCCTAGTAATTCTGAATGGTTCGCTTTCATCCTTTAATTGCATGACCAAGGCCGCAGGCGCTTCCGGCGGGCCTTCGACACGAACGACAGTGAAGAGGTCATTGCGATTTTGTTTGGCACTCACCATGCGGCTGTCCTTCCGGACCTGGCTCCCGGTTTCGCGAGCAATCGCAACGGTATATTGGGGTTCCGCGTTTTCTCTCGTCACGACATCGAAACTCACGGTCATGTGTAATTCGTCAATCTTGGTCACTTCCAATGCCCCAGCTCCGAGGTCAGCAGCTCGCACCAAAAAACCATCGCCTCGCTTCTTCCACACTACGGGATTGAAGGCGTTATGCGGTCCGGCGAGGTTCAGTTCGACCGGCTGATGGAAGCGTTGGACGACAGCTAAGTTCGTGCTCAAATCCAGCGACGTGAATTCCTTTCGTTTTGTCCGGCTCCGGTCGGTTATTGTTTCGTCAAGGAATCTCCGCATGCTCGCCACTTGCAAGGGTAGTGCTCCTGCCGCGACTGCCAAACCGAGGAGCACAATGCTCAGGATGACTTTCTCGTAATGTTTTTTCAGAAACTGCATGCGAAGGCTAGCGGGCTTTGAGTCTTACGGAGTCGACTTCGAGGGTCACTCTCAACGTCTTTTCCTCGAGGACAACGTCACGTTTGGCCTGCGTCGGTTGAGGATTGACTGGCGCCTGAGGCATCATTGGCATTCCTCTCCCATAGTACCGGCCCGGCCCCCCGAGGCCGTACCGACTCATCATCATCCGTTGGTAGTCCATCGGCCCGCCCTCTGTGGAAGTCACCCCTTCCTCCTGCGTATTCGCGTCGGCGTCTGAGGCTTTCTCAACGGTCATGTTTCTGACCACGAAACATTCTTTCGACCGGATCAACCCCTCGAGCACGGAAGCCAACTCAGCGCTAAACGTGTCAAACGTCACCTCGTACGGCGTAATAACTGCCCAATTATTCGTTGTTCCTTTGGCGGATGTGTAATCGGACGACCCGATATCGTCACTGGTCACCGCGATTCGTTTTACTCCCTTCAAAGAAACTACCTTGGCGTTATACAAAATCTTGCAGAGCGCCTTTACCTCGGCGAGTTGCGTCGCCAAGGTTCCGACGTGATTGGTTGGGAAGTTGACCGATTTTTTGTGGGCCTCGAAAGTGAACCAATAGTTGGTCTCCACCTCCACTCCCGCCTGATCAGCCCGGCGCTTCAACTCGTTAATCGTGTTATCGAGATAGTTCCGAAATTCGCGGCTGGTCATCTGGTTTGTCGGGGGCGGTGGCGAGAAATGCGTCTTAACCTGAGCCAGAAATCCTGCGAGTTTGGCCTGTTCTTCCTTGGCCGCCGCAATGTTCTCGGGGTTCGGATGAGAATTGCGCTCGACCAAAGTTTTGTGTTGTTCGGTCGTTGTGGCCAGCTGCTCAGTTACCGCGGCGTTCTGCTGCATCTTCGCGTAAAGAAAGTAACCGGCCAGACCCAGAAGGCCCAACGCAACGACACCTCCCACGACCAAAACAAGATTTCGCTTAAGCCAAAGCATAGTTTATTTGAGGTTTACGGGAGGCTTTAGCTTGAGCTTCATACCAAAGCTAAATGTAACGTCGCTTTGCACAGTGTTCTGCAATTCTCCAGAAAGATCCGTGTCGGCTTTGTCCAACAAGGGACTTTCCCAGAGCGCATCGCGAACCGCGTAAGCAAGGTTGCCATTTGCGGCAGGGTCCCGTCCATTTCGGTTCAGGTTAACCGCCTGAAATGTGACGTTGACGATGTTGTTGGTATCACTCGAAGCGGCAGTGGTGGTTTTCGTCCCGTCCGTCCCGGCCGCTGCATTCGTGTCTCCTTCAGCCCCGGTGCTCGGTTGCATCATGGCACTCATTCCCGGCCTTAGCAGCCCGTAACGTTCAAGTAATTTCGGGTCCATCATCATCCAATACGGCTTGGATTCGCCCTCGCCGGTGCTTTCGGGCGTCGCTTGCAGCGCTCCGGCAGTTGATGTCCCGAACTTCTCAATCCAAACACCGGCTTCGACCCCTGGCCGGCTATGCTTCCGCTCGACGTCCAAAAGAATCGTCGCCACGTTCGTCAACAAGTCGGCCCAATAGAATCGCTGCCGCATCCAAGTGCCAAACATATCCAATTCCTCTTTGGTCTGTTTGATCTGGCCCTCGTGCTTCAGCAACTCCGCTTCGCTAGCCGCGAGCGGTTCAACGTCTCGGTTAATTTCGGCGAGTGATGCCGCTTTGACATCAGCCACGCGATCATAAAACCAGCCGTACGCGAACACCATCAGCACCAAACTGAAGACCGCGGCGATAAAGTACGGCTTCTTCTGGTCCAGTTGCTGGCGTTTGCGAATGCTCTTGGGAACCAAGTTCAACTCGACGGGGCACTGCGCCACATTGCGCAAACCTAATCCTACGATTTCGCCGAACGAATGCGCGACGCGAGCCAATTCCTCGAGGTTTATGGCAGGATCAATCTGAACATTCCGGAACGGGTTGAAATATTCTACTGGGACATTCAACTTCTCGGCGAAGAATTGGGCGGTATACGGCATGACAGACGCGCCTCCGGCCAGGAAGAGCCGCTGCGGCGCCGAACCACCCTGTTGCCCACGATAAAACTGAATCGTCTGATTTACCTGGATATGCAGGCGAGTCATGACCTGCCGCGCAATTTTCGAAATCGCGGCTTGATGCGGATTTTCCGGCTCTTCATAAGCGCCGCCCAAGCTGACGAACCCTTCCGCAATCTTGACTTTATCCGCTTCCGCAAACTTCATCTTCGCCTCGGCCGCAAAATCCTGCGTGATCGAGTTCGCTCCGATGTTGATGCCGCGCGAATAGACCTTGCCTTTCTCGAAGAACAAAAGGTTGCTCGTCTTCGCGCCGATATCCAACAGCATCGTGCAGCCTTCGAGATCACCGTAATTGAAACGAAAGGCGTTGCATAAGGCGGCCGGAGAAACATCGACTAATTGCAAACGCAGGCCAGTTGCCTCAGCCGTGCGAAAGAGGCCTTCGACAACGTCGGCCTTGATGGCAACTAAGAGAACCTCTAGCTCGCCCGAGGGCGTCGTGCCGAGAATCTGGTAATCCCACACGACTTCTTCGAGCGGAAACGGGACGTTTTGCTGAGCTTCGTACTGAATGATCTGGGTTACTTTCGAAGCGTCCACCGGCGGTAATTTCACGAACTTCGAAAAGACGTGAAAACCAGGAGCGCACACGTTGGCCTTTCTGGCGCCAAACGCCTTTTCGGCCATTAACTCCTGAATTGCTTTGCGAAGGACAGTATCACGGGCGGCTTCCTGGGAGCCTTCCAAACCCAGGGATTTCGTTCCGTATTGTTTGAGCAGAAGGGCGCCGGCTTCTTCCAATTCGAACTCAGCCATCTTGAGGCTGCCCGCGCCGAAATCGAGGCTTAAGAATGATTTAGAATTTAGCATTTAGCATTTAACTATTCGACACCTTATCCGCGAAATTGTTCTACATCAAGCCAGACCTGAGTCGAGCGCAATAATCGAGTCCGAGAAAGTCGCGTGCTGGTTACTGAAAATCAGAGGCATGGTCAAATATAAAATGCGATCCGACAAAGATTAACCAAGATTAACCCTAAAGGCGGCGATTGAACCGCGGATTTCGCCAATAACGCAGATACCGACGAAGCTACAGAGACCGCGTCCTTCACTTTGCCGGTGATCCCATGGGCCGCTGATGCTGCTCCTGTATCAGCGTTCATCAGCGTCATTTGCGGTCGAACTCTCCTCTTAGCTTAACTGCGTCCGCTCTTGCTTGAACTAAAAATCTTCTTCCGAAAATACGCAATCGTCTTCTCCAAACCGTCCGATAACGGAATCGCCGGCGACCATCCGAGCAGTGTTCGAGCTCGCGTAATGTCTGGCCGCCGCTGCTTGGGATCATCCTCGGGCAATGGTTTGAAAACGATCTTGCTGCGCGCCCCCGTTGCTCGAATCACTTCACGAGCGAATTCGAGCATCGTGAACTCTTGTGGATTGCCGATGTTCACCGGGTACGGCGTGTTGCTCATCATCAACCGATAGATTCCTTCGATCAAATCCAAGCAATAACAAAAGCTTCGCGTCTGAGAACCATCGCCAAACACCGTCAGCCTTTTGTTCTGCAGCGCTTGACTGAGGAAAGCCGGAACAACTCGCCCATCATTCAGCCGCATTCGCGGCCCATAGGTGTTAAAAATGCGAACAATTCGCGTCTCCACGCCATGCTCGCGGTGATAAGCCATGGTCAACGCTTCCGCAAAGCGCTTCGCTTCATCATAACAACCGCGCAATCCAATTGGATTGACATTCCCCCAGTAATCCTCCGTTTGCGGATGGACCAACGGATCACCGTATATTTCGGACGTCGACGCCAGGAGAAATCGCGCCGCCTTATGCTTCGCCAAGCCGAGAGCCTTGTGCGTGCCCAGAGAACCGACCTTTAAGGTCTGAATGGGCAGATCGAGGTAATCGATGGGACTCGCCGGCGACGCAAAATGCCAGACGAAATCAACTGGCATGTCGAGGAAGATGAATTCCGTTACGTCCTGTTGAATGAACTTAAACCCCCGAACACCTCCTAAATGAGCGATATTGCCGATGCTGCCCGTTACCAAATTGTCGATCGCGATGACTTTGTGCCCCCGCTCCAAGAGGAGATCGACCAAGTGTGATCCAAGGAAGCCCGCTCCGCCCGTAACCACAGAAACAAGTGATCGGCGTGAGGCTGGTTTCTTCGGCATACGAGATATTCTATCTCTATCTTAAAGTCCTTGCGGCAAAGCCGAGTCATCGTGCGACCCGATGCTTCCAGGACCGCAGCGTTCACGCTGCAGAAGGTCCGCACCTCGAGTTGCTTTCGAATTGGGAGCCGTCCAGGAAAGATTCGCCTTTCTGCAGCGTGAACGCTGCGGTCCTGCGTGTTCAAAGGCGCCCATTACATTATTTTGCGCCTGTCCCCAGCACAACTACGGGGATCGTCCGAAGCAAAATCTTAAAGTCCAGCCAAAGCGACCAATTATCGATGTATTCCAGGTCAAGACGAACCCAATCCTTGAAATCGGTGACATTGTTGCGTCCGCTTACTTGCCACAGGCACGTTAGCCCGGGCCTGACACTCAATCTGCGGCGATGCGCGAAATCGTCGAAGCGCATGACTTCATCGACCGGCAGCGGACGCGGGCCCACCAGGCTCATCTCACCACGAAGGACGTTTATCAATTGAGGGAGTTCATCGATGCTGAACCGGCGTAGAAATCGGCCTATGGGTGTAATTCTGGGATCATCCGAAAGCTTGAAGACCGGGCCGCTCATTTCATTCAAGGCAGCCAGCTCTTGCTTGAGCTGTTCGGCATCGCTGACCATCGAACGGAATTTCAACATCGTGAACGGACGGCCATTCAAGCCGCTTCGTTGCTGCCGAAAGAGCACCGGTCCAGGCGAGGTCAGCTTGATGAGAACGGTCACCATCAGAAAAAGTGGCGCGAGCGCAATGATGAGCGCCAAAGCGCCGATCAAATCCATGGCCTGCTTGGCCAGCCCTTGCCAGGACTCTTCCGGCGCGGATCGGAAAATGAGCATCGGCCGCCCGTAAAAGTCGTCGAGCGTGGTTTGCGACAACTGCGTGTTGAAGAAATCGGCGAGCAACCAGGCCTCGACGCCCTCTAATTCGCATGCTTGGATCGCTTTCTCGATCTGGCCGAAGTAAGTGTGCTTGCCTGTCAAGATCACTCCGTTCGCAGAATGCTTGTGCAGCAATTCGACCAATTGCTCGACGGAAGTCTCGTTCAGGTCAAGCTGCGCGAGAACCTCGATACCGTCCCCGGAAGTTTTCTTCAGTTGACACTGCAACCGAACGGTGTCCTCGGGAGCACCGACCAGGATCAATCGCTTCTTAAACTGAGCCTGGCCAACTTTTGTTTCCATCCACCAGCGGAAAAGTTCTTCCTTCAACATTACGAGAAGAAAACTGACGATTGGAAACAAGATAATGACGGAGCGAGCGAGCAGTTGCTTTCGCAAGAACATGACCGAGATGACGACGATCACCGCGAGGACGCAGGCCTTGCATAATTGCCAGGCGCTACGTTGGCGTGATGCGATCAGTGGGCGATTGTAAAAGCCTTGCAGATCCAGAAGAAATGGAGCCACCGGAATGATGGCCAGCAACAGCCAGGCATGCTGCTCGAACGGTTCGATGTCCGGTGACCCACCGAAAATCTTCAATTCCCAGTGCGACCGAACCAGGTGAGCCAGCCAAAAGCTGAGCGCGAAAAGGCCAGCATCGGTTAGCTTTTGGATTTGCGCCCGTATCTGGCGTTGACGGCGTAACATGATCTATCTCGATTGCCAATCGCGATGTCGATCGGCGGCAGTTCGACTTTTACACTGGCTAGGCAGGCAGGACAACACTTACCTGAGCGAGGCGGCGGTCGTTGGTTTGGCGTCCGAGAGTTTCGGCCCGCTCACCAGCTGAAATTCGGGCACAGAAGCGGCAATAAACTCTTTCATTTGCTCGAAAACAGTTCCTTCCTGACCAGGAGGACACCCCGATAAGCAAGAGACATAGGCCCAGCGTTGGAGAACACCTGTCGTCACCAAATCCTTGGCGCCCCACAAGACCCGTTCCCGATGCCGCGCGGTCAAACGATTTTCGGAAACGAACCAGTAAGTGAACACGGCCCGGCGCTCAAGCGTTTGTCCGTCTGGCCCCTTTGCC
Source organism: Verrucomicrobiota bacterium (assembly GCA_016871515.1). Taxonomy (GTDB): domain Bacteria; phylum Verrucomicrobiota; class Verrucomicrobiia; order Limisphaerales; family SIBE01; genus SIBE01. The sequence goes on from VHDE01000075.1 coordinate 8,385, forward strand.
GTTTGGGACGCCGTAAGCTTCATCACTGGCAGTTCATACAGATGCGGCTTCAAAATTGGAATTGTCAGGAATTCAGACGATTCGATTCTCCACCCTTGGCCAGTCAAACAAATCTCCGGCTTATGGATGCTCGTGCGATCCTTGCCCATGAGCACAACGCTGACATCAATCGGCGCCTTGTCTTTGGATTGGTAACGCCGCTTGGCGAAGGTCGTGTCGGGTGGGAGGTTCGTTAGCTCGGTCATCATCACCGGCACGAGCATCCCAACATAACCTAAGACCATCGGAGGAAGGGCAACCGTATTAGTGCCGACTACTTTTGCGTACTCGCCCAATACGTCTTGTTGCACCATCTTCAACCCGGGAAGCCCGAGACGCTGCTTGTCCTTGGTGACATTAAGAAAAGCTGCCACCCCGCCGGTCAAGGCGAGCGCCACGGCCAGGACAATCCATTTCTCTTTATTCATTCAATGAGTCATGGGAGCGCGGACTGCCGAGTCCGCGTTTTTTCGCTCGGCGGTCCGCGCTCCCATGATAAGAATTGTTGCTATTCATGTGACCTTAGGCGCCAGACCTACCGGAGGCGTCGGATCTTCTTCCCGTAAAAATCGCCCAACAATCAGAATACCCGCGATGGCCGGAATGTAAGGCAAAATGCCAAGCCACTCATGCACAAAATCACCCGCTCCCCGGCCAAACGCTTCAGCCGCCACAATAATTGTCGTCAAGCGAAATACATTGCCTGCAACAGCCAATGGGAACGCCGCCAGAATTATCAGACTCCTGCGCCAATTGGATCGGAAGGCCATAAAACCATAAACGGTGGTCAGCGCCAACATCGAGATCAAGCTCCGAATGCCACCGCATGCCGCCGCGACCTCATATTGAAACTGCAGCGATTTGTCGAAGATCATGTTGCCTCTTCGCACCAGATCAATTCCCAGAACGCCATCGCAGAGACCAGCTGTAATAGTCGTCGCCAGCAACCGCAACGGAACCGTTATCACATCGCCCAAACTTCCCAGCGGCACCATGAATGCAAACAGAATCATCGGAAAAAAACTCGCGCGCAGCCAGTGCGGGCCCCAAACCAAACCGGTCAAAGCGAAAAGGCCGCCAAACAGGGCTACGACCGAAATCTGCGGCACTTGGATCATAAACCCCGTGACATGGATGAACAACCCCACCGCCACCAGGGCCAGCGCAGGCCACCAGATTCGTTTGGGAACGGCTGTTAATTCGTCCCGCTTCCACCAAAAAAGAGCCAGCACCGCGAAGGGAATCAATCGGCCGTGCTCGTCGTCCGGCGAACCTCGATAGACATAATTCAGCCAACCGAACAGCGACGGGGTATTGATATAACCCAAGGTCGAGCTTCCCCAAAAATGAAACAAAGCCAGCCAGGCGGCGAAGAGCGGGAAAAACAAGGCTTTGTCAGGGAGTTTCTGCCAGCAATCAATCAACTCCTCGCGAAAGCTTCGGTTCTTTTTGGGGTCTAATGCCATACGGCCAAGTCAATCACTCAGACAGCATTCTTGCAGTTTGGCTCAATCTAAAACCGGAGCGCGGGTCGTAGCGCAGACTTTCAGCCTGCTGGATCACAACCAAGCATGTGGAAATGTCTGCGTTCCCGTGTCATCACGATGCACGCTTGGTCATCTGATCGTAAATCCAGCGATACGTCTTTTCCAATCCATCGCGCAACCGGGTGTTAGGCTCCCAGCCCAAATACGATTTGATCAACGTATTATCGCTGTTCCGGCCGTTAACTCCTTTCGGTGCTTTCAAATTATAACTCCGCTTCAGTTTGCTTCCGGCGATCTCTTCAACGATATCGACGAGCTGGTTGATTGTAACTAACTCGTTGCTGCCAAGGTTAATAGGTTCGAGAATATTGCTGGCCAGAATCGCTTGCGTTCCCTTCAAACAATCATCGATATACATGAAACTGCGCGTCTGTTTCCCGTCACCCCAAATCTCGATCTCCATTTTTCCGGACAGCTTGGCTTGGATCACCTTGCGACAAATGGCCGCCGGCGCCTTTTCGCGTCCACCATCGTACGTTCCGTGAGGACCATAGACGTTATGATAACGAGCAACTCGGGTGACCGCGGCGAAATCTTCCCGAAAGTGGCGACACATGCGTTCGCTGAAGAGCTTCTCCCATCCATAACCATCTTCAGGCATGGCTGGATAAGCGTCGCTTTCCTTGAGGGCTACAACATCGGGCGAAACCTGTTTGTCAGCCGCGTAAACGCAGGCCGACGATGCGTAAAAGAACCGCGCGACGCCAAACTTCTTTGCTGCCATGAGCAAATGGGTGTTGATCAACACGGAAAGCATGCACAGCGCGCGATTGTTTTCGATGAATCCCATGCCTCCCATATCAGCCGCGAGGTTGTAAAGAACCTTTGCTTCGCGGACCGCTTTCTCGCAAGCTTCCTTGTCTTGCAAGTCGAGTTGCAGATTCTCCACGCCCGGAAACAGTTGATACCATTCATTGAACGGCTTGATGTCCACCGCTCGAATATCCTGATGACCTTGCCGGAGCAAGTCCGCCACCAGATGGCCCCCGATGAACCCCCCGCCGCCGCATACTAAGATTTTTTCAGAAGTCATAAATTACGTGTCCAGAACGGCGCGAAGGCTAAACTGCCCGCCGCTACTTATTCAAGCTGATACTGTTTGACTCCGGCGAATTGACAGAGAATCCGTCCGATAAACAGCGGATTATTCCGAAAATATCTTCGCCAAAGCCGTCGCGGTTCCCGGTACAGTCGATACAGCCATTCCAGCCCGCTTCGCTGCATCCAGCCTGGCGCTTGCTTTACTCGGCCACTGTGAAAATCAAACGCGGCTCCCACGCCAATCATTACTGTCACCTCCAAGTCCGCCAGGTACCTCGCCATGAATTTTTCCTGCTTTGGCGTGCTAAGGCCGATCCACATGACATCCGGCTTCGCCTGCTGAACGGCCTGCCTTAGTTCAAGCTCTTCCGTGGGATTCAACTCACGGAATGGCGGAGTAAAACAGCCTGCAATGTTAACCCCCGGAAAACGCGTTTCCAGCCGCCCTTTCAACTCCTCGGCAATGCCTGGACCGCCTCCGAAGAGGAAGTGGCGGCACGGATGGCTTTGACTCCAGCGACACAATTCTAACATCAGGTCAGGGCCATAGACACGGCCCATCTGCCGGAACCCCCGCAGTTTGCCGACCCATACCATCGGCATTCCGTCCGGCGTGCAAAGAAAGGCGTTGTTCAAGATGTGACGAAAGCCTGGATCATCCTGCGCTTCGGTCACCCCATGAACGCCGGTAACGCAGACGTAGCCCTTGCGTTTTCGCTCAACGGCCTCGGCAATGGCTTGGCAAGCGGCGGCCAAATTCAGAACACTCACGCCAACACCAAGGACATTAACCCGTTCGATGGTTTTCAAGATGGCTTCCCCTCGGCTCGAACGCGTTTCTTTTCTGCGTCGTAATCGTAAAACGGCCTGCGGAAAAGATAAAGCAACCGATGCAAAAGACCGGCCAGCGGCGAACGATAACCCAGCCAAGCCAGAAACGAGCTGTTAAAGCAGAATAATCCTGGAAAATCCGTCCAAGCGCGTTTGAGATAGAATCTTTCTTTCACGAACGGTTCGAGCGGCTGATTGATAGCTATCTTCTCGAAGGGAGTCCACCAACCGGCCTTTTTAAAATGCCGCAAGTATCGCACACGTTGTTCTTCAATTTGCATCAACCGGCAACAAACTCGGTCGGCGGCCACCAGATCGTTCGCCACCAGCAACCAGTTCAGTTCCACAACGTCGCCCCTCATGGGTCCGGTGCCATTCAACCCATAGCGCCCATCAATGATGGAAAAAGCTTTCGGCAAACGACGGCAGACCTCGTGGATAACTTCGGCAAAATAGGGATGAAGTTTCAATCGCTCGGCCGGATCTTGAATGCAACCCCACTGATTCTTAATCGACATCGAAACGAGCGTGTTCATGTGAATCTTCGGCACCGGCAACGTGATGAAGGCGTCGACTTCGTGCAGCAGCAGTTTGGGCAGTGGGATGGAAATCTCTTTGGGACCGCGTTGCAAACGGACAAGCTCGGGCTCTGTAAAACTAATGTTTACAACCGCGGCTCCGGTCTCGGTCGCAAGCGCGCGAATGCCCATCCTTTCAAAAACTTCGTCCATCGAGAAGCGATTGTACCCGCCGCTGTCTGCTTCGCCGATAATCACCCGGTATCCGCCTTCCCTGAGAAGTTTCGTGACCGCCGAGAGGCACTCGAATGAAGTCATTACCCCGGGTTGATACGTTGGAAAGGTAAGATTGGGCTTAAGAAAAACCGTCGAACCGGACGAGACATTCTGAAAGAAACCGACACTCTCCAGGCCTTCGCGGATTGCCTCCGGATAATTATTCGCGAGCCTCTGCAGAAAGACGCGCGGCGTTGGACGCTGCAAATTATTCATTCATCGACTCAATGTGATGCTCGCATGAACTCGATGCGCGTTGCAGGACGGGCGTCCCGCCGGTCTAGCATTTGCATAAACCCAAGCCAGGCGTACGCCGCGTTGTTGTCCAGGTTCATCATTATCAGCCATCACTTTGCCAAAATGCTTTGGTACAAGCCATCGAGTTTGTCGAGCATGCGATCAATGCTGAACAAACGTTCCAAACGTTCGCGCCCCGCCTCGCCCATCATCGTCCGGCGCGAAGCATCTGAAAGCAAGATCGCCAACTTTTCCGCCAAAGTTTCCGGGTCGGCCGGTGGAATGAGAAACCCGGTCTTGCCATCCTCTACTTGATCTAGAGACCCCCCAATTGCCGTCGCAATCACCGGACGCCTCATGGCCATCGCTTCGAGAACCACGCCGCCAAACGGTTCGGGTTGCGCCGACGGCAACACAAAAACATCCAGCCCTGCATACGCGGGCCGCGTATCCGCCAGTTCACCAGTCAAGATCACATCATCTTGCAAATTCAAATCCTGAATCATCTGCTGAAGTCGAGGCAAATGATCTTCGCTTCCTGGCGATGGCGAGCCGACAATGACATATTTGGCCGAAATCCCGCGCCGCTTCAGAATCGAGGCCGCACGCAATAGATTCTCCTGCCCTTTGCGCACAAACTTGATTCGCCCGACGCAACCGACCACCAAGTCATTGCCGAGCTGGCAGGTCTCGCGAAACCGCGATCGCATTTCTGACGGATCATGCGGAAATTCGTCCAGCGGAATTCCATTGTGGATGACCGTGACATTGGGCGCGCCGTTGAACTGTGCCGCAATTGGATTCGAGACCGAAATGACCTTGGCCGAAAGGCCCGTGATGTAACGGCGATAAGAATTCCAGAGAGATCGAAACTCGAGGAAACTATCGCGCACATGCCAGATATGCGGGACACGGGCCAGCTTGGCCGCGAGCGCAGGCCCCGGTATCACCCCTGTGTTCGTGTGCACGAGTGCCACCCGCCTGTTCGCAATTAAACGACAAAGCCAAAACACCGAAATGGGAAAGCGCAAAAGAAACAGCGGCAGCTTTGGCGAATAGAAGATCGACCGATTGATCACAGTCAGCCGCGAATCTACAATCACTTCGACACCGAGCGCCACAATCCGATCCTTGAGGGGCCCCTCTTCAGGCAAGAGAACGTGAGGAGCATATCCACGTTCCCGAATCCGCGGCAGCAACCTCAGCAGTGACCGGCTCGCGCCATAAATATCGGCGCTGTTATGAACGTAAAGAATGTGTGGAGCGCAAAGGGAATTCAAAATCAGTGCGCTCAGGATTATTACATTCCAATCCAGAATTCAACCCGAAGCTCGAATGTTTCGAATGTTTTGCGCAGCGATCACTATCCGCCAAGTTGCGCGTTCCGAACGCACTGAAATCATTTCTCTTTCATCTCGATCTCGCCACGCCAATGATCGGATGGGGGATCGCTCTTGAACTCTTCAATCCTGGCGAGATAGAAGCTCGAGGGACCATCCTCGGATGGAATCGCTCCTCCGGCCAATGAAGATCGCTCCGTTTCCTGCCGCAGCTTGATCGCCAGCCGGAATTTCTGTTCGGCCGTAGCGAACTGCTTTCGATGAAACTGCTTCAGTCCTTCGCCGAAGGCTTCTCGCCACGTTTGCGTCTTTGCAACATGTTCCGGGTCCAAAGGACCAAGCAGTTCGTGAACTTCAATCGGTTGTCCGAAACCTTTGAACTGAAAGTAACCCACCGGACGGCAGAGCAATTCGCCGTCCACAGACTTTTGAGCCGCACGTGTCGCGAGTATTTCAGTGCGCAGATGCTTGTTCAGGCCTTCCAAGCGCGAGGCCAAATTGACGCTTTCGCCGATGGTCGCGAAATCAAACCGCTTTGTGCTGCCGAGATTTCCTACCGTGGCCATGCCAGTGTGAATTCCAACCCTCGTGCGCATCGGCAGGCGATCTTGCTTAGCATCGAAACGGAACAGCTGCTCATTCAGCTCGACCGCGGCGTGGCAGGCTCGAGCGGCGTGATCCGCCTGTTCCACCGGCGCATTCCACACTGCCAGAATTGCGTCGCCAATCAGTTGCACGACCGTGCCGTCGCGCTCATGAATTCCTTTCAGTGCGGCATCAAAATACTGGTTGAGGAGATTGAACAGATCATCTGGATCCAATGTTTGCGCCAGCTTCGAAAAGTCTGCGATGTCGCTGAAAAGGATGCTCACTTGCTGCTGCTTGCCACCGCGCTTTAGGAGATCGGGATTTTCGAGGAGTTGCTCAATTCGCGACGGGGAAAGGTGATATTGCAGCGATTGTTCGAGCAACCGTTTGTCCACATATAACCGCATCGAATTGGAAAGAATCGACCAGAACAAAGCGACGCCAATCTGAAGGACAACGATCAGCCAGGCGAACCAAAGCAAATAAAAGCGAAATAAAATCCACGCGATGGCTAATGTCAGCAATGCGCCGGCGCAGGCCCACGCGGTGGCCCACCAGGGCCGCGCTAAAATGAGGCCGATGCCAAAGGCGAATGCGGTTAGCATGATGAGCGCAAACTCCGCAGCCTTTGGCAATCGCGTCAGCCAATCCTGCCGCAACAAGTTGACAAACGCGGTCGCATGAATCTCGACTCCTGGCGAAACTTCGTTGCTCCACCGCGTATAAACGGTGCCGAACTCATCCTTTCCTTCCCCGGGAAAACCCGTCAAAAGCCGCTGGCCGATGAAGACGACTTTGTCTCGGAAAAACCCAGGCGGAACTCCGTCTTCATAGAGTGCTTGATGATAACTGCGGCCTTCGAAAGTTCCCGGCGGCCCATAGTAATTGAGCCATCGTTGCGCGGCTCCCGGACTCCCCATCCTAGTGCCCTCCGCTCCCACCAGTTGAGCCGCCGCCCAAGCCAGACTTTGCAGGTTCTCTGCGCCGAGTGATTGTTGGTGAATAGCGAAATCCGCATGCTCCCGAATAACAAAACCGGCGGCGTGAGGTATTTGAACCACGCCCCAAGCTGCTGCTGCTTCGCGAAAGCGGTCCCAGGGTTTGACGAGCGAATCCATCGCTCCAATCTTCTTGTAATCGGCTCCCAATACAACGCGGCCGTTCGTCTTCATCGCCGCCGCCATATAATCGTCCGCACGCCGTTTCTCGTCTGGTCCCGGATCGCTGAAAACGATATCGAATACAACAGCTTTGGCTTGGTCGATTGCCAAACGTTCCAGAAGCCGCGCATGCAGGGCGCGGTCCCAAGGCTGATTGAACGGTTGCTTCAAGTCTTTGTAAGCATTCTCATCGAGATAAACCATGACAACTTCATCGGGTGGCGCCACCGAGCGTGGAAGCGCAAAGAGCAGATCGTAGCTCAGGTGGGTAATTCCGTTGCCGAACGGCGCATAAAGAAGGGCTGCTCCTAACGCGACGGCGATCAAAGCGCCCGCGCCATCAGCCAGCCAGCGCGCGCACGATTTCGTTTTCAGAGTCTCGGTCAACGTGAACAGAAACGATATGCTCGCGCGCCGCCGTTTTTTCAAGCCTGTGTTGTGGGTCGTCATACCGCCGAGCCCTTGTCTAAATTGGTCCGTAGCGCAGACTGCCCAGTCTGCTGTTTCGCCGATTGCCAATCGGGAGGGTGACCCGCACACGCGAGCAACCGCAACGCTGCAGGATGGCATCCTGCGATACGCCAGACTGGGCAGTCTGCGCTGCGGGTGGGGAAAACGCAAAGGCGCACCGATATTTCACAGGCGATAAAAGTCTGATCGTTAATTCAAAAACTTAATCTCAGACTCGCTGTGAACGTCCGTTCGCGCGGCAGCTCGCGATAGAGGTTCAGGGGATTGAGCCGGTAATCTTGATCCGCCACATTGAGCAGCCCCAGGCGCAGCTCGGCATGTCTGTGATAAAAGCGGTAGCCGGCGTAAACATTGAACTGCCAGAAATCATCCCCGGAACGATTCGGCGAATAACCTCGGTTCGATTGCTGCGACCAAAGCGCCTCAGCCAGGCCAAACAAACCCTTGGGATGATGATACAAGGAAGTGAGGCTGACTTGGTGCAGAGTTGCCTCTTGTTCGGAATGAGACGCCGCGCTCAGAGCGCGTGGGATTTCAGGAAAATCCGCCGTTAGCCGCGAATCGCTCAAACGGTAGCGCGCGCCGAACGACCAGCTTTTTCCAACCAATTGATTAAGCGTAATGACGAGATTCCGTTCCGAATAATCGAGTTTTTGTGTCGTGGTCGAAGCGGAGATGACCGGAGGAAATCCAACCGCCGCGATAACCCCGAGTTGCCGGTCCGCGTCCGACTTCAATAACTCCGCTTCGACGCCGACATAAGTGCCCGTCGCGAATTTCTGGTCCCAAGCCAATCCCCAGGTTTCAAAACTTGCGCCAGCCAGCGACCCAACGACGGATTCGGGGATGAGATTTCGGTAGGCTTGATTGAATCCCGCCACTTGGACCGGTTCGAGGCGAAAGCTTTGATCATAACTGACACCACCGAGCGAACGCGTGTAGCTCCCCCGCAGGGTTGTTTTGGTTAGCGGCGTCCAGATGAAGCCAACCTTTGGTGAAACCCGGTCTTCCCGTTCTTCGACGCCGCTCAGCGGCGCATTGCGATGATTCGCTGGGAAGGTGAGACGATCATAGGTTAAACCAAACGTCAGCCAGAATGGTTCGACTAATCTCCAGTGATCGTAGCCATAAAAACTGAGACGTTCGAGATCGGAATGGATGGTCGATTTCTCAAAGTTGCTTTGACTGTCGAAATCGCCGGCCTGATAACGTCCACCCAGAACGAGCGCGTTTCGGTCCTGTTGCCAGATTTGCTGCAGCTCGGTCGTCCAGGCCTCGAACTCGCTTCGATAGGTCAATCGTGATGGCAAGACAGAGACACCCGTCACTCGGCCTGCGAGATTCTTGTTCAGCACGAGCGCCGATTGGTCCGGGTCTGATACCTTGAAGTCGTCATGCAATCGGCCGACCAGAAGCAGCGTATGCACGCCCGGACGCCATTCATGATGATAACCGGCGAGCACTATCGGTTCCTGGTTCTCCTCGACTCGCAAGGCCCGATGCGCGCTTCTCTGGTTGTAATATTGGGCTACATCACCAGATTCAAAGCCGTAATAGATCGTCTGGAAATAGATGCTGTCTGATGGTGTAATCTGCTGTTTGAGCTTCGCCGAAAGGGTGAGCTGAGAAAGATCATTGTTCGCACGATGGCCGGTTTCCGTCCGATAAAGCGCGTCCAGTGCGTAGCTGCTATTGCCAAAGGTTCCGAATTGAGCAGCGGATTGAATCCAATCCCCTTCACTAAAATATTCCGTGCTGGAGACGATGCCAAACCGATCACGTTCCAATAGCTTCGAGTATTCCTGTTGAGAGACGTGCGGCGAAAGACTGCTGCCGCCAACAGGCGCAAGAAGGTTGGCCAGGAGAAATTCGCTGAGCCAGGGCGTTTCGTAACGCAGATTGATTTGGCGCGGATCTCGCAACGCATCATAGCTGTTAGCCAGAAACAGATGGGCGGAATAGTTCGCGTAATCGATGTTCACCGCGCGTACAGCTTCGCGGACACTAACATCGAACATGCCCGCGTCTCGATACACACCGGCCAGGTTTGCACTTCGAACGGCTCGATCTTGGTCCAGGAGAAGTGCGGAGCGATGGACACGCCGGTTATTGTTCAATTCTTGAGACTTCTCCAGGTCGGCTACCGCGTTGTTGATGTCGTTCTCGGTTTGCCGGAGTAACGCGGAATAAAGCCACGACGTTGGATCGTTCGGATCCAGTTGCTTTGCAAGTCCCAACTCCTTCATCGCACTGGCGGTGTCATTGGCATTGGCAAAGGCTTTGCCTAAGTAACTTCGCGAAACGGCCCGATGAGGTTCGAGAGCAGCGGCCGCTTGTAAGTCCAGGCGGCCCCCTTCGGAATCTCCGCGGCGAATTCGGCAAAGACCACGTCCGAGCCAGGCAATGCCCAAAGACCCGTCAATGCTAATGGCTTGGTCGAACGAGCGAATCGCGTCATCGATCTTATTTTGCGCAGCGAAAAGAAAGCCCTTCAGAGCGATCGCTCGTGGATTCCGCGGCGACCGTTGCAAGCCCTTCTCCAGCGCAGCCAAAGTTTCGGCAGTCCGACCAAAGCTGAATTCCATTTCGGCAAGCCGAGCCCAGGCGAAACCGAACTGCGGGGCTGTTTCCGTTGCTTTTCGCGCTGCTCTTAGTGCTTCTTCGAGATGGGCGCGCGACTGCTGGTAGTACGATTCGGCCAGCCATTCCGTGGCCGTCGCCGGAGCCTTTGTGCCAGTGAAAGCTTGGAATTTCACCGCTGCAATAACCTTTTGTATGGCTTCCGTGAAACCAGCCCTGCGCTCACCAGCTCTATTCAACTCGTCGAGCCGGCTCTCTGTTTCCGTAACCTGTCCCACAGCTAGTTGAAGCGCTGCGGAGTAAAGTTTCTCCTCTACTGAAGGTGCGATTCGATTGGTCGGATAAAGCGAAATCGCTCGCACCAAATCTCCTTGTTCATACGCGGCGAGCGACTCGCTAACTCTCGGATCGTCCGAAGTCTTTAATCCGAGTTCCCCCAGATCAAGAATGCCGGGATAGTAAAGAACCCATTGAATGATATTAATCGCGTCAATGGCTGGGCTGCCTTGCGGCGCTTGATTGGGTTCAACCGTGCCCTGTTCGCCTCTCGTTAATGGCAGTTGGCCGAGCTCATTTTGCAAATCAACTTCGCCGTCAATCAATGTGAGCACCGTCCGGCCGTTTTGAGCGACGAACAAATGGAATTCGGTCCCTCGTATCGCAACAGACACGAGCGGGGTTCGAATCTGTTTTTCTTGCGGCCTGTCGCGGCTATGGAAAAATCCCGACCCGACCTCGACTTTGAGGTTAGGTTTGTTTCGTCCGCGCGTGGGCGGCTCAATCTCGATGGCGGTAGATTCGGCCAGCCGCAAAACGCTCAAGTCGCTCAGCCGCACAGTAGCGCGACTCTTGTCGCCGGTGCGCAAACGATCGCCAATCATCAACACTTGATTTGTTCGCGCAGAAATCCAGGCGGCCGTTCCCGCCTTCATGAACTCCACCGTGCCTTCAATCGTGAGCACGACGGTTGGTTTTACTGCGGACCCTGACGACTGAGCCAGAACTTGCGGCATCAGCGCCAGCAAGCTGATCGCGAGCAAAACCAAATCAGCATTAGCCTTCATCTTTGTCCCTTGCGTTCCGAACCGATTAGAGCATCCCACGTCGCGCCAGCGTCTTGGAGTGCGGTGACGGAGTCTGTGCAGTCACCGCTTTGGCGTGAAACCGACCCCGAAGCCACTGGCAGGACAGCGCGTCTCGCCTGTCTCCCCTGCACCAGGAGATACGGGAATTTCCAGAGCATGCGGTGTCTCGGACCCCAAGGCGGTGACTGCGCGGACTCCGTCACCTCACCCCAAGACCTGACGCCATTCAGGCCGTCCAGTTGCAGTCCGTTACGAATCGTTGTCAAAGCACGCATAATTCCGTTCTGCTTACCGCAACGCGCCGTTTGGGCAGGGATTAGCTAACTGACGCAGCAGCGCCTTGGCTTCGAGCGGTGGCAAGTCGGGACATACGGAGAGCAGCCGGGCCAACAAACCAGCTACATGTGGCGTCGCGAAGCTGCTTCCCGTCACTCTCTTGACGTCTCCGCGCAGCCAGGCCACTTCAATGTCCTCGCCTCGGGCTCCGAATTCGACAAGGTGACCCGATCGATAACAAATAGCCTCCGGATTTGCCGTCTGGATAAAGTTGACCGTGATAACCGAAGGGAAATGCCCCGGCCATTCGCGCTTCGTAAAGTCTTGATTGTTGCAGGCTGCTACGATGTGGCGTCCCTTTGCGTAAGCCTCGTCGATCCAGTCCTTGTACTGCAATACATGCTCTTCCCGACCGCATCCAAAACTGCAGTTGAGAATATGGCAGCCTCGGTCAAGCGCTTGGCACGCACCTTCTCGAATGATCACCGTCCTTGATCTCAAGTGTTCGCCCAAAACCCGAAAACTGCCGATCTCCGCTTCGGGAACAATCCTGTGAATAATATCGCAGACGGCTGTGCCATGGCCGAACACGTCGCGACCTCCGCCTTCGACGGTGAGAATCTGAAACCCATCTTCAACGATGGCCAGATCATCTCGGAGGGTTAAGCCCCGGACTTGCGAATTGTCTGTTTCGATTGCCGAATCCAGAACCGCAATCTGAATTCCCTTGCCTGTGCCTTGCGCGAGGCATTCGCGCTCGTCTTTGATGGAAAGCCAGGTGCTCACCGCCCTTGCTGCGGACAGGAATGTCCGCGCGCCGTCGCAGGTTCTTCGGGAGGTTGCTTCAGTTGCATAAACACGGCTCACGCTGATCAAATCATCGATGTCCGCTCCAGCCAATCGTCTGGCTGAGCAAGCTAAACTCAAATAACCGCGAGAAAACCGCCGTTGTGCGTTGGACGCTGACAAGATGTTCGGGCGTAAAGCCAGGCGGGTCCGATATTGCGGCAGCCGTTCTGAGTTGAACGCATGAAATCACTCCGCGACAGGCGTTCAAAAAATAAAAAGTGGCCGCAATTAGGGCGAAGGTTTGAACCCCCAGCTTGGAATCGAGGAGTTTGCTCTGGCGCGAATTCTTATAGACAAAGTTTTCTACAAAGGGCTGTTCGCTCGCAAACACCATGCAGATTAATCCGCTCGTGAGCGGCTGTTTGAACTGGCCCACGATTTTATCGGCTTCCGGACCTGTATTGAAAGCCGGCACCACATGCTCTTCCTCCCGGTCCAACAGCCACACCGTGCCCTCGTGCGCATTGGCTTCGGCAAAGCCGCGTCGCAATGTCTCTTGCATAAGCCCATCCAGCAAACCGCGAAAATTGTCGGCATTCACGCTGGCGGCCACGCGCGCCAAACGCTCGGACAGGGTTGTGCGCAAATCCGCAAAGCGCTGGTCCGGGATGATGTTCATGTGAGTGCGATTGCTCATGTGGAAGCGCCTGTCCCGTTCGCATCGGTCTCATCGCTGCTTCTGAGCATTTTGGCTTGATCCGCGAGGAACGAAACCCAATGTGGGTTCGCTTTTAACAGCGCGATCAACTCCTCGCGTTCCGCTTCAGGCAATTCCCCTTTTGCAAATGCCCCCAATTTCCTCTTGATCTCTTCGGTCGGTTCCACTGGGGTATTTCCTTCTGCCTCGACCGCGAACTTATCCAGGAACGCAGTGAGAATTTTAAAGGTATCCACCATGTAAACGCTCAGTACGTGTGACGCACCAGTCTTTCAAACTTGCAACCTTTTTTGAGCGATATCCGAAGCAGGCGCCAGTCTTGCGCACATTCGGATTCTCTGTGGAGAGCGCAAATCCGCTTGTGATTAAACAGATGATCGCAAAGGACGCGAAGATTGGAGATTCCAAATTCTTCGCTTTTTCCACCCGCTGGTAAGGACCGATTCCACTTGGTCCCCTGATTTCCTATCCGCGTCAGTCATCCACCCAATGTCATCGTCAAAACCCGCGATCCCTGCTGCCGTTGCCATAGCCTAGCCTCCTTTTCTATCCGGCGGTGTGCCGCAAGGGAAAAAATGGGGACCGAGTGGAATCGGTCCTTACCAGAAAACAGCGAAGAACCTAGAAAAAGCCAATCCGATGAGTCTCGCAAAGGTCCACAAAATCTTGCCACGTGAGTTGCATCCATGGGTCTGCCTGGCTCATTAACTGCAAGGTCGTTGCTTCAATCTGTTCCATGGCATTGGCCAAGTGACGACTTACTTTTGACTCGTGCCATCCCCACATGCGCGCAATCTCTCGTTGCGTCAGCCCGTGCAGGTGAATCAAATGGAGCATTAACAAGACTTCCGTCGGGCAAAGTGAAAACGCCTTTTCCAAACTCTCTTGGAGTAAACTAGCGATTGCTTCGTCTTTGGCGCCAGCCTCGCACTCGCAAATGTCCAGCATCGCTGAGCCATCCTCCAACGAATCATCCAGCGAGGGAGCGATGACTCTTCGCAGCCTCTGGCGTCTTTTGAGATCGAAAAGACGATTGGTTGCGACCGTGATCAACCAGCTCTTAATGGGACATTTGCCACTAAACCGCTCCAGGAGGGACGGCTTCTCGCCGTCATCAGAAACGCAATCACCCCAGAGATCGGCCAACAAATCGGAGGCCTCGGTATAAGTCGCTCCGCGGGCCAGGAGCATGCTGGTCAGCACGGCATGGTAATGGTCTCGAAGCTCCGTCAATCTCTCTGCCTGTCCTAGCCAACACTGCTCCGATGTCAATCGGTCATCGCGCTTGGTGCTCATAGGGAAAGAAATTAACCTTAAATAGTGGAGCACCCCTAAAACTTTGGCAATCTGAAATTTCGGTCCGTTCAAATTTTGTAAAATTTTGAAAGATCTCATTTCCTATCCATCATTGTATGAATGAGTTCCGCATTTTGCATGGGCTGGAAACCAAGCTGCAGGTCAGCGGGGAAGCGATCACCTTGGCCTCTGAAGTTCGCCAGGCCATTTCGTGCAAGTTAGCCCGGGCCAAACGTATTAATAGGTAGTTGGACGTCTATCGTTTTTATGGCTGAAGAATCAGGTCCTTGGTTTTGCTCAACGTTGGTCAGGCAAATTCAGAATTGGCCGCGCAAGAACACAACGAACACCAACAGGTCAGTCCGTAGCCAATTCGTCGATTCAATGTTCCGGCCACACCACTCATTGAAGCCGGGCTCGTTTCCGCTGCCAGAATCTCGAATGTCATCCATTCTCACCGCAAATCGCGGCTAAATTGCTCCACATGAGAACGGCAGGCTCGCCACTGCTAACACCGCTAACAGAAGCCAACGAAGAGAACGAAGGCGCCGTTTACCCAATGCTTCTTAGGGTCTGCGCCGGCGCGACAGCGTCTTGGAGTGCGCTGGCTCAAGGGAAGCCTCGATATTTTCGCAACACGCACCGGGACCATGAACCGTGTGACGGGCGCTCAATCCTTGCCGCCCGGCGGGCGAATGACGAAAATCGATCAGGGCAAACTCGGCGCGGCGGAGGCCTTCCTCGACCAGCAAAGCGCTCGTGTCGTCCAAAGTGCGACCGAGCCGCCGCGCCAGACGACTCAATCGCCGCTCCTGTTCGGGCGGGATCCGGACGTTGACGACACAAGCTTTAGACACAACTCATTCAACTCTATGCGGCCCTTATGAAAACAGCAGATCCTCCTCGTCGAGCAGGCCAAACGTTTCCGCAGCGATGGCCGTCAGGTCATCGTCCGACAACGGCCCGTAGTCCTCTGGAACTACGCTGCGAGCGATGACTTCATACACGGCAAGCTGTTCCGCACGCCGCAAACTTTTGAACTGTTCCAATACAGCTTCGGCCTTGGTGCTCATGATCTGAACATTAGTTGCTCCGCATGAAAACGGCAAACTTGAGAGCACAGGCGGTCGGTTTATCCTCGATCGAGCCAATGAAAAAGTTTCTGCGACTCTTGTTCCTCAGTGTGTTTGCCGCTTGTTCGGCTTTGCTGGCTTTGCTGAGCATGACCGCGCCGCGTTTATTCCTGAGCAGAGGGCGCTTGGGGCGGCGACTCGAACCAGTTCTCCACCCGCGCCCCGGTCGCATGGTTGAAGTGGCGCACGTTTCGCGTCACGAGAATCAAATCCAGCGCCTTGGCCGTGGCGGCAAGCAGCCCGTCGCGGTAGCCGATCGGTCTTCCTCGTTCCTTCCATTCAGCGCGCATATCGCCAGCCAACCGAGCCATCGCTTCGTCGAAGACTGCCACCGTCACGAAAGGCAACACTTCCGCTTCCGCCCGCTCCCACAGCCGGTTGCCCGGCGGGCCGATTTTTGCGCCATAACGGATTTCCTCGATGCAGATCGCCGACGTAAACAGTCCCTACTGCACCGACTCGAACCGCGCTTCAACGTGGGGATTGGGGTAGAGCCGCATCAACTCGCTCAGGACATTCGTGTCGAGCGAGAACATGCGCTAACTGAAATCGGGCGAGGGCGGACCCGGCGTCCGATGCCGTTCTGCTTCGATGCCCTCCAGAATCTTGAAAATCGGGTCGTCATTCGGGATGCCATTCGGATTGAAGTAAGTTCCGTCCGGCATCCGCTGGAGGCGGCGGCGCGCGCATTTTGCGGGCGTGGCCATTCCCAGGCTGGCGCGCAACGCTTCCTCCACGAGTGTGGCCAAGGGCTTGCCCGCCTGCTCCGCCTGCTTTTCGGCCTGGCGCAACACTGTCTCGTCAATATCCACCGTGGTTTTCACTGTGGCGACGTTATCTGCCACCCTGCGGCGCGTCAACAGCCCCGCTTTTTCCCTAGCGCCTTTTGCGCTCTTTCGCGGCCAGCCTGCATCCTCCATGCTCTCTGGCGGCCGCTCGGCATTCCACTCCTCGCGGCTTCGCTCTGGACCGCTCTCATGGTCGCACTACCCGGGAGCGTCGTGGCCCAATCGCCGCCGGTCATTAGCTCGATCACCCCGACATCCGGCAGCGCCGGTTCAGCGGTCACCATCACCGGCTCGAACTTCAGCGCCACGCCCGACAACAACGTCGTTGATTTCAGCAAGGTGCGCCTAGCGGTTAGGGCGGCCTTGATGAGTTGTGGCGCGCTCATCCTGGGAACTCTCTCCCTGATGGCGGCCAGGCGCAAGTTTGGTCTTCTGCGAAAACGACACCGGGCTGATTGTGAATTCCCACCGGACGCCAACTCGATCCAAAACCTCAAGACCTTGCCCTGCAGCCGCGTCTCGCCTCGCCTACTCCTGAGTAGCGGGCGGTTGGGGTGGCGGCTCGAACCAGTTCTCGACCTTCAAACCGGTGATGCCATCGAAATGCCGCACGTTGCGGGTCACGAGCGACAGGCTCCGGTGGTACGCGGTGCCGGCCAACAAAATGTCTTGCACAGCGAGGTTCCGGCCCGCCCCGGCTTGCGTCGCCAGGAGATCGGCGGCGGCCAGGGCGTCGTCCATCTCGAACGGGAGGACAGTAAACCGGGCAAGCACCTGGCGCTGAATTCTGGCCCGCAATGTAGCCGGGTTGGCCGAGCGGGCTGCGCCGAAACGCAATTCAAAAACAACCACGGCATTAATGAACAAACCTTCGGCTCGCTCCGTTTGGAATCGAGCCAGTATCTGGGGATGCGGCGCGCGTTTCACCAACTCGCTCACCACGTTGGTGTCCAGCAGAAACGCGACGGTTTACCGAAGAGTGACCTGCCTGTGCAGGGCGGCCAAGCGACCGTGTTCGCGGATTTCCTCCAAGGCGTGAAAGAACGGATCATCTTCTTCCAGACCCGGACCCGGCTCGGTCGTCGCCACGGGCGACGCGGGCTCGACCGACGCGGCGATTCCCAGGCTCGCGCGCAATGCTTCCTCCACGACTGTGGCCAATGGTTTGCCCGCCTGCTGCGCCTGCTTTTCGGCCTGGCGCAACACCATCTCGTCAATGTCCATCGTCGTCTTCACTACGGCCACGCTATCTGCCAACCTGCGGCGCGTCAACAACCCCGTCTTATCCCCAGCCCTGATTGCTCTGATTCGTCGCAGCCTTCTCTGTGTTCTCTGCGCTCTCTGTGGCCAAACCTCTCTGCGTTGAAGCCGGTGGAGGGGTTAACCGCAAAGAACGCAAAGATCACAAAGAATAAACGCGTTTCCGTTGCGCCTGTTGCGCTCTGTTGCGGCCAATGCGTAAGGACGCGTTCCACCGCGTCCCACTTCTCTCCCGATGACGCCGGAATAGCCGAGAATCACGCGATGGAAACACCGAGTCGCTGGTTCTCCCGCCGTCCGTCTTCGGGTCAACGAGTGTCGCGAGGGGAAGTCAGGGACGCCTGCCTGCGCCGTAGCTTCGGTAGGCAGGCGGTGGAACGCGTCCTTACCAGCACCACGCTGTGGCAACGTCTCTGCCACGCGCTTCGCGCGGTCTCGCTCTGGACTGTTCTCCTCGCCGCCCTGCCGTCGCAGCTCCTGGCCCAGTCGCCGCCGGTTATCACCGCTATCACTCCGGCGTCGGGGACCGTGGGCTCGTCCGTCACCATCACCGGTTCGAACTTCAGCGCCACGACTGTGAACAACACGGTCTTTTTCGGCGGGGCGAAGGCAATGGTGACCGCCGCGACAACGACGAGCCTCATCGTCGTTGTGCCCGTGGGTGCGACTTATGGGCCGGTGAGCGTGAACGTCAGTGGCTTGACCGCCTACTCCG
>VHDE01000076.1 GCA_016871515.1 Verrucomicrobiota bacterium
TCGACGCATCGTCCGCAGCTTTGCCAACGCTGCGGTCAATCGCGCGCGAAAGAACAATCCCAAATCCAAATGCAACACCGGCACCTTTCAAAGCCGGTTCAAATCCGCTCATGGCGGACGCGAACGATTCCATGCGCTCATTCACCCCAAATTGCCGAGCGTGCTCGACTTATGAAACAGAAAAGACGCGTCCTGAGCGAGGCAGCGAGGATCAATTCTGGACACGCTCTCCGATAAGGGGTAGAAGACAATGAGCGGTGTCAGACAAATGAAGGGCCACGATTTATCGAATGACCTTCCTCTGATGCCAGTCTAAGGCTCTTGATGGCAACTAACTTTCTGATGATGATTAACCGGGCATTCGCGTTGCTTGCTGTCGCACGGCGGGTTCTTGTCGTCTCGGATTTAATAAACGCTCTGGGTCGGCCGATCTCCTGCTCTGCGCAAAACCGGGTCGCGAGTGAGACATTATGATCATCCCGAAAATATTGCTCGACAAAGGCATGCTGACCGCCGCGCAGCTGGATGAGGCCAACGCGTTGCAACAGGCCGAAGGATTGCGTCTGGATCGAGCCATCGTTCAACTAGGTTTCTTGACTGAGCGGCAATTGCTCGAAGTCATGTCCACCGAACTGCGCCTGCCGTTGGTCAGTCTGGCCGACGCCAGGATCGATGCGGAGACGCTGCGGGCTTTGCCGCCGAAGATCGTTTATCGCAAACGGCTCGTTCCGGTTTCGCGGCAAAATGGAACTCTGAACGTTGCGACGAGCGACGCCTTTGATCTCTATGCTTTTGATGATATTCGTTTGTTGACCGGGTTGAGCATTCAACCGGTCCTGGCGCCGAGGGAGGAAATCGAAAAGGTAATCAAGACCCATTACGGCCTTGGTGGAGATACGCTGGACGAATTGGTCGGCGCAGATGATTTCGATTTGATCACGGGAATCGGAGAGACCGGTGAGGACCTTCTGGAAATGGCGCAGGAGGCCAGCGTCATCAAATTGGTCAATGAAATCATTCTCGAAGCGGTGAACGAGCGAGCCAGTGACATTCACATCGAACCTTACGAGCATCAGTTGTCGATTCGTTACCGCATCGACGGCATCCTGCAGGAGGCCTCCATTCCCTCACGGATGCACCGGTTTCAGTCCGCCATCATCAGTCGCATCAAAATTCTGGCGAACCTGAACATCGCCGAACGGCGAGTTCCACAGGATGGCCGCATTAAGTTCCAGGTCGGCGGACGCCAGATCGATGTCCGCGTGAGTGTCATCCCAATGCTCTTCGGCGAAGGGATTGTCATGCGCCTCTTAGACAAGGCGAACGTGCTCTTTACGTTGCAGGAACTGGGCATGGATGCGGAAACACATCAGCGGTTCAAAGGGCTGATTGATCGCCCGCATGGGATCATCCTCGTCACAGGTCCCACTGGCAGCGGCAAGACCACCACCTTATACGCCGCACTCAACGCGATCGTCGGCGGCGATATCAAAGTTTTAACCGTTGAGGACCCGGTCGAATATCATCTCCAGGGCGTCAACCAAATCCCTGTCGATCACAAAGTGGGAATGACGTTCGAACGCGGTTTGCGTGCGATTCTCCGCCACGATCCGGATGTCGTGATGATTGGGGAAATTCGCGACTTGGAAACGGCGCGGGCCGCCATCCAAGCTTCGTTGACAGGGCACTTGGTCTTATCGACGTTGCATACAAATGACGCCGCGTCCGCGCCCATGCGCCTCATCGACATGGGAGTCGAGCCTTATCTGGTCAGCAGCACGCTGATTGGGTCGATGGCGCAACGCCTGGTCCGAAAAACGTGTTCGAAGTGCCAGGCCGATTATCGGCCCGAACCGAACGAAGTTCCGCCCGATTTTGCGCTTGAGCCAGACGAAATGCTGCGCCGTGGAACGGGATGCGATCATTGTCGCAAGACCGGGTTCCGTGGCCGTTCGGGGTTGTTCGAGTTGATGGTGATGAACGACGCGATTTCGAACAAGATTATGGAACGCGCTCCATCCCCCGAAATCATCGCAGCGGCGCGCCAGGTGGGAATGCGGCTTCTGCGCGAAGATGGCTGGCTCAAGGTGCGAGACGGAACCACGCGCATCGACGAGGTCCTCAAGTGCACCGCAATCTGATGGACCGCAGAATGTCGGAACCACGAATGGACACAAATAAAC
Source organism: Verrucomicrobiota bacterium (assembly GCA_016871515.1). Classification (GTDB taxonomy): domain Bacteria; phylum Verrucomicrobiota; class Verrucomicrobiia; order Limisphaerales; family SIBE01; genus SIBE01. Next base: position 2,184 of record VHDE01000076.1, read on the forward strand.
ACGAATTCGGGCTCGCCAACCGCGAGCGAATTACGATTCGTGTCTATTGGCGTTTGTGCGCGGTTTAGTTATTTAGTTATTCTTCGCAGGGATGACCGAGTTTCGATACACCGCGCGCACTGAAGCCGGGGAAAAAGTAATTGGCGTTCTTCAAGCCGATAGTGAATCGGCTGTTCTAAGAATTCTGGAGGAAAAGAATCTCCTTCCCGTTTCCGTGATTGGAAGCGGCGGCGCTCGCTCGAAGGATCAGAAGACTACCCGGCGGCGTGTCCGAACGCGTGACGTCGGGATCATGTATGGGCAACTCGCGGATTTGATCGGCTCGGGCGTGCCGTTGTTGCGATCGCTCGATTCGCTGATTCGGTCCACGGTGAATCCTCGCTTGGCCGCCCTGTTAAAGGAGATTCGATCCTCCGTGGCAGATGGCAAATCGCTGACGGAGGCCATGCGCGAGTTCCCCGAAGTGTTTCCGGTTTTGCACACCGCAATGGTCCAGGCCGGTGAACGCGCCGCCTTTCTCGAACAAGTTTTGCGAAGTCTCTCCGAATTCCTCGAACGGCTGGACGAACTCCGCGCCAAGGTATTCGGTGCCATGATTTATCCGGCGCTTCTGACATTGCTCGGGACAACCGTGATGATTGCGGCGCTTATTTTCTTTGTGCCGAAATTCGAACCGCTGCTTGGCAATTCACAAAAGCCTTTGCCTACAGAAATCCTTTTTGGCATGAGCCGCGCCGTGCGAGGTTATTGGCCTTGGCTGCTCGTGGGGTTGGGCGTGGTTCCGGCGTTCTTTTGGTCACGCACGAGCAGCCGTGGAAGCCAGCGTCTGATCGAGAAAGTGCGGCTAAAAATTCCCGTGGTTGGAACGGCGTTCAAAATGATAGCGATTACTCGATTTTGCCGGATTTTGGGGACAATGCTGGCCAATGGGGTGCCGATGCTCCAAGCGTTGAAAATCAGCGAAGGCGCGACTGGCTCAGCGCTGATGGCCGAGCGTATTGCCGATGCAACGGAAAGCATCCGCGAAGGCAAATCGTTGTCTGCGCCGCTGGGTGTTGGCGGATTGGTTCCCGACCAAATCCTCGCCATGATTACCGTTGCTGAAGAATCGAACAAGCTGGACAAAGTGCTGCTTCAAATCGCGGACACGGTCGAGCGCCGCACCAATCGGCAGGTCGATCAAGCCGTGCGCCTCATTGAGCCAGTCATTCTCTGTGTCGTGGCCGCAGGGATTGGCTTCATGGCGTTGGGCCTGTTGCTGCCAATCTTCACAATGGCGAGTTCGTTGGGGAAGCACTGAGTTCGCGCAGGGTTTTCTAACCTGCAGAAATGTAAACTGCGGCGCAGCTTGGCGGCTTCAGAATGATTCGAATTCGCCGACGCTCTGCAGCATAAATGCCGCATTTCCTCGCGCCGCAGAACTTGTCCTGCGATTGCCAAGTGAAAGTTAACCTTTGCGACTTCGGCCAGAAAAAACCGGGGAAAGAGATTGGCACAGATTCGTTTGAATGATAAAACGCCAATGGCCGTCTGTTTAGAATGGCTAGGCAATAGAAGAAAACTGTATGATGATTCGCAATTATTCATTCACCACGCAAAAAAGAGCTGGAATGGCGGGATTCACGTTGATCGAAATTCTCTTGGTCATTGTGATTATCTTGCTGCTGGCTTCGGCTTTGGTCGTGTTTGTGCTGCCACAGCAGGAAGGCGCGGAAAAGAACACGACGAAGCTCCTCCTCAGTCAGGTCGCTACGGCACTGGACACCTATCGTCTCAATTTGGGACGCTACCCCAGCGAACAAGATGGCGGACTCAACGCGCTCGTCGCGAAACCCAATTACGAAAACCCACGACTGGGCGAAAAGTGGAAAGGACCTTACATCAAACCCGGAACTCCTCTCGAGGATCCATGGGGTCATAAAGTGCGCTACGAAGTTGTGGATCGCACCGCCGACGAGAACAAAAGCGGTCCACCTTACAAACTCTATTCCGTCGGACCCGACGGCCAACCGGACACTGAAGATGACGTCCGGCTGACGCCCGAGGGTGACAAGGCTGAGGATGTTACTGCTGCCACCGAGCAATAGATCGAGCGTCGCGTCCAATGAACGTGGTAGGACAGAGGGTTTCGCCTGGCCTGGTGCTTCCAGACGCTGGAGAGGCGCGACGCCCGTTCTGCGAGTCGGTTCACCCGCAGGGAGACAAATAGTCGCATTGCTCGCACCCCCCACGCGGCGAACCAGTCGAGGGTTCACTCTGATCGAGTTGCTTCTGGCAACGGCGTTGGTGCTGCTTTTGCTGACCGCAATGGTGATGAGCTTCTCAAGCCTTCTGCAAAGCGCTTCTTTGGAAGAAGGAGCTGATCGCGTCGAAAGCTTGATCCGGTTTGCCCGGGCGCAGGCGGCTCAGAGCGGTCGAAAAGTTCAGCTTGTTTTCGAACGCGATGCCGCGAGTGCGCCCGAAACTCTGAGGACAATCATTCGGCTCGCTTGCGAGTCTGATCCGATCGATCAACCGGGGCGATTTGTGGAGTTGGCAGATGCAGCCTGGCCAGTCGAGGGAATTGGCGAATTGGTCGAGGTTCAAGATGTGCAATTGATCGAAGAGAATGGAGCGCAGCTATCCACACAGGTCATTGGCGCCAACAGTGAGAGCAACGAGAATGGAGCGGTGGGGGCTAATGCCGTGAGCCAGTTCCCGCCGATTACCTTTTATCCGGACGGTTCGTGCGATTCGGCAGAACTGATTCTTGCGTCGCTTGAGCCGGAGCCAGAGCGGATAGCGCTGCGTATCACTGGAATTACCGGTTTGATTTCGCGGCGCGTGATCAATGCCGATGGGCCACAAAGCCCGATTCAAAGTGAACGACCAGAAATCAGTGCCGTTGAAGCGCATGAGAACTGACCGGCAAAACTTGGTTGTTGTGGCTGTGGGCGCGCGATCGAAAACTGCGATTCAGGGTGCGGTCCTGTTAGAAGTCCTGGTGGCGCTCGCCTTGTTTGTCGCTGCCGCTGCCATTGTGACCGGCGGTCTGAATCGATCAGTCGAGAGTGTTGAGCGTCTGCGTTTAAACACACATGCGGCCAATCTGGCCATTTCGGTTCTCTCGGAGTTGCAGATGGGGATCAAGTCAATGGCTGTGAATGGACCCCAGCTGTTCGAGGCGCCCTTCGAGAAATGGAGCTGGGAGGTTGTCGCGCTGCCAGTCGAACCGGACAAAGCGAAGTTCGAAAAGGTCGAAGTTGTCATTCGCCACACGGAAGCGCCGCTGGTGCACCGCTTAGGCCAGGTAATTCAACGTGACGAGAACAGCGCTGCCAGCGACTCGAATCTGATCAACCGCCCCGCGTCCGCGCCATGAGCCGCGAATCGATAGAAGCAAGGCGTCAGCGACAGCAATTCGCGACGGGACCTCTCTTCCATTCGGATGGAGGAGAGGGTTGGGGAGAGATTTCTCCGAAACATCGTTTTCGCACATTGCACCCATGAACCTGAACTTGGTAGGGCGGCGTTGCTGCGCCGCCGCGATTGCTGTTCGCAGGCTGCGGAGCACCGCAGCCCTACCTTTAGGTTCATGGGGAGGAGGTGCGTCTTGACGTTGCGTGATTGTGCCCGGGCTCCTCTCCCCAACCCTCTCCTCGCTTGCGAAGAGAGGGAGAAGACCCGCTGGCCGCGCGAATTGCTAAATTCGAAAGCAGCGGGGCCTTCATTAGCTGCCTTCACATTGCTTGAAGTGATCCTGGCCATCGCGATTGGCATCGGCGTTCTAATGGTTGCTTTGGTGTTCTATCAGCAGGCAGCTGCATTGCGTGCTCAGCTGATTGATGAAAGCGAGCGCGTCGCGACGGTCCGGCTTCTCATGGATCGAATCACGGCGGAGTTGCGGACCGCTTCGTCGTTGGCGGGGCTCCCCAAGACGCTCACCGGAGGATCGAATTTTGTGGAGTTTGTCAGAACGGATGTTGCTTTGCCACCGACCCGCACAAGCGACCCGTTCGGGAGAGCGAGCGTGCCGGCAACAGATTTGAACGTTGTGCGCTACGTTTTCAATTCAGCGGCCGACACCAATGCTTTGGCATCCGTGATCCGCTACGAAGAGCCGCTCCTTCAACCTCGATCGACCGCCGATGCGAGAGAATTGATGGAGACGAATGGAACGAACAGACCGACCCCGCTGAATCTGGGTGAAGGAATCCAATGGATGCGCTTTAGATTCTCGGACGGTCGGGCTTGGCAAGACTCGTGGATCAGTCCAAGCCTCCCCCAAGGAGTGGAGATTAGCTTCAGCATGGAATCGGCGAACGCTTCCGAGGTTGAAGAATTTCCCGAACAAGCAGAGGTCTTTCGCCGTATCATCTATCTGCCAGCGAGCCGTTCACTCGCGGGATCCATTTCGGATTCGAACTTAGCAGCTGTTGTCTCGAGACCTGCGGAGGAAACGCGATGAAGCCACGATTCCCGATGAAGCGGGCCGTAGCGCAGACTTTCCAGTCTGCGGGTTCGGGCGACTTTCCAGTCGCCCGTGCGGACTGCGGAGTAGGGCAGCGCGTTTCCCCTGTCTCGGCGCCCGCATGCGCTATGGACAGGCGGGACCCCTGTCCTGCGAGCTGGGTTCGAGAGGACACCGGTTTTGTGCTCGCGGGTGTTCTGGTCGTGGTCCTGTTGTTGTCGATGATCGCGTTGAGCTTGATGTTCCACTTGCGTGCCGAAGAGACGGCGAATGAGGCTGGCGCTGGCGGCGAACAAGCCTGGGATGCGGCCATGAGCGGTGTTCACGAGGCGATGCGCGTGGCTGGTCAAACAGCGGCAGGCGATTTGGATTGGCAGGACAATGCGGCGGCGTTCCGCGAGCGCCTCGTAATCGACGACGGTTCAGAGCGCTGGTACTTCTCGGTGTTTACGAAAGATGATTCCGATAGCACCGCTGTCAGGTTCGGCATTGTGGATGAGGCAAGCAAACTCAACGTCAACACGGCGACGGAATCAATGCTAGGCAAGCTGCCCAAGATGACGCCGTATCTCGTTCAAGGCTTGCTGGATTTCCTGGACGGCGACGGGATGCCGCGCCCGGAAGGCGCAGAACAGGAATATTACGATGCACTTCCTCAGCCTTACGGCGTTTACAATCGGTGGCTGTCCACTCTGGATGAATTGCTCTTGGTGCGCGGTCTCACGCCGGCGGTTTTGTTTGGTGAAAATTCGATTCGCAATTCGCCGACCCGCGTGAACGCAGGTGAAGACGATTTTCCGCTGTCTCCTGCCGGCAGCTATGTCCGATCGGAGCCGGGCATCGGCCAACTCCTTACCGTTGCCTCGTGCGATTCGAACGAAGACAACGCTCGCGCGCGGCGGATCGACTTGAACGATCCGAAGGTTCCGCTGCCCGAAAACGATTTTCCGCCGGCCTTGATACAATATGTGGCCGCGCTTCGACGCAACAAAGTCACGCTGAATCACGCGGCCGATCTGCTTGAAGCCAAAGGGAAGTTTAAGGATGACAAGGGAGCTGAAGTGGAATTGGCCTCGGGTGTTGGCAAAGCAGAGTTGACGGATGTGCTCGACCGGTTGACCGCCACCGCGCTCGACCGACTGCCCGGCTTGATCAACGTGAATACTGCCTCGTCCGAGGTGCTTCAAACAATACCTGAAATCGACGAACCTCTCGCTGATTTGATTGTTTCTACGAGACGGCATTTGCGCGCCGAACAGCGGCGCACCCCGGCCTGGCTCTATGAAGAAGCCCTCGTCAATGCGGATCGATTTAAGAAGGTGGCCCCGTATCTTACCAGCCGTGGCTGTCAGTTTCGCTTTCAGGCAATTGGCTATGGTCTTCCTTCCGGACGTTTTCGCGTACTCGAGGCCATCATCGATTTGGCGGGACCCAAGCCGGGCATTTCGTACCTTCGCGACCTAACTCGACTCGGTTTGCCTTTTAAGTTGAACACTACGCCTCAGGAAGAAACAGTTGCGAGTCATGCCAGGCACGGACGCGCCCAAAATCTGGCCGGCAAGCCCAGTTGTCTACCATTAACACCCAGCTTTAGCTGGGTGTTTGCACCGCGGGACGTCAACAACCGTTTCAACGGTTTTGGACAGCCTATCAAAACCGTTGAAACGGTTATTACTGCCGAACGCCCTTCCAACACCCATCTAAAGCAGGGTGTTAATGAGAAAGATGTCGCAAGTCGTGGAATAATAGGCTTTGAAGCGTCTCAGTTGGCTGCAGCTTTGTTCGCCCGCGGAGGCAACCGATGAGCGAGCGCGCGTCTATGAAGCAATCTCACTGGCGTGAACTCGGACAGAACGTCCGCAAGAAACTTCGGCGGCGGCATCAAGGTCCCATTCTCGGCCTCGATTTGGATGGCTCCCTGTTGCGAATCGTTCAACTGGTCAAGCGCGGTAACCGTTCGGTTGCCATGCGGCTTGCGGTTGAGCCGCTGAATTTCGCCAACGAAGCTGATCGGTCTGACGCAGCGCTGGTTGGAAAGGCCATCGCAGCGGCTTTGGATCGACTGCGCGTCAAATGTAAGGCCGTGGTAATGGGCATTCCGCGCGCATCGGTCGTGCTCAGATCTTTGTCGATGCCGGAGGTCAAGGATGTCCGCGAACTGGCATCGATGGTTCACTTTCAGATTTCGAAAGACCTTCCGATTCGTCTGGAGGATGCGGTCATTGATTTTCACGTTCGACGGGCGCTCGTTCCCACGGCAATGCTTGAGCCAAACGTCAAGGCAAGCGGCGTCCCAGCCGACAGCAAAACCGAGACAACCGAAGCATCGTTAAGGGTCGAGGTTTTGGTCGCGGCCGTGAAGCGCGATGTCGTTGAGTTTTTCAAACAGGCCGCCGAGCAGGCCGGACTGGAGTTAGTGGCGCTCGGATGGTTGTCGGATGCCAACGCTCGTTTGTTGGAGGCTTGTCGTGTTACGGAAGGGAGTGAAGGCGTCGCGTTGGTTTCGTTGCGGCCTGATGAAACGGGGATCGATGTCATTGCCCAACAGTCTCTCGTGTTCAGCCGCGGCGTTGCGATCAAGCAAGTGAGCGACAACATCGCGCCGCCTTCCGAGCAATCGTTGGCTGGCGGGAAACGCGAGGACACGGCCTCTGCCGCCGCTGAAGTGCCGCCGTCGCCGATGCCCGCGAGCTTTGCGGAAGCTGTCACAATCGAGGTGGTGCGCAGTTTGCATAGTTATGGAGGCATCAAACCGCACATTCCCGTTGCGAAGTTATTTGTCACAGGATGCACCGGGCACGAACGCGTAGTCGCGGAAGCGCTCAATGGACGGCTCAACATTCCCTGCAGTCTGCTGGACCTTGCCGGCCGGCTGGAGCTTCCCGAACCAGAAAGTCTTCATGCGCCCGGCTCGATATCCGCGTTAGGATTGGCTTTTGGGGTTAGCGATTCGAACGGGCTCGCTTTCGACTTCTTGCATCCGAGGCGGCCAGCCGTCCAGCGGAACAAGCGCCGAATCAAATTATTGGCTGCAGCCGCGCTGGTCGCGGCAACGTTATTTGCCCTGTTAAGCGCGCGCGCGCGATTGGTCAATCAACGCCTGCAAATCCATCGCCAGGCGCAGGTGGAATTGGCCGATGCCGAAAAGAAACGTCCTATTTACCGCCAAATGCGCCAGCAGGCTGCGACCATCGATGAATGGGCCAAAGAAGGCCAGGATTCGCTCGAACACTATGCTTACTTGAGCGCTATCCTTCCCCGGAGCGAGGAAATCTACGTCACGTCGCTTTCGATCGGTGGGCAGGGCAGCATTCGCTTTTCCGTGCAAGCGCGCAGTGGCGAGATTTTGGCCAAGCTCGACAAGCAGCTGCGCGCGGCTGGCTATGAGGTCAAGCCGCTCGCCATCACGCCCGGTGATGACAAATTCGGTTACGATTTCAGGTCCACAGTTGAATTGACCGCGCCCGAGAAAATGAAAATGGATTTGGCGAAGGTCCGCGCGCCGCAGCGGCCCGCTGATGATGTCTCCTCGGACCCCGCCAAGAAGGCCCAGCGGAAAGGTGGTGGGCCATGAACCAGCGCGAGAAACTATTGGCCGCTTCGGTCGGCGCCATCGTCTTGATGTTTGCCGGAGTTTTTGGCGCTCGAGCTGTTTTTCTGAAGCCGTTGCGAGAGATGGATAAGAAGACCGCCGCTCTTCGCGAAAAACTTGAGAAAGTTAAAAGCGAACGGCGCGCCTATTTCGACGCCGAGGACACCGTGAAGAATTACGCCCAACGCGCCTTCTCGGATGATCTCGACCAAGCTAGCGCCAAATCCGGCGAGATGTTGACGCAACAGATTTTGCTCAGCGGTTTGGAAGAGGCTGACTTCAGCCGCATGCCCGTCGGCCCGCGAAAACTTCGAGGCGCGCATGAAATCGGATGGAGCGTCAACGGCGAAGGCAAACTCGAAAACGCGCTTAACCTGCTTTTCCTGGCTCAGAAATCCCCTCATCTCCATCGCATCGAAGGTCTCACCATCTCGCCCAGCGAAACCCCGTGCCAGGTGAATGTGCGTTTTCGATACCTCACATTAGTGATGAATCCGCCGCCGAATGTGGATTTTCTCGATCTGCAGCCGAAGCTCACTCTCGATAGCCCCGAACGTAAATTTTTCGATCCGATTGTGGTCCGCGACATTCTGCGGCCGTATGTAAAACGCGGTCCCGTAGCTCCTGCCAGCACGACCGCCACCGCAGCGAGCCCGCCGGCTGGCCCATCGGTTCTCCGCGTTGTTTCGCTCTCGGAATGGATAGGGCAGCCGGAAGTTCATATTCGTGACCTGACCAATCAGAAGACACTTCAATATAAACCAGGAGATGCTCTGGGTGGTGGGACTGTCGTTATGGTGGATTATCGACCGTTACCGATGCCCGGCAACGAAGCCTTGATGTCCTTCAGCCGCGTGATTTTGAAAATTGGCGCCGATTATTGGGCCGTCGAGCGCGGCCGCACGTTGGCCGATAAATACAAATTGCCGCCGAACAAATTGCCGGAGCAATTGATGCCGCATTCGAACTAACCTCATGATGAATCGTCTATCAAATCATAAGGCTAACCTTCGCTTCTCAATGTCTTCGGCGGCTCCTGCCGCTCAGGAGCTAAGCGAAAGCAGAAGCGGCGCTTGGCTTGCGTCCGAACTTCAGATTCGGCCGCTGCAATCAATTTTCGATTCCGAAAGGCATGTCTATGAACCGACCTCTAACAAACCTCGCCGTTGCGTGCTGCATTTTCTTTTCCGCCTGCGCCGCCTTCGCTCAAGATACCGCCGCTAAGCCAGCGAACGCGACGCAAACGCCCCCGGCGACATCCACTGCAACCGCGATCCCTCCTGCCGGCGCGCCCGCTGTTACTGCGCCCGCCGGCACGAACGCTCCCACGCGCAATATCCGTTTCCAGTTCGATGGCATTCCGTATTCCGACGTTCTCGAGCGCTTCGCGCAAATGGCGGGCAAACCGCTCGTTACCGACACCAATCTGCAAGGCACGCTGACTTTCAACGATCCACGGTCTTACACATATCAGGAAGCGCTCGACACATTGAACCTCGTGCTCTCGATGAAAGGAATGATGCTCATCGAAGATGGCAATTACCTGCGGATGGTGCCGTTCAAAACGCTGCCCCAAATGCCGCTGAAAATTCTGCGCGGTCTTGACCAGACGGGTGATGTCCGGCCCGGCGAAGTTGTGACGGTGGTTTTGGACGTGAAGAATCTGGACACGAAAGAAGTGGGCGAAGCGGTTGTTTCCATGTTGTCCGATGCCGGCTCACTCGCGCCGATGTCACGCGGTCGCGGCCTAATCATTACGGATCGTCTCGCCAACATCCAACGCATTCGAACGCTCCTCGCCGCCATCGATGTCGAAGCCGTTTCGGAACGGCAGATGAAAGCTTATACGCTTCTGCACGCTTCGGGCGCGGTTGTTTCCGATCTGATCAACCGCACTTTCGGCATCGCGACAGCCCCTAAACGCACCCAATTCAATCCGCAAACGAAAAACCTCGATGTGCTCCCGCCCGATCCGGCTGATTACATCACCGCCGTGTACGATGATGCGTCGCGGACGCTTGTGTTGTTTGGGCCTCGCGAGCGTTTGGGTCTGGCTGGCGAACTCATCGCTAAGTTCGAAGACAAAGAGGGCGGCGCGGGCGAAGTCCGGATCTATTATCCGCAAGTAACCAAAGCTGAAGAGTTGGTGCAGATGATTCGCGAAGCTGTGCCCGGCGTTGCGGATCCTAAAGAAACCGCCGCGGCTGCCGCCACCAAAGCGCGAGTCATTGCCGACGCTGCGCAAAACCGTCTCATCGTCGCTGCGCCTCTCGCCGGTCAACTCGACCAAATCGAGCTTCTCATCAACAAACTCGACAAACCGGTCCATGGCGCCGGGGGTGCAGTTCAAGGAACGCGTTCGCAAACGGTCCAGGTGACGAAGGTTTTCCGCACCCGATCGTCTGATGCAGCGAGTGTGGCCAAGATTCTGTCCGAAGCGTTGTCGAAGCGTTTGCCGAACGGGGCCACTGTTCCGACTTCGAACGTCAGCGTCGAACCAACTAGCCAGAGCGTGGTCGTGACGGGTTCGCCCGGCGACGTTCAGACGGCGGTCGATATTGTGACACAGCTGGAAACTGGTTCAACGACGCCGCTGCCGCAACAGACGAGGTTTTTCGACGTCGGAACGCTGGCGAATGCCAAACGGCTTCAGCCTGTCATCGAACAGATTTACCGCAGCCAGGTCAGCGACAGTTTGGGCGGCCAGGCCGCTCACGCCAAGATTATCGCCGACACCGAGACTGGCCGGTTGATCGTGACGGCCAGCGAAGACCATCTCAATCGCATTGGGGAGATTATCGGTCAACTGGAAGCCGAAAAAAACCAGCCGGAACCGCGCCGGCTCCAGATGATCTCGCTGGAGCAGCAACGTGTTGATGCTGCCGTGGCGACCATCAACAGCCTCGTCGCGGAACGCATGACCGATCCGCGCTTCGAAGGTTTGCCCAAACCCTTGCTGCTAGCTGATGCCGCCAACAACCGGCTGCTCGTGACGGCGACCGAGGAACAATTTCACGAAATTCAGGAAGTTGTCCGGACGATTGACGTCGCGCCGGAAAACGTGAAACGCGAAATGACAGTCGTTCCCATTCGTTCGAAGTCGGCCGCCGAATTGATCGCGTTGACCACACAATTGATGACTCAGCTCGGCCAGGGCCAGCCGAACCCGCAACTCGCGCCGAAGCTCGTTCCAGACACTTCGGGCAAACAGATTATCGTTCTCGCCACAGCGCAAGACTTGCAGCGAATTACCAATCTCGTCCAGCAACTTGACGGCGCTTCTTATACGGCTGTCAGCCGCCAATCGAAGGCAATCGAGTTGTTCGGCCGCAACACCGCCGAGTTGACCGCGTTGGTGAGGCAACTCTACGAAGAACAATTGAAAGGGTTGCCCGAACCCGCTGGCGGTCCGGCTGCGCTGCTAGCCGACGGTAAAAACAATCGCGTTATGGTTAGCGGTTCGGAAAAGGAAATTGCGCGCGTCGAAAGCATTTTGCGCCAGCTTGATCCCGAAGCGCGCAAGGCCGACAAAGAGGAAACTCGCGTCATTCGGCTCAAGGCCGGCTCGGCCCAGGAATTGGCGGGGTTAATCGAGAAGAGCATGAATGCCCAGACCCAACAGATCAAAATTCTCGTAGATGGCCGCAGCAACAGTCTGGTTGTCACCGGTGCGTCGAGTGCTGTCGAAGCCGCTTCTCAGGTCGTTCAACAACTCGATGCGCGTCCGGACGCTCAACCTCGCGAACTCCGCATCATCGAGCTTAAACAAGGCGATGCCAATGCGGTCGCCCCGATGGTCACGAGCTTGTTCACTGAGATGATCAAAGATCAGCGCGGCGCCGAATATGTCCCGCAGACCAAAGTCCTGCCCGAACCCGCCGCGAACCGTCTCATCGTGACCGGTCCAAAGGATGAGTTAAACACCGTGTCTCGGGTCGTCGAGCAACTCGATCAAGCGCCCGAAGGCGCGGGCGGCGCACGCGTCTTCAAATTGAACACCGCCGATCCCGTCCGTGTTGCCACGGTCGTTTCGAACGCAATGCTTCGGTTCGATGCCCGCAATCAGCCTATTCGCCGCGTTTCCGTTTCGCCCGATAAGGAATCGAACAGCGTCACCATTTCCGGTTCGCGCGCCGACCTTCAGGATGCGCAGACCATTATCGAAAAGCTCGACAGCGAAGGAACAGAACGAGGACGCAGCTTGAAGGTCATCGAGGTGCGGACGGATGATCCCGACACACTGGCGGCGCTGACGATGAAAGTCTTTACGGCGCAGAACGCCGACCGAAACGTCACCAACCTGGTGAGCATTACTCCAGAGCCCTCAGGCAAACGGCTGATTGTGCTCGCCCCACCTTCGCTCCTGCCGCAAGTCGAGACGGTCGTATCCGAGTTGGACACGAAGCCGGAACAAGGCGCGCGCGAACTGCAAACCGTCGAAGTCAAGAATGCGACTGCGCAGGAGTTGCTCGCGATGGTCAATCGCATTTACGGCGAACAAACGCGAGGCAGAACAACCAAACCGGCAACGATCTACGCTCATAGTTCCGGCTCGCGCTTCATGGTCTATGGCACGAGGGAACAAGCTTCCGCTGTGCAACGGATCGTCGAGACGTTAGAAACGGAAAAACGTCCCGCACGCAAGACCCGCACGTTCGATGTTGGCCGCGCCAGTGACGTCGAGCGTCTTCTGCCGCTCGTTAGGCAACTGTATCAAGACCAGTGGAAAGGCAAGGGCGAGGCGGATCCAGCTGATGCCCAGATTGTCGGCGATGCCCGGACCGGACGGCTCATCATCACCGGCAAGCCCGATCATCTCGACCAGATCGAAGCCATTGTCAATCAGTTGAGCACCGGCAAACCGACGGGCGATGCGCGTGACACGCGCGTGTACGATTTGACGACTGCCAATGCCATGGAACTGGCCACGACCGTCCGAACGCTTTACCAGGATCAAGCCAGGAGCAGGCTTGGCTCTGTTCCGGCCGACACCTTGATTCTCCCGGACGGCTCCGCCAACCGGATTATCGTGGCCGGCGAGGCCGCGGAACTGGAGGCGATTGAAACCATCATTAAGCAATTAGATCGCGTTAGTTCTCAGAGCGCTTCCACGCGCGTCTTCAAGCTGAAATCCGCTGAACCGGACAAAGTCTCGGAAATCCTTTCGACTGCACTCGTGCGTTACGATTCATTCGGGCGCGCGCAGAAGCGAGTCAGCGTCGTCGTCGATGGCAAGAGCCGCACTTTAATTGCGACGGGCGATCCGAAGGAACTGCAAGCTGCATCGGTCATCATCGAGCAATTGGATTCCATCGGCGCGCAACCCGAGCGCAAGATGAAGGTTCTTCCCGTTAAGAGCGGCCGCGTGAACGATCTCACTTCGAAAATTCGCCAACTGTACCAAGATCAAATTAAAAGCCAGCCGGAACTCGGAGTCGCCGATGCCTTGATCATGGACGACGCTGCGAGCAACCAAATCATCGCCGCTGGCAGTGAACCTCAGATGACCTTGATCGAGAGAATTCTCGGACAACTTCAAGAGCATACGATTACACAAGGTTCGCGTGAGACGAAGATCTTGGAAGTTGGCCAAGCCGATGAAGTCGGCCGCATTCAAACTTTGGTCCAGCGCCTCTATCAGGATCAATGGAAAGGCAAAGAATCAAACGATCCGGCGGATGCCCAGATTCTGGCCGACAGCCGCAACGGTCGGCTGATCGTCACTGGCCGTGCCGAACATATCCAGGAGATCGAAGCGATTCTTGGCCGCGTGAGTCCGAAGCTTTCCGATGCTGTGGCGCGCGAGACCCGCGTGTACGAACTGAGTACCACAAGTGCCTCCGAACTGGCGACAACCGTCAAGGCGCTTTACCAGGAGCAATTGAAGAGCCGCACCGTCGTGCCATCCGCGCAGGCAATGGTTCTTCCGGATGTGGCGGCCAATCGCCTCGTTGTTTCCGGCACGACCAACGAACTCGCCAGCATCGACGAGATCGTGCAGAAGCTCGACAAGGTGGACGCACAGACCGGCCGCACACGCGTATTCAAGCTCAAGACCGCGGAAGCCGACCAAGTCGCCACCATGCTCTCAACTGCGCTCGCTCAAATCACGGCCACCGGGCGCAACATACCGCGCGTGAGCGTTGGGGCTGATAAACAGAATAATGTGCTGATCGTTTCCGGCGAACCGCGCGACTTGCAGGCCGCCGCGGTCATCGTCGAGCAAATGGACGCTGTCCTGGCCAAGGAATTGCGTCGGATGCGCATCGTGCCTCTCAAAAGCGCCATGGCGACGCAGCTCGCCACCCGAGTTCAAAGCATTTACCAGGATCAAATGAAGGGCCGTCCGGAGGGAGGCCCCGCCGACGCGTTGATCATGGGCGACTCGACCAGCAACCGTCTGATCATCACGGCCAGCGAGTCCCACATGAAAGTGATTCAAGACATCGTTGGCCAGCTCCAGGAAACGGAAGGAAATATCGCGCGCCAATTGCGGGTCATCATGCTGAAGCGCAATTCGGCTGCCTCGATAGCCACCATGATTTCGCAGTTGTTCGCCCGGCAAACCGGCAGCCAGGAACCCGGCCAGCGTTTGGTCGTCTCGCCTTCCGTCGATGATCGGACGCTGGTGCTCGATGCTGCGCCGAGCGTGCTCGAAAAGGTCGAGCAATTGGTCAGCACCTTGGATGGCCCGGAAGCTCTCGGCCAAGTGGAAGTGCGCACCTATCCCGTTCCCGAAGGAAACGCTGCCGAACTTGCAACGTCCATCGGGCGGCTCTTCGGCGAACGAGGCGGGCGTGCCTCCGGAGGACTTGCGCCACGGTTCGAAGCCGACGCGGCCGCGAACATATTGATGGCCGTCGCGACCAAGGAACAGTTCGCGCAGATCGATAAGTTGATGCAGGAACTTCGCCAGAGCGCTCAAGTCGTCAGCGAGATTCGGACTTTCAGGCTTCAAAACAGCGACGCGGCACAAGTGGCTGACGTGCTGCAGGCCATGCTCAGCGAGGGTGACCCATCGCTGTCTCCGCAGCAACGGCAGCGCCGCTCGCAATTCCGCCCCGGCGTTGGAATATCACCACTCGCGGATGCAAAGAATTTGCGTGTTGCGCCCGCGGCGTCCTTGAACGCAGTCGTCGTTCAAGGACCGCCCGAGAAGCTGACCTTGGCCGAGAAATTGATCCAGACGCTCGACAAAGATGATGCGAGCGGCCAATCCGTGATTCAGACCGTTCACCTTAAGAAAGCCCAGGCCGAGAATTTGGCCGATGCAGTGAGCAAAACGATCACCGATCGAGGTCCGCAAGGCCGCCTGCAACGCGTTACTGTAACGCCAGTCGTTGGACCGAACAGCGTGTTGGTGAACGGACCGTCCGAAGCCGTCCAGGAAGTAATGAACGTGATCCGCGAGCTCGATCAGGAAAGTGAAAGCGATGAAGTCAAGGTGCACATTTACAAACTCGAGAATGGAACTGCCAAACAGGTTTCAAATGTGCTGCAGCAGCTCCTGCAGAGGATGACCCGCGGACAAGGACGGACGGGATCTGCCAGCGGTTCCGGCGGGCGAGGGGTGCAACCAACCGTCGCGACCGACGACCGCTCCAACAGTCTCGTCATATCCGGAACGCCGACCCACTTCAAAATTGTCGAGCAATTGCTCCAAACGCTCGACAAAGCGCCGGACCGGTCGGACCGCGACGTGCAATTTATCTGGCTGCGCAATGCCAATGCTTTCGATGTCGCCTCTCAACTGGACGCCGTCTTCGCCAACCGGCCGAAAGACGAGCAGCCTGTCATCGAGTCGGACAGCTTCAACAATTCGATTACGGTCATTGGCAAACGCTCGGACATTGTCCAAATTCAGGAATTGATCGCACGCTTGGATGCGTCGAGCATCGACACGAGCGTGCAAGTCCGGCTGCGTCCAATCGATCGTGTGCCCGTCGAGCAGATGGCACGGATGCTGCAAAATATCTATCCCCAAATGTCGTCGGGCCAAATCCGCGTCGAGGAAAAGGTCCGCCCGGCGCCCAAAGGGGAGAAAGCTCCAGCCATTCCCGAAATCAAATCAACGCCCGTCCCGCAGCCCGATCAGGGCAACCAGTCGGAATCCGAGAAATCGAATAGCGAAGTCGTAATCGCCATCGACAAGAATGCCAATGCGCTGATTCTTTCCGGCGCGACGCACGAACTGGATCAGATTGATCGCATCATTACCGAACTCTCTTTCTCTTACATCAGCAGCGACGCCGAGTTTCGCGTTTTTCCGTTGAAGGAAGCCGATCCGGTCATTGTGGCGCGAACCTTGACCGAGCTTTTCAAACCCGAGCCAATTCCGGCCCCGCAGCAACAACCGCAGCAACAGCCGCAACAACAACGTGAGGGCCAGGTCCGTCTCATCGCGCCGATGCCGAAAATTACCGTGGTCGCGGAACCACGCACACGCAGCGTCATTATCCGCGCCAAGGCAACCGATTTTGCGCTACTGGAATCACTGATCAAACAAATCGATGTCGCCGGTCTGAGTTCGCAACTGGAATACCGCCTCGTCGGACTGACGAACGCGTTGCCGGACAAAATCATTCCGCTGGTTCAGCAGATGGTGACGCAGTTGAACATCATTCGTCCGGGTGAACCGCTCACAGTGACGCCTGATCCGCGCACACGCGCTTTGTTGGTAGTGGCCCGCGACACCGCGCTCAATCAGATTGAGCGCATGATCCATTCGCTCGATACGCCTGCACCCTTTGCGGAAGCGCAAGTGCTCGTTGTTTCACTGAAGAAAGCGAGCGCGCCGCAATTGGCGGCTGTGTTACAAGGCATGCTGAAGCCGGGCACAACGGGTGAACTGACGCCCGACGCTCGTGAACTTCAGGAGCAGGTCCGCCGGCTCAGAATCCAGAACGATCAGGGCCAAGCCGTTCTGCTCGATCTTGCTCAACCGATCAAAATCATGACCGACCCATTGTCAGGAGGGCAGGGCGGGGGCAACCGGCTGATCCTCTCCTCGACAGCAGACAACCTGAAAGCGTTGGCTTCGGTGGTGGAAATGATGGATTCGGTTTCAGTCACGGAAGGAGTGAACGTCAAGTTAGTTCGGCTTCAATATGCGGATGCATCTTCGGTCGTTCAGACCCTGAGCACGATTTTTTCGGAGGGTCTCCGGCTTGCGACCGGCCCAAGCGGCCGCGCCGAGCCGGAAGGAACGTTTGGAAAAGCATTGGTCAACCCGTTGAATGTTGCTGTGGACGCGCGATCGAACACATTGATTCTCAGCGGACGTTCCGAATCTCTCGACCTTGCCCAAAAGATCATTGGCGATCTGGACCGGAAGATCGAACGCTTCGTGACTGAGGTGAGACTTTTCCGGTTGAAGCATGCGTCGGCGATTCGCCTCGCGCCGTTATTGCAATCGGTCTTTGCGGAAGGCCCATCTGTTCCCGGCACGGAAGGATTGAACACGCAAGTCACTCGGCTGCGTGCGAACCTTCCTGACGAACTGCCGCAACTGACCGAACAACCCAAGGTCCGTCCCGCGCTCATGGTTCAAGCCGACGACACTTCGAACATCCTGATCGTCGCCGCGCGAACGGACACGCTGCCCTTGATCGAAACCGTCATCCACCAGTTGGATATCCCATCCGCCTCCGGTCTCGATACCGTGCGCGTTTACGCGCTCAATCATGCCGATGCCGTGACGATCCAAAAGGTCGTTGCCGAGATTTTCAGCGGCGCCCGCGCCGCTCAATTGCGCAACGAGGACAAACCGAATGTGACGATCGACGAACGCACGCGCGCCTTGATCGTCTCCGGGAATAGCAAAGCGTTCGCGATCATTGATAGCTTGCTTGCTCAACTCGACAAGCAGTTGCCTTTGGAATTGCGCGATGTGCGGATCATTGCATTGGAGAATGCCGATGCTTCGGCGGTGGCCGCCGACCTTCAAAGATTGCTCGACGCGCGCCTGACGCAAAGGTCCTCGCTCAGCCGGGCGCAGGCAGATTCGATGCGTGTTCTGGTGATTGGGGAATCGCGGAGCAACAGTTTGTTGGTCACCGGGTCCAAGGACAGCTTTGATCTCGTGGAATCCCTCGCAAAACAGCTCGATCGGGCGCCGACTGCGGTCAGCGGACGCATTCGATTGGTCTCGCTGACGCATGCTGACGCGCGGGTCCTGAGCGCTTCATTGATCAATCTCTTCAACCAACGTTATCAGTCGGCCCGGCCGCCGGACCTCCAGCGTAACAAGCCGATCATCGTTCCAGACCCGCGCAGCAACAGTTTGCTTGTGGCGGCCGGCGTTGATGACAACCAGCTCATTGACGACCTGCTCAAGAAGCTTGATCAAAAGCTCGAAAATCCATCGTTGGTTCTGACCGTGTTGAACCTGCGGCACAACGACGCCGCCCGCATCGCGACAACCTTGGAAGGCATTTTTACCGCGCGGCTTCGCGCTCGAACGCTGCCGGGCCAGCAGCCGTCGCCGCAGGACGCAGTTAACATCGAGAGCGACAGCCTGAACAACGCGCTGATCGTTTCGGCTAACCGGGAGAATCTTGAAACGATGAAAGGTTTGCTCGAGAAGATCGATGTCGAACCAGTCGCGACCGATGGTTTGATCCAAACCTTCACGCTCGAACATGCGGATGCTCAGCGCGCAGCCACCATGTTGCGTTCGCTAATGCAACAGGGTGTTTACCGTCCGGGAGGCGCGACCGGGCGGACGGGACCTTCGCAACGCGGCGACGCAATGGCGATCACGGTGGATCCCAGAAGCAACACGCTCATTGTGTCGGCCAGTCCGGCGAATCTTCTGCTGATCAAGGAAGTCATCAAGCAAGTCGATGCGAAGGATTTCTCCGAACTCGGGAACGTTCGCGTTTATCAATTGAAACATGCCAAAGCGAGCAGCTTGTCCACCGTGCTTGAACAATTCTTCCGCGCGCGCCGGACCGGTGAAGGCGGCGGTGGAACAGGCGCAGCGGGAGGAGAACGCTCGATCCCCTTCGTGGTTATACCAGATGACCGGGTCAATGCGTTGTTAATTACCGGTGGCAAGGAAAACTTCGACGTGCTCGATCGGCTCATCCAGCAGTTGGACGGCGAAGACACGCTCGCGCGGATGAACTTCAAAGTGTTTCCGCTCAAACAGACGACCGCGAGCAAACTCCAAAATACATTGCAACGGCTCTTCGCCAACCGGCCGGCACGTGTCAAGGGCGAGACGCCGGAACCAATCACCATGGTGGCCGATGCTTGGGTGAACGCGTTAATCGTCGGCGCCTCCGTAGAGGACATGGCCATGGTCGGTTCATTGGTCGAGCGGCTGGACAGCGATCAAGTCGAGCAAGGCCTGACCGTTCAAGTTCTTCCGCTGTCCAAAGCGGACGCCCGACAGGTCGCGCAAACCGTGCAGGGTCTCTACCGCGCCGGTACGACGGCCGCGGCTTTTCCAGTGGTTGTGACCGCTGATGAGCGTTTGAATGCGATTGTCCTGTCGGCCGGTGAAGGCGACATCAAACGCATCACGGAGCTTGTGAAAAAACTCGATACAGATCGTGTTTCGCGCGTTTCCGAAATTCGCGTCATCGCCTTGCGCCAAGCAAGGGCAGACTCGCTCTCCACGATTTTGAATACGGCGCTCAATACGAAACCGGCTTCGCTGGGCGATCAAAGCCCGAACAGCGCATCGCTCTTGCAGTTCATTACCCGCACGGAGGACGGCAAGGAGTTGGTTGCATCCGCCTTGAAGGAGGGTGTGTTGATTACGCCGGACAGCCGGATGAACTCGCTGGTCATTTCGGCGCCGGCGGATTACATGGGGCTTCTGGAGCAAGTGATCGCGCGTTTGGATTCGAGTACGCCACAGCAAGCGAAAATCAAAGTGTTCACGCTGGTCAACGCAGATGCGCGGCAAATGGCCGATCTGCTGATGAATTTGTTCCGGCTGCAGCCGTCGGTTCCACCTGGGGGCAATCAAAGGTCAGTTCAATACACCCTGGTTAAGCGCACGACTGAATCGCCGGCTTTGCCCGATGGTCCGGAGAACGGCAACGAAGTCGAAGCGGCTTCGGCGGTGCTCGGCAACGACGAACAAAATGCTCTGCATGTGAATGTCGATCCGCGCACGAACAGCCTATTGGTTGGTGGCACTGAGCATTACGTCAGTCTGGTCGCGGAAATCATTGAGACGCTCGATTCAAGTTCGACGCAGGAGCGCAAGTCAGAAGTGTATCGCTTAAAGAATGCGCAGGCTGTCGAAGTGCAAACGGCCGTGCGCAGTTTTCTCGATCAGGATCGGCAGCGCGTAACGCAGGTGCTGGGCCAGGATGCGGTGGGGACTGCGCAACGCTTGCTCGAACGCGAGGTGGCCATTGTCGCCGAACCGGTCAGCAACATGCTCTTGCTTTCGGCGAACCCGCGTTATTTCGACCAGGTTAAAGGCTTGATTGATGAACTCGATCAACCGCAGCCACAGGTGCTCATTCAGGTCTTGC
This sequence comes from Verrucomicrobiota bacterium, assembly GCA_016871515.1. Classification (GTDB taxonomy): domain Bacteria; phylum Verrucomicrobiota; class Verrucomicrobiia; order Limisphaerales; family SIBE01; genus SIBE01. The sequence goes on from VHDE01000076.1 coordinate 22,723, forward strand.
TCGCCGAGGTGACGCTTGATGCGACCCGGGAACTTGGCATCGAGTGGAATGTGACGAAAACGGTTGAGGATGCCAAATTAGCCACAGGAACAGACCTCGGCGTCCTCAATGAGTTGAAAAGTTTTGGAGGATTCTCGGCTGCGGTCACGGGGAGCGATTACAACTTCCTGCTCCGGGCGCTGGAAAACGAGGGGCGGCTTGAGGTGCTCAGCCGCCCGCAGATTCTGACCGCCGATAACAAGCCGGCGAACATCAATATTGGCCAGCGCGTTCCGCTCATCACCGACAGCCGTGTCACGCAGTTCGGCGACACGATCAATTCGTTCCAGTATCAGAACGTTGGCGTCAATCTCGCGGTGACACCTCGCATCGGCGCGGATGGTTCGGTGAAGATGGACATCAGCACCACGAACAGCGCATTGAGCAGTTCGAGTGTCGAAATCAGTTCCAGCGCGCGGGCGGTCGTGAAAGTTCCGATCATTAACGAGCGCCGCGCGACTACTTCGGTGAGCGTGCAAAGTGGCCAATCGATTATCATTGGCGGGCTCATTAGCACGACGGACGACACCCGAACGAAAAAGGTTCCCTTCCTCGGTGATATTCCGTACTTGGGCGTGCTCTTTCGCAGCAAGGCGAAGGTGGCCGATCGGAAGGAGTTGTTGATTCTGCTGACGCCGCAAGTGCTCATGAACGCCATGGAGGCCGGCAAGACCCGGGATGTCGAAGAAGAGACACGAGACCAATTAGAACGATCATCAATCAAGGATGAAATCAAAACCGACAGTTTCCGGAAGAGGTTGCTCGAACCGCTTTATCCCGAGAAACGGCTGCAATTGCCACAAGAGAACGAAAAGAACAGCGCGCCGCAGAAAGAGCCGTAAAGCGGAGATGGAAGACATCTGTAATGCTCGCGCGAGCGGCTGGCCAAGGCGCCGGGAAGATGCGGCGCACGCTAAGCAGGACTCGGTTGCGGCTCCGTTGTTCCGTCTGTTTCGACTCTCTGTGCGGCGGATGCGGCGATGTTCGCCCGTCCTGTCGTTGATCTTGCTCGTTTCCGCCGGTTGCACTTCCGGACGCAAGGCCAGCGAACCGGCCATGGATCGTTCTACTGGAGATTCCATCACAGAACTAAACCTCCTGGCTTCGCCGGTGGCTCTGAATCTCGATGGAGTTCCCGGTCCCGACGGTTTCGTTCTCAAGGTTTATCCAGGAAATGCGCAGCGCCCGAAGCCTCTCCCAATCACAGCGGGCGGCCTCGAAATTCTAATGTTTGACGGGATCCTGCAGGAAACTGACTTTGCCACAACTCAGCCGCGACGCGTGTGGCGGTACACAACCAGCGATCTCAAACGTTATGAAGTAAAGACGTCGATTGGCACGGGCTACCATATTGATCCGCGATGGGGTGATGCCAAACCAGCCCGCGACAAAGTCACGATCCTGAGCCGATACATGTCACCGCAAGGCAAGGCCGTTTACTCGGCCCCCAGCGTCATCTCCGTTACGGTGAAATAAATAAAGCGCCCTCGAGGAAGCAAATCGAACCTGAGATGGTGCGCGCTAGAGGATTTGAACCTCTGACCCCTTCCGTGTGAAGGAAATGCTCTACCGCTGAGCTAAGCGCGCGTAACCGGACGCAAAGGTAAACGCGATGGAAGACATTTCAAGGCTTTCTTCGGCTTTCTTCAACGGACCTTTACTGAATTTAGATTGACGCTATTCTTTGCCTTATGAAACCGTTGAAGATCGTCGCGACGCTGGCTGCTGGCCTCGTTCTTGGAATTACTGGGGCGTCGATATTGGGGCAACGTGAGGCTGCGAATCGTGCGCGAGAGGTTGAGACGCTCCGAGTCTCGTTGGAACAAGCCCAAAACACCGAAGTTAAACTGACCGCTCAACGTGTCACCTTAAAGGCCGAGGTTGAGCGGCTCCGCGAAGGTTCTCAAGAACTGCATCGATTGCGGGGCGAGCTGGCGCAATCGAAACGTGAATTGACAGAAAGCAAGTCGGAGCAAGAGCGCCTAGCGCGATTGAATGATCGCTCGCTACAACTACAACACGGCATGACCGAAAGCCAAGCACCCGAGGCGCGAGCCCTCGCCGCCAGGAAGTTTGAACTCGCTGCTCAGTTAGACAAACTCAAGGGCCGGGAGGGCGGCATCGCCATTGAAAATGTTCCTCCTGCAGTCCGAGCGGTTCTTTCCAGAGAGACTGGCCTTGAAGCGCTGACCGGTTCCGTCGGCGCCTCCACGGACAAGAATGGGCGCATGACGTACGGATTCAAAGGTCAGACCGCCGACAACCGAGGCATCGCTCTGCGGCTGGCTGAAGATGGTTCAATCCTTGAGAAGTCCCAGGAGATTCCCGCGAATGCGGCGCCAGTCGATATTCAGGGGCAGGTTCAAAACGTCTTCGGAGCCGTTCCGATCAGCGGAGCGCGTGAAATCATCGAAGGCGAAAACGTGGTTTACGAATTAACCGGCAAAGGTCCGCAATTCGGAATGCAAGCGACCGTGCGCGCGGACGGGACGCTTCTGAGTTACACGGCCAGGCTGCGCCCGCCGGAACGGCCAGGACAAGCGCCAGCGAAGGAAAACCGCTAGCGACTCAGAGTAGTTTCGGGAAAGCCTTGACCTCCAAGATTGAGCGCGCATTGGGGATCTTGAACGGATTGGGTATGCGTCCGCGCGACAGCGTCTTGGACTGCGGCAGTCCTCTGCCGCTTTGGATCATTGCTCCCCAAAAGCGCCAGAGGACTGGCGCAGTCGAGAACCTGGCGGCCTGAGATTGCTCTGGTTCATAGTGCCGACGTGATCTTGCGAACGAAGCATCATTGGCAGGCCGTTGACTTCATTTCAAGATCGCGTCAACCTCCGCGGATGACACACCTTCACAACGCTTCCATTATTCCAATCGATTTTTGAGCTGCTTCGCGTCGAAGAGGCTTCATGTTACGCCTGCACTGTTTCTTTTCGCCTTAGGAGCTGCGACTGCCAGCGCTGATTGGCCCGAGTTCCGCGGGCCATCGGGCATTGGGTATGCTTCGGCGCCAGGCCGTGCCAAACCCGTGGGCTTTCCATTGCACTGGAGCGAGACGAACAATGTGAAATGGCAAACGGCCATTCCTTATCGCGGTTATTCGACACCGGTCGTTATGGGCGGGCAAGATTCGTTTCAACGAAAAGGTGTTTCACAGCGATAATCCAGAATCGCTCGGCAACGGCGCTTCGATGAACAGTTACGCGACCTGCTCGTCGTTAATTGAGCCTGGCCGGATTTATGTTCACTACGGCAGTTTGGGGACGGCCTGCCTCGACACCGCGACGGGCAAGGTGCTTTGGAAAAGGGACGATTTGCCTTGCCGCCATTATCGCGGGCCGTCGTCATCAGTGGTGGACTTCGAGACCCTTCTGATCCTGACGATGGACGGCGCGAATCTTCAGTATCACGTTGCGCTCGACAAGAAGACCGGCCAGACAGTCTGGCAGACGGATCGCTCTGTCGTTTGGAATGACGAGCACGTGCCGGGTCAAATGGCGAAGGATGGGGACCTGCGCAAAGCCCATAGCACGCCATTGATCGCAACGGTGGCTGGCAAACCGCAAATGATCAGCGTCGGCGCCAAAGCTGGTTATGGCCACGACCCGCGGACGGGAAAGGAAATAGGGAGAGTTCAGTATCCGGATTGGTCGGTTGCTCCTCGGCGGCTGTTTGATCGCGGGCTGGCCCACATTGTCACTGGTCTCAATAAAAAGGAACTGTGGGCGGTGAAAACGGATGCCCAAGGCGATGTGACTGACACAGCGGTGGTGTGGAAACTGAAGACGCGCGTTGGCAAATACGCTTCGCCGTTGCTCGTCGATGGCTTAATCTACACGGCGGCTGACGAGAGCTTCGTAACTTGCCTTGAAGCTGATACGGGTAACACGGTATGCACGGAACGCGTCGGCGGCAAATACGCGGCGTCGCCGATTCATGCGGACGGGCGGATTTATCTTTTCGATCAGGCGGGCGCCACAACTGTCCTCAAGCCAGGGAGAACGTTGGAGGTGCTGGCGACGAACACGCTCGCGAACGGTTTCATGGCTTCGCCCGCGGCGTC
>VHDE01000077.1 GCA_016871515.1 Verrucomicrobiota bacterium
CTCCCGAGGACATCCAACGGTGCGACGCACTAATCGTCGAACACCATTACCTGCACGCTGTGACTTTGGCAGGTGAGCATCTGCGCTGTGCTTTTGTGTGCAAGGGACGGTGGCTTGCTGTGGCTGCCTGGAGTTCGGCTGCCTTCCCCATCAAGGCCCCAGACCAGTTCATTGGATGGAGTTCAGAACAGTGCCGCCGCCGGCTGCCGCTGTTGGCCAACAATTCCCGTCTGTTGGTGATGCCCGGCTGCGACTACCTCAATCTGATCAGCCGTTTCATGAAACTGATGCTCCAACATCTGTCGGAAGATGGACTCGATGACACAGCGTTTGGCGAAACCGATGCGCAGGGCAAGAGAACTGGTCGAGTCTCCTTTGATTTCAATGGCGCAGGCGATGCCGCATCAGGGCTTGCTTATGACAAGGAAAGGAAAGCAATTTGGGTGGCTGGCTTTACGCGGCCTGACAGGGTCAGAGGTTCGCAAGCGGTTGCGCTCATTGCGAAATTAACGGCTGACGGCCTGCTCGATAGCAGTTTCAATGGGACTGGGAAACTCTCGATCCCTGGCGGTGGCCGTGAGGTTGATGTTGCAGTCGATGCCAAGGGCAATGCGGTGGTCATTGCCGGCCGGTACTGTTATCGAATAACTCCAACGGGCGCTTTTGATACAACCTTTGGGCCGGACAAGGACGGAAAAGCACTGATCGGCATTGCCGCTGCCAGCCTCGACTTTCAAGCAGATGGGAAAATTGTTTTCGGCGGCACCGGCGGAACACCCAGAGACGCGCGCGGCGCTCCGGGCGGTGCTGGTGCTGTGTCATCGGCGGCTATGGACTCGGACTTCGCCGTCGCGCGGTTCAATTCAGATGGCACGCCAGACACTACCTTTGGTCGAAACGGAGTAGCGCTCGTCCCGATTAATTCCAATCCGACCAAAGGTGGTGTTAGAGATCGAGGCAATGATGTCGAGGTTCGGCCGGACGGAAAAATTGTTGTCTGCGGCATGGTCTTTTCGGAACACATGGACCAGATCGATATGCATCACATCCCGGGCAGCTATGGGATGGCGATATTGAATTCGGATGGTTCACTGGACACGACTTTTTCCGACGATGGCAAGGAAGTCATCAACTTCACCGGTTATCATCCGGAAGCCAATGGATGCGACAAGGGTTATGGCGTGGCGATTTTGCCGTCCGACCAATCTGCCGTGCTCGTGGGTTTCATCATGATGGGGCATCCGATTGCCAATTGTTACGGCGACGTGGGCGTTGCTATCGTCCCGCATAGTCCCAACCTGGCCAGCTTTGTGATGCAAGACACAGCTCACGGCGGGACGTGGAAGAATTTGTACGGGACCGACGGACACACGATTGCGGGCGTGACCTCGAGGTTGCCGGACTACGCTGCGGTTTCATTCTCTAACTCTCAACCGCGCGTTGTGAAAGACAATTGCGACTGGACGAACGCCTTGCAGAAGCCCGATTCCAGCGCGGACCGCATTGCCGCCCATTATCAAGATAAAGAACTCTCCGTCGACGTAACGATCACGGGCAACGCGCTAAAACCGGTTGCGCTCTACTTCGCCGACTATGACAAGGCCGGTCGAGCAATAACCGTGAAAGCCTTGAATGCGGATACAGGCACATTGCTGGACACGCAGGTGATCGACAGTTTTCACAACGGCGTCTATCTGCAATATCATGTCAAAGGCCGCATCCAATTTCGATTGATCGGTCATAATGGCCAAGGCTCGCTTCTCTCCGGCCTATTCTTCGGCTACGAGAATGCCGTGGGCTTTCTGGCGAAAGACACAAAGACTTCCGGAAACTGGAAAGGGGTTTACGGCGCCGATGGATATTACCTCGCAGGATAGCCGTCGAAACTGCCGTCTTATGCGAAAGCCAGGTTTCTGGATTACGGCGACATCCTGGAGTCTCAATACAACACTTGGAGCAAAGGCTCACCGACGGTCACAGCGACACCAGCATTCTTCTCGCATTCCCCTGGAGATAACGCGCTGCAGAAACCGGACTCGTCCGAGCATCGAATTGCCAGAGCTGCGGCGAGCGTCCATAACCCCTATTCCCAGTGCCATTCCGGCATCATCGCCGATGTGGCAGTGGACGATTATAAAGCCAAAACGGTCGCTCTCTATTTCGCCGATCTTAAGGGCGCAAAGTTGTCGATGACGATCGAAGCGCTCGATGGCGAGTCAGAAGCGTTACTTGACTCTCAGACGATTTCTGATTTTCACAGTGGCGTGTACCTTAAGTACTCAGTCAAAGGTCACGTGAAATTCCGAATCAAAGACAATACCGACGATAGTCGCGGAACCGTTATCTCGGGAGTTTTTTTGATTCAGCATCGCCGCGCCCTCAGTAATTTGCCCGGAAAGAAACGTGAAGACGCCCGCCTTTCGGATGGAAGCGCGCTGAAGACTCGATCAATTGGTCGGCTGCTTCGGCACCTGGTCGGCGACCAATCGATTCATCAAAGCCACAGGCCGCAATCCACTTGAGCGGCTCTCTGAAAAGTTAAGGCGCGTTTGGGGTGATGCAAACTCGCCACGGCTGATCACGTGGCCGTTAGTGTTGCGCGTGGCGCGTAAGTGAATCGTGTCGGTAGGACAGGCGTCTTGCCTGTCTTTGGACATTCTGCGGGCTGGACTTAGTCCTGCACTTGATCTCACACTTAATCGATTAGCGGGTGTGGCCCCGAATCGGACGCAATAAAGATGTTCTCATTGAGAACCAGCGCAACGCGGTCTGGCACTGGTGCATCGGGTGGCTCTTGGTTCGGGGATTAGCTGGAATGCCTGAAACTGGACTAAGTGCGAGATCAAGTGGGAGATTAAGTCGCCTGAAAATGCCCAAACTCCTGAGACAGGCGCGACGCCTGTCCTACGGTTAGGAATTTACCGGCTCGCCTTAACCAAACAACGGCAGGACCGGTTTGCCCAAACCGTCGCGGGTCACGTAGAACGGACGCTTTTCGACTTCGTAAGCGAGCTTCGGCGAAATGCCCATGGCCTGGTAAAGGGTCGCATGAAGGTCTTCGATGACGACGCGGCCTTCCAACGTTTTGCAGGGGCGTTCCGGAGCGGTCACACCGTGGAGACAGCCTTTCTTGATCCCGCCTCCGAAAAGCAGAACAGAGCCGGCGTCGGTGAAATGGCGGTGCATCCCGTAATGTTTCATGTCGTTGATGACATCGGGCACTTCCACCTGATCCTTCACTTTATTGTCGGGTTTGCCTTCGGTCATCATGTCGCGGCTGAATTCGCTGGCCAGAACGATCAACGTGCGATTGAGCAAGCCGCGCTTTTCCAGGTCGAGGACAAGATGGGAAACTGCCGAATCAATTTGCTTCTTCATCTCGACAAGCTTGTCGTGCCCATTCTCGTGCGTGTCCCAATTTAAAAACGGGATGTATTCGGTCGTCACTTCGATGTAGCGCGCACCCACTTCGGCCAACCGCCGAGCCAGCAGGCAGCCCAACCCAAATCGTCCCACGGTTTGCCGCTCGTAAGAACCGTCGCGCACACGCGCCGCGTCGAACGATTTTCCGGGATCGACTCCAGCTGGGAGATATTCTTGCACTGATTCCTTTGGTTCGAGCGACAGGTCGAATGCTTTCGCTGCGGGAGAACTCAAGAGCAGATGCGCGCGATCCATCGAACGCAGCAGCGATTCCTTCTGATAATCGCTCCCGAATTCGCCCACGGGACTTTTGGCGAGCAATCTTTTGTAGAACTTATCTCGATTCTCGAAACGCGAAGGACTCATTCCAGCGGGCGGACGAACGCTGTCCGCGGCCTGGTCGGGATACGGAATGTTAAACGGCCCATATTCGCTGCCTAGAAAACCGGCCGTCGTAAATGCTTTGATTTCTTCGCTCTCGCCCACGTCAAAACGCTGGCCGATGTTGACGAAGGCTGGCACTGCTGGATTCAACGGGCCGAGCGTGCGTGCGATGACCGCGCCGATATGCGGCGCGGCAACCGTCTGCGGCGGAGCATAACCTGTGTGCCATTGATATTGATGACGCGAGTGCAAAATGAACCCGAGATCGCCCGCCGTGTAACCGCGAATCAGCGCTCCACGGTCCATGACCGCTGCGAGTTTCTCGAGGCCGGCCGAGAACTTTATCTCATCGACCGCTGTATCAATGATCGGGAATGTGCTTAGGACTTTGTTGGGATCAAGCCCCTTTTCGAAAGGCGTGTGGCGCTTTGGATCGAACGTTTCAGTGTGCGCCATGCCACCACCCATCCAGAGCACAATAATCGTGTCAGCGGTCGGTTTGATCTTTTCGGTGGCGGATTCATTCCCGAACAATGGCCGAGGATAACCGGCCGCCAGCGCCGATAGCGTTGCCGCACTTGCGGTGCGGAGAAACTCACGACGATTCCATTGAGCATTCGTTTTCATAACTTTCCTTCTGGTTCCTCTAAAATAGCGCTCGAGGCAGGGCGGCGTTGCTGCGCCGCCGACGTCGCAGGTTTGATAAGGCGGCGCAGCAACGCCGCCCTGCCTCGAAGTGCGTGGAAAGTTCCAACGCCTTTTTGGCGCGCATTGGGCCCATGAACCTGCCGTTGTGGCATGTAGTCGCGGCTTCAGCCGGTGCGAGTGCAATTCGCGACTCTGTTTTGCTGCCAGCAAATTGCCGCCAAAAGGCGGGACTACATACCGGGAGATTCATGAGGAGGATCGACGTTTTCAATTTCAATAGATGAGTTGGAATTCGGGTAACATCGTGACTGCCCAAAGCAAATCCTCCACAGCCTCCTTTTGAATCGATGGGCCAACCAATTCTTCAGCCAGTTGTAATTCTTCCACCGTCGGCCTGCGAGACAGGGCGCGCTGATACAAATCGATAATGAGTTGCTTCGCTGACCCGGTCTTCTCTTCCACAAGTTTTGCTGCGCCCTTTTTCAATTGTTCGGCCAGCGTCCCGCCATTGGTTAATTCCAACGCTTGCAAAGTCGTTGCCGCTGATTGACGCGAAGTGATCACTTGCTCGCGGTTTGGTCGTCCAAGCGCCACCATGAGTGGATCGGCGGCCACAAGTGAGGCGCGCGCCCGCCCATATAGTGAAGCCGCAGACGTTGTCTCCAGAAATTTCTTCTCCAGATTCCAAGGCGGCATATCGGCGTGGCCGAGTTCGAAGGCTTGTGTCCAACCTTCCGCGGCAAACTCGCTCTTTTGCCAGCCATCTGCCCTGTCGTTCGAACAAAGCCAAGACGCGTCACTCACAAAATCGAGCACCGTTTCCACGGGAATTCGGCTCAATGGGCCAGCCTCTTGATCTTTTCGGTGGGTGGCTCCTGCCCCGGGAATAAGGGTATCCTCATGACGAATACGCGCATAAAGAATTAGCCCGGCGGGATTCGATTGGTTTGCCTCTTTGTTTCCCGGATTTCCAGGATCGTTCACGGCAGAAACCGCAATGACGTTTGCGCCCTTTGCCAGATGCGGTCGAATGTCCGTCAAGTTTGGCTTCGTATGATCGCGACTCGAGGCCACTTCTTTGCCGTTAATGAAGAGTTTGAAACTGTTGTCGCAAGTAATCGCGATGGCAGCAGCCGCAGGTTTTTCCGAAAGATGCACGATCTTGCGCAAGTAAATCGTTCCGGGCTGCGCTTTCTGCCCCGCTTCGGCGCAGCTCCAGATCCATTTCGGCGTCAGCGGTTGATCGGGCGCAGCCGATGTTCCGGCCCCTTTTCCAGCCGTGAAATCGACTCGAGCAGCCGGGAGGGAAAATCCCAAACCTGTGATCGAGGCCAAAGCATCCACATACTGTTCCGCTGATAAGCGCCGCACAGCCGGCCCACGGAACACGTAATCTTTGGTTTGCTCGCCCAATGTTACTGCGGGCAATTGATAAGCCTCGGACGTGAGGATACGTTCCATGGTTTTCTTGAGATCAAAGCCGTTATCGGCGAACTCAGCCGCGAGCCAATCGAGCAGATCAGCATTCCAAGCCGGTGTTTCCATATCGTCGACCGGCTCGACCAAGCCGCGGCCCATGAATTTCGCCCAAAGACGATTGACGATTGTGCGCGTCAAGCGCCCGTTATTTTTTTGCGTAATAACAGTAGCGAGCTGTTTGAGGCGTTCTTCCTTTGTCGCTTTGGGATCGATGCTTCCCATCTCAGGATAAATGAATTTCATCGGGGCGGTATGATCGAGCAGCTTGTCGCACTGAACCATTTTCAATTCATTGCTCGCGTAAATACTCGCCAAACCGTACGCATCCGCGAGCGTCCAGTCATTGATGAAACTGTCATGGCACGACGCGCACTTGAGATTCACCCCCATGAAGACCTGCGAAATATTTTGGGCGGCTTGCATGGGCGGCGTTTGGCTGGCATTGATCGCGCCGCGCCAAACAATTCCTTTGACGAAACCTTCCGATTCCGGCGTGGGATTAATCAGTTGGGCCACGAACTGATCGTAAGGAAGGTTTTTGGCCAAAGCCGAGTAAAGCCATGCCGTGATCTGTTTGCGGCCTTCGTCGATGTACCCGGTCCCTTTGTAATCGTTGCGCAAGGCATCATTCCAAAAGGTGAGCCAATGCTCGGCGTAACGCTGGTTATCTGCGAGCAGACGTTTCACCAGCCGAACCCGTTTGTCAGCGCGCTTGTCAGAAACAAATTCCTCGACTTCTTCCGGTCTGGGCAAAACGCCAATGACGTCCAAATAAACTCGTCGAGCGAAGAGGCGGTCATGAACTGGTTTCTCCGAAGGAACGTTGTTCTGGGTATAGTACGATTGCAAAATGAGATCAATGGGATTCTTTCCCTTGGCGCCGGTCGGGACCTGCGGCTTCCGCGGCCATAAATTGATCGGAGCAACTTTGCCAAATGTGACTCCTTCCTCCCAACGCAAGCCTTGGTCAATCCATGCGCGCAAAAGCCCGACTTGTTCGGAAGTCAGTTTCGAACCTTTTTGGGGCATGACATTGTCCGGGTCAACACCAGCCACCAATTCGATGAGCAAACTTTCGCGGCTCTTGCCGATGACGACGGCGGGGCCTGAATCGCCGCCTTTCAACAGAGTCTCGCGCGTATCGATCCGGAAATCGCCCTTGCTTTTCCCGCGGCCGTGGCACTTGGTGCAGCTCGCTTCCAGGATCGGCTTTATTTCCTTGGGGAAATCGACTGCGTGAGTGGCGGCTGGCGGCAGCGGTTGCTTCTGTTCAGCCGCCATGGCGGCGAAAACCAGACTGCCACTCGCCAAAACGACAACAGAGATGCGCTGAATCGAAACGGGCTTCATCGAGCGTAGAATCTAATATGGAAGCACGAAAAATACAGTGGAAACTTCATGCTTTCGGCTGAAGGTGATGCCATGCGCGTCAGCAGCGTAGGCGAGCCAGACATTTGCATCGACCAGCTTAATCCCAGAGGCTGGCATCCAGTTCGGAAGGGGTGGGATCGATCACTGCGCCATTTCGTCATTTCGGGCTGTGCAGATTCTTGCCGGCCAGATAAGCTCCGCAGACAATAATCGAACCCCCAATCTTTATGCATTATCGAGACAGTCAGTTTGCTGTTCGGTTGAGCTACATTACCTCTTTTTCAGTTCTCGCCTTTCTCTCTGTCACCGCGAGCGCCGCCTCGCTCGCGGTGGTTGAAGGCGTCGAATTGCAGCCGTTGGCGGCGCAGGTAAAGCGCGTCGTCGAGGCCGCTAACTACGTCGGTGCTCCGCTCAAGGAGGCCGACATCAAGGCGCTCAATGCCGCCATCAACAGCGAAGTGCCGGCGGCCAGCGAAACGATCCAGAAGATTCTCGACAAATATTGTTTGATTGGCGTGAACATCAATCCGGAATCGCGCGTGAAAGTGGCCCAAGGCCCGGCGAAGCCCGAACTGACGGAACATGGCTGGCGCCGCTTCCTCGTGAAAATCCACAACGAAGCCGGCGTGACGGCCGAATTGCGCGCCGTTAGTCCGAACGCCGAGTCGGTGCATGACTCGCCCTGGAAACGCACGCAGTCGGATGACTTCTTTCGCAAGCGCGGCGACCGAACCACGCCTTTGCGGCCAGTCTCTGACCTCTGGCTCGATATTGAGTTGTACAATCAACAACCGTTGAAGAAAGAATTGTCCGGCCTCGCCGTCGAATATGCGATCGTGCAGTTGTACAGCCGCGACGCCGGCAAACGCGAAGCCAAACTCTCCCTCAACGTCGGTCAAGGAACGCAAGACATCGGCTTTCGCAACGAAGTGGACATTCTGTTCAATTCCGTGCCGAGCCAGGAAGTCAAACTCGGCGTCCGCGACGAACACAACAAGCCAACCACAGCGTCGTTTCTAATTCGTGATCAAGCGGGACAAGTTTATCCATCACAGGCCAAGCGGTTGGCGCCAGATTTCGCTTTTCATCCGCAAGTTTATCGGGCTGACGGTGAAGGACTGAAGCTCCCGGACGGAGTGTACACAGTCGAGTTTTCGCGCGGTCCCGAGTCGATCACGAAGGTCCAGCAGATCAAGGTGGACAAACGGTCGCGCAAATTCGATTTCAAGGTCGAACGTTGGATCGATCCTTCGACCATGGGCTGGTGGTCCGGCGATCATCACATTCATGCGGCGGGCTGCGCTCACTATGAGAGGCCAACCGAAGGCGTCCACGCGTCTGACATGATGCGTCATTGCCTCGGCGAAGACTTGAAGGTGGGCTGCAATCTGACCTGGGGACCATGCTTTGATTACCAGAAACAATTTTTCACCGGACAAGACGACAAAGTTTCGCAGCATCCCTATTTGCTGCATTACGATGTTGAAGTGTCCGGTTTTGGCTCGCACGAATCGGGACACCTCTGTCTGCTGCGGCTAAAGGAAGGAATCTATCCGGATGGGAATTCAAAGCATCATTGGCCGAAACTCGGTCTCAACACGCTGCGGTGGGCCAAAAAGCAGGGCGCTGTCGTCGGCCCAGCGCACTCCGGGTGGGGCTTGGAAGTGCAAACGGAGGAACTCCCCAATTATGTTGTTCCCCCCTACAACGGCATTGGCGCGAACGAATATATCATGGACGTCACCCATCAGATTCCGGGGCCGGACGGCAAGTTAGTGCCCGCGGTCGATTTTCTTTCCACGGTTGACACGCCGTACGTTTGGGAATTGAACATGTGGTATCACACGTTGAATGTCGGCTTTCGCACGCGGATCAGTGGTGAAACAGATTTTCCCTGCATTTACGGCGAACGCGTCGGCTTGGGCCGGTCTTATGTGAAACTTGATGGCAAACTCACTTACGAGGATTGGTGCGAAGGCATCCGCCAAGGACGAAATTATGTCGGCGATGGCAAGAGCCATATCATCGGTTTCCAAGCCGGGACGATGATAGCGCGGCCCGACGGCCTCACCGTGATGAGCGCAAATCTGGTTCGCATGGGAGAGAAGGGTTCCGAGTTGCGCGTCGATCAGCCAATGCTTGTCAAAGTGATGGCGAAGGTCGCGGCTTGGCTGCCCGAACGGCCCAACCCCGAAATCAAGAAGCGCCCCTACAGCCAAAAGCCGTATTGGGACGTCGAGCGAGCGCGCATTGAAGGGACGCGACAAGTGCCCGTCGAAGTGATTGTGAACGGCTATCCAGTTGATAAAAAAATCATCCTCGCAAACGGAGCGCAGCAAGACATCGACTTCAACGTTAAGATCGACCGCAGCAGTTGGGTCGCATTGCGCGTTTTGCCATCGTCGCACACGAACCCTATTTTTGTGCTCGTCGGCGACAAGCCAATCCGCGCGTCACGACGGAGCGCCGAGTGGTGTTTGAAAGGCGTGGATCAATGCTGGTCGCAGAAGGAGCGCTTTATTGCCAAGGGCGACCCAAAGGAATTGGAACAGGCCAAACGCGATTACGATCACGCGCGCGAAGTTTATCGCAAGATTCTGAGCGAGTCGGACATCGAGTAACTGGGCTGTTTCACAAACCTGCACGATAACTTGCGCAGGACAGCGCGTCCCGCCTGTCCTGCTCTTGGTGTGCGCAAATGCTGGACAGGCGGGACGCAGCGAGACGCACTGTCCTGCTAGCGGGCTCATGCGGAGGCGGTTGTGGCGGCGGGTGCGGTGGCTGCGGTGGTTGCGGTGGTTGATGAGCGAACCTATGCCCGATTCTTTGCATGCACCGATGGGAGCGCGGACAGCCTTGTCCGCGCCCAATGCCGAAATGCAGCAGACGCGGACAAGGCTGTCCGCGCTCCCATCCAATTCATTGGCAGCGTTCGGCGTCGGCCTCGGATTTCGCGAACCGTACCGCAGCGACTTGTTTCTGCACCGGGAAGCAGGTCGATTTTCTGGAGATCACCGCCGATCACTTTTTTGATGCTTCTATTGAGAATCAACAAGAATTGGAATTGCTCGCCGCCCACTTCACATTGATTCCGCACGGACTGAACCTGTCGCTGGGCAGCGCTGAGGGCCTTGACAGTGCTTATCTTCGAAAATTCGCCCGCCTCGTCCAGCGCTTGAAGCCACCCTGGTGGAGCGAACACATCGCATTTACAAGGGCGAGCGGTGTCGAGATCGGCCATCTGGCGCCGTTGCCATCGTCAATGCCGCCAACAATACCTTGCTCGGCGGCGGCGGTGTGGATGGCGCCATTCACCGCGCTGCCGGGCCGCAGTTGTACGAGGAATGCAAGAGACTAAATGGCTGCGCGACGGGCCAGGCCAAGATCACGCGTGGCTGCAACTTGGCGGCAAAATGGGTGATTCATACGGTTGGCCCGATCTGGCGCGATGGCGAACATGGCGAAGACGAACTATTGGCGAGCTGTTACCGAAGTTGCTTTGCCTTGGTGAAGCAGCACGACATTCGCACGATCGCCTTCCCTTCCATCAGCACCGGGGCGCACGGTTTTCCCATGGATCGTGCCGCCCGCATTGCGATGACGGAAGTGAAAGTTTTTCTGGCGCGCGATGATCGAGTCCAGAAAATCGTATTGGTTTGCTTTGGATCAGCCGCCTATGAGCGTTATATGCGGGCGCGCAACGAGATTCTGGACGCTTGACTCAGGATCGTCACTGGGATTGTGCAAAACGTCTCAAGGAGCAATCCGGCGCGCTCGATAAAATCGGGCCGCTGGCAAATTCTCTTCGTCCCAAACTGTCCGTGGTGTAGGCTGGCCCTATGACGCTCCTGGCCATCGAGACGTCGTGTGACGAAACCAGCGCGGCTGTCGTGCGCGACGGCGTTGTCCTGGCCAACGCAGTGTCGTCGCAGGCCCAATTGCACGCCGAGTACGGCGGAGTCGTGCCGGAGCTGGCGACACGCGCGCATCTGCGGAATTGTTTGCCGGCTGCCAACATGGTGCTGCGTTCTGCGAACGTCACGGCCTCGGATCTCGACGCCATTGCGGCCACGCAAGGGCCTGGCTTGCCGAGCGCTCTCCTCGTCGGATTTCAGTTCGGTCAAACGCTGGCGTTTGTTCTGCAGAAGCCCTTCGTGGGCATTCATCATCACGAAGCGCACCTTTACTCGCCTTGGATCGCTGGCGATCCTCCCAGAGCGAACTTCGAAAACTTTCAACCGTCCGTGTCGCTAATCGTCAGTGGAGGCCACACCATGTTGGTTCACGTGACGGCCGAATTAGAACACCGCTTGTTGGGTTCGACGCTGGACGATGCCGCGGGCGAATGTTTCGACAAAGTCGCGAAATTGATCGGCTTGCCTTACCCGGGCGGACCAGAAATGGATCGCCTGGCCGAACGCGGAAATCCCGCCGCATTTTCATTTCCGCGGCCGATGATCCACGAGCCGAACGACGATTTTAGTTTTAGTGGATTAAAAACGTCGGTCCGCTACTTTCTGCGTGATCATCCTGGCTTCCTGAATGAGCAACCGCGCGTCTTCGATCTCTGCGCCAGCGTGCAAGCGGGGATCGTGGATGTGCTCGTGACCAAAACACTCAAAGCTGCGCATCGGCTCAGGGTTCGCTGCGTCACGGCGTCGGGCGGAGTAACATGCAATCGGGCGCTGCGGCGCGAACTGAGTTCGGCCTGCGAGCGTGCCGGGATCACTCTCCGGCTGGCGGAAAGGAATTTGTGCACCGATAATGCCGCGATGATCGGTGTTTTGGCAGAACGGAGGTTGCGGCGTGGAAACGCAAGCACATCTCTTGACGCGGACGTCCGACCAAGCTGGACGTTGGATCAATACACCAATACACCTCATTGAAGCCAGAGAGCGCTTTCTTATCTTATGATCTTGTCTTTCATTTGGTTTACAGCTGGCCGGGCTTCTGAGTAAAAATGCTGATTGATTTGGAGCTTAGGCCGACGGTTCCGGCCACATCGAGCACCTCCACCAGTTGCTTCAGTTGCGAACCTTCGTCGGAGCGGATCGCAAGCGTCAATTGAGGGTTCTGCTTCAGTGAAGCCGCCAATTCGCTCTGCAATTTGTCCAACGTGACAGGAAGGCGGCCAATATAAAAGTAAGGCTTTTCCTTGTTGATCGTGACGATAAAGCTCTCCTCCGTCGATCCCTGCTTCGATAGCTTTGACTCGGGCAGAACCAGCTTGATAGCCGGTTGCTGTTTGAAGGTTGTCGTGAGCATCATGAAAATCAGCAGCACGATCAGAATATCGATCAATGAGATGATGATGATGGCAGGCGGTTGCCGCCTTTTTCGAGTCGTGAATTGCATCGATTAAGTTTTCTTGCGCGCCCTGTAATGGCGGCGCAGGAATTCCTGGCAGAGCGTTTCCATTTCGACTGCCAGCGTATCCACCTTTTTGCTGAAATAGCTCCACGCGACCAGGGACGGAATGGCAATAAGCAAACCCATCAAGGTCGTGTTTAAAGCGATAGCGATGCCCTTCGCCAAAACCGTGTTATCCGCCAAACCCGCTCGGCCGATATCTCCGAACAAGGTGATCAGTCCGTGAATGGTGCCCACCAGACCCAGCAACGGAGCAATGCCGACCACAATCTCCAGCACCACCAAACCGCGTTCCAACTGGACAACTTCGTGTCGAGCGCGCGTCTGAATCACGTCCACATTCTCGTCTCGTGGCTGATGCAAGTGCTCTTGAGCAACCAGCAACAGACGGCTCAGCGTCGAAGGTTGTTCCTCGCAAATCTGCTTCAACTCTGCCAGCCTCTCGGGAACTCCAATCTCGACAGCCTCCTGCACGCGGGGTGGAATGACCTTGTCCCACCGCAAAGCCAGGCCACGCTCGACGATAAAGGCAAGACCTACTATGGAGGTCAGCACCAACAAAATCATAAACGGACCGCCTGCTCTCAAAAATTCCCACATAAGTATCGGTATCGTTCAACGTCCAAAAATTACGGCGCGCACTCAATTGTAGTCGCACTCTCGCATGTCCAAGTCTTTTTCTTCACTTTGATTGCCAATTCAAAACGGCTGGTCATTTTCTTTTACAATGCTTGGCGAACCTTACATGACTGCTTTGTCACAGGCAATGCCTCGGATATTAGGCGGTGCATCCGTTCCCAGGGCATGCCTTCCGGATCGCCCCGACGGGCTAACCACTTGCGCCAGTCCGCCGATCATGGCGAAAGTTTAGTTCGCGAGGAGTATTTGTGGAGGCCTCGAAAAGCAGCGCTACGCGATCCTGCATCTTCACCGGAGCTTCAATCCGCGTACAGAAACTCATTGCTATTGAGAACGACGAGGCAGAATTGCGTCAGGCCGTGCTCGGCGACAAAACGCTGACTCGACGTGCTCTCATCGTGAGTCGGACCCCGTAGAAAGGCCAGGCGGTAAGCGTCTTCGATTTGCCGCTCGGCGTCATAACCGGCTTCGCGAGTCAGGCGCAGCGCGAAGGCGCCGGCGGCGCGCGACATGAAGGAGTTGTTGAGGAGCGCGAGAGCTTGCACCGGTGTCGTTGTAATGGTGCGGCGGGGAATTGAGATCGATGGATCGGCGCAGTCGAGGGGATCAAGCAACGGATGATTCGCGCGACGGACCCAACGGCGATAAATGGCGCGGCGATTTAGTTCGCTATTGAATCCGTTGACGAACGAGTAAGCAGTGTTGTCGCCTGATTTCTCGGGTTCAAAATCGTGAAAGCTTGGCCCACCCATTTCCGGATTCAATTCACCGCTGATCGAAAGAATCGTGTCACGAATGGTTTCGGCTTCGAGACGGCGCATATTCATCCGCGAGAGCAATCGATTGTCACGGTCTTTAGCCAATGCGTCCGCGTTCGCTTGCGACGGCTGGCGGTACGTTGCGGATGTGACGATGAGCCTGTGCAGTTTTTTCAAGCTCCAGCCATTTCGGATTAATTCGCCCGCCAGCCAATCGAGCAACTCGGGATGTGATGGACGTCCGCCGTTCGCGCCGAAGTCGTTGGGGGTATCCACCAGACCGACTCCAAAGTGGTAATGCCACAACCGATTGACGATCACTCGCGCCAGCAGCGGATTGCGCGCGTCGGTGATCCAGTCGGCCAGTTTCCTGCGACGTTCAGTTTCCGGAGAGTCTGCGGCCAGACCAAACTCGGTAATTGGGCCGGCGATGGCTGCAATCCCAGCAGGAACGACTGCTTCAGCCGGTTTTCGGAAATCGCCGCGTTGCAAAACATGAAATACCTTGGCCGGTCTCGGCACGTTGCCATCCACGGTGCCGCGCTCGAACAACCGGGCGCGCATTTCCAAGTGCGAGATTGCGAAGACCAAGCGCTTGTATTCAGAGCGTTGCTCGACAGCGAGCCGATCGATGATCATGCCGTATGACGCGCGCGGTTTGGCTTCTCGCGCGGTTGCAGTCGCGGTTTTGGCTTTGGCCAGTTCGCTGGTTTTGCTGGCCAGGTTCTCGCTGGCTTTTGGGGCCTGCTTCTTCAGCGCCTCTTTTTCGGACTCGAGCGAACTCTGAAATCTTGTCCGCGCCTCCTCGATTTTTAGTTGTGCCTCTGCGACGGCCGCGCGGGCTTTCATCTCGGCCTCTTCGGCTGTTTTGACAACTTTCGCGTGCAGATCGCGTTCAATAGGAGGCCGAACATTTGCCTCGAACAGGGCCAGACGAGTGCGAAGCTTTTGCATCCCCGCAGTCAATGCCTCGCGCTCTTTCTGAAGCAAAGAATGAGCCTTATCTGAAACTGTTTCGCGTCCGCCCGGCCATACGCCGCCCACGCAGGTGGCGATTTGATAGTACTCCTTTTGGGGTATCGGATCGTACTTGTGATCGTGACAACGCGCGCATTGGATAGTCAGGCCGAGAAAAGTCTGGCCGAGATTGCCGACGACATCTTCCAGCTCGTCTTCGCGCGTGGCGGCTTTCATGGCCTCGGTCCCGGCGTCGCTGCCCAAAATATCGTGCGGGCCAGCGGTCAAGTAAGCAGCTGCGATGATGGCGGCGGGATTGTCCGGGCTCAACACGTCGCCGGCAAGTTGCAGGCGAACGAACTCGTGATAAGGCAGGTCGTCATTGAAAGATTGGATGACCCAATCGCGGTACCGCCAGGCGTTTGGACGGAAGGTGTTTCTCTCGAAGCCATGGCTTTCTCCAAAGCGAACCACATCCAGCCAATGCCGCGCCCATCGTTCGCCGAAATGCGGAGAATCGAGCAGACGATCCACGACTTTCTCATACCCCAATGGCGACGAATCCGCCTGAAATCCGGCAAGCTCGTCTGGCGTCGGCGAAAGCCCGACAAGGTCAAATGTGACGCGGCGAAGCAGTGTTCGCTTATCGGCGAAGGCTGACGGACGAAGGTTCGTCGCTTCCAATCGGGCCAGGATAAAGCGGTCGATATCGTTGATGGGCCAATTGGTTTGGAGAATATTAGGCGGAGGTGCGCTCGATAACTTGCCGAAGGCCCAGCGTTCCGAGACGGCGCGTTCGCTCGCAAGAATGGCGGCAGTCTGAAATACGCAGAGAAGCTGCCAGAAGCCAAGAATGCCTGCCGGATTAAGATGTTTGGAGAGAGATTTCGCCGAGGCACATTTTCGCGCATTGTGCCGATGAGCTTGGCAGGGGGACAGGGCGTCCCGCCTGTCCTGCTTCTGGTTTACGCAGATGCTGGACAGGCGAGACGCCTGTCCTACGACCGGTTCATGGAGGGCAATGCGCACGCGAACTTCTAGGCGAGAAGGTGTTTCACCACATGGCCCGCCACATCGGTGAGGCGGTAATCGCGGCCCTCGAAGCGATACGTCAGTTTCGTGTGATCGATCCCCAAACAGTGAAGCATCGTCGCGTGAAAGTCATGCACGTGCACCGGTTCATCGACGAGGTTATAGGCAAAGTCATCGGTCTTGCCGATCGTGATTCCGCCTTTGATCCCGCCGCCCGCCATCCAAATGCTAAAGCAACGCGGATGATGATCGCGGCCGAAACTTGTCTTGGTGATGGCGCCTTGACTGTAGGTTGTGCGTCCAAACTCGCCGCCCCAAATCACCAAGGTATCTTCGAGCATGCCGCGCTGTTTGAGGTCCATGATCAAAGCCGCAGAGCCTTGATCGACTTGTTTGGCCTGTCTGCGAATCCCGTTGGGCAAATCACCATGATGATCCCAATCGCGATGAGCCAATTGAATGAACCGGACGCCTCGCTCGGCCAAGCGGCGCGCGAGCAAACAGTTGTTCGCATAAGAAGGTTTGCCTGGTTCGGCGCCATACATTTCGAGGATATGTTTTGGCTCCTTCGAAATATCCATCAATTCGGGAACGCTGGTTTGCATCCGAAATGCCAGCTCGTAATTCTCGATCTGTGTGGCGATTTCCGGATCACCGAGGCGTCCGAGTTGAATGCGATTGAGTTCTTGCATGCCATCGAGCAGTTCGCGCCGGGTCTTTGTGCTGATGCCTTTTGGGTTGGACACGAACAAGACAGGATCACCTTCGCTGCGGAACTGGACGCCCTGATAATTGCCCGGGAGAAAACCATTGCCCCAGTAGCGCGTGAGCAGGAATTGACCGCCACCGCCAGATAACAAAACAATAAAGCCCGGCAAATTCGAATTCTCGGCGCCGAGGCCGTAGGTGATCCAAGCTCCCATAGTCGGCCGGCCTGGCTGCTGATTGCCAGTGCCGAAAAATGTCACGGCCGGATCATGATTGATGGGATCGGTATGCAGGCTTCGGATAATCGCGATGTCATCAGCGACTTTGGCAGTGTGCGGCAATAATTCTGAAATCTCCGCTCCGCAAAGACCGTGCTTCTTGAATTCGAAAGGTGATCCAACCACGAGCAATTGCTTCTGACCGCTAGTCATCCCGGTGATCCGTTGGTTGCCGCGAACCGAAGCGGGCAGCTCGGTTCCGGTCAGTTCCTTGAGCTTCGGTTTGTAATCGAACAAATCGATGTGCGAAGGTCCGCCCGACATGAAAAGGTAAATGACGCGTTTGGCTTTGGGCGCGAAATGGCGGAGACCGATAGCGCCTTCGCTCGAACCAGAACCTTTCACGGCGCCCGCGCGAACGCTGTTGCCCAGCAGCGACGCTAAGGCGAGCGCTCCAAGACCAGTGGTGCTGCGTGTTAAGAAGGTTCGTCGAGTTAGTACCCTCTCGAGTTCGTTCTGGAAGGTCATATGAAGTTCATTGGAATCGGCTGGGGGCCAACGCAGGCGCGACAGCGTCTTGGAGTGCGGCAGCCCTCTGCCGCTTTGGCCGATGCGTCCCGAAAGCGCCAGCGGACGGGCGCGCTCCAAAACCTGGCGGTCGTCGGAGGCTCCGGTTTCATGGAGAGCGGAGGTGTCGAATTGGTCGGATCATCGCGTGATCGTTTCGTTAAGGTTCAACAACACGTTGCCGATGGCGGTCCAGGCGGCGAGTTCGCTCATCTTTAGGTTTTCGGGCCTCGCGAGTTCGCCGATGTTCACGAGCGCAGTCGCAGCCTCTTCGTCCTTCTGAAAGTTCTCCAGTTGCTGGCGGAAAGTTCGCTCTAGAATCGCGAGTTCAGACTTGTCAGGCGGCCGAGCAACCGCCAGACGAAACGCATAAGTCAATCTCGTCGTCAGGTCCATCTCACGTGCTTTCAACACGCGTTGCGCGAGCGCGCGAGCCGCTTCGACATAAACCGGATCGTTCATCAGGACCAGCGATTGCAATGGCGTGCTCGTGCGCGGGCGTTGCACAACGCACGTCTCGCGAATCGGCGCGTCGAACGTGACGAAAGCTGGATACACCAACGCGCGCTTCCAGTAGGTGTAAACGCCGCGGCGGTATAGGTCATTCCCTTTGCTCGGAACATATTTCTCGCCGTTGCCGAAATGTTCGGATGGAAGCGGTGGTTGGTAAGGCCGCACGCTTGGTCCGCCAAGCCCAGGATACAACAGGCCGCTGACCGCAAGCGCATTGTCACGAATCAGTTCGGCCTCGAGGCGAAAGCGCGCGCCGCGAGTCAACAAACGGTTGTACGGATCGCGCGCCAGCAATTCCGGTGTGACCTTCGCCGATTGTCGGTAGGTCGCGGACATGACTATCAGCTTGAGCATGGCTTTTACGTCCCAGTTGCGCGCGATGAACTCAGTGGCCAGCCAATCGAGCAGTTCGGGATGACTGGGCAGTTCGGCGCGCGAACCGAAATCGTTGCTGGTCGCGACCAAACCGGTTCCAAAGAGCATTTGCCAAAAGCGATTGACCGTCACCCGGCTGGTCAAGGGATTTGCCGGGCTGGTGAGCCACTTGGCCAATCCAAGACGATTGGTTGGGAGACCATCAGCCAGCGGCGGCAGGAATTGAGGCAGACCCGCTGGAACTTTCTCGCCTTTGTTCTGAAAGTTTCCGCGGACCAGCACGAAGGTCTCACGCGGAGCCGGCATTTCCTCCATGACCATCGTCGATGGGATTTGCTTGATAAGATCGTCCTGGGCTTTCCGAGCCCGAGCGAGTTGCTGCTCGGCGGCCTTGAAATCGGTCGCGTATTTTTCCCGGAAATAGCGGTTCAGATCGTTTTTTTGCTCGTCTGTTCGTTTCTCAGCTGGAACCGGAACCATCGCGAGGTAGGCCAGTCCGACAAGCTCCGCGGCTTGTTCTGAGCTTAGAGCGCGATTGTAAACGCGGAGATCATCGATGATCCCATGGAAGTACACTCCGCCCGATCCTCTCCCAAGGCGGAGCGGTTCTGAATTCCCGATTGCTTCCGTGAGTTTGTCATTCCTAATTTCGAGAGGACGGGACTTTCCGTTGAGGTAAACGCGAAGGCCATTGGCCTTGCTCGAACCGTCGTAGGTTATGGTGAGATGAGTCCATGTATCCTTAGGAACAGAGTCGCGCGTGGCGACAACCACGGCGTTGGATGGCCCGGCGTTGACTAGGCGGACGATGAGTTTGCCATCCTTTAGTTCCGCATCAATCCCGCGCCCGGCGGAGACGCCGTTCATCTTCGCGAGCAGCACGCCGCCTTGGCCTTCAACCTTCGTCCAAAAGCCGAAAGAAAACGAGTTAGTCCGTTCCAACCCCGAAATGTCGCCGGCATCAACAAAGCCGCCTCGTCCATCCAATTTGAGAGCCTTGCCTAACTTGCCATCCACCCAATTGGCGGCGTTTGTATCTGCAAAACGTCCGTCCCGCCTCGCGCCCAACGCATCGGAGCCGGCCGCCGTTTCGTCCAAGGCAAAGTGCGCAACTAGTCCGTCCGGTTCGCTCGGTTTCGCCAACTTAACGAGCAGTTCATTCTCCCATTTGGCTTGGGCAGCCGGCAATTCGGCTTCGCGAGCTTTGAATGCGCTTTCGGCAGCCGTCACCGCTTGGACGTGTTCCACCAATTGAACGGCTTGTTCCTGGGATGGCACCTGGACGCTTGGCGCTGGATTTCGGTCGCGGGCGCCATCGAGACCTTTTTCGGGGACGTTGTGAAAGAAGGCGTAGAAT
The DNA here is from genome assembly GCA_016871515.1 of Verrucomicrobiota bacterium. Taxonomy (GTDB): domain Bacteria; phylum Verrucomicrobiota; class Verrucomicrobiia; order Limisphaerales; family SIBE01; genus SIBE01. The sequence continues at coordinate 19,800 of VHDE01000077.1, forward strand.
TGATAAAACTCTCTCTGGGAAATTGGATCGTACTTATGGTCGTGGCATTCGGCGCAAGCCATGGTTGTGCCCAGCCAAACTGTGGCGGTCGTACTCACGCGATCGACAACATACTTGGTTAAGTATTCATTGGGATCCGCGCCACCTTCGTCCGTGGTCATGACGTTGCGATTGAAGCCACTCGCGATCTTCTGATCGACGGTTGCATTTGGCAACAGATCGCCCGCTAATTGTTCGAGGGTGAATTGATCGAACGGCTTGTTCTGATTAAAGGCGTTGATCACCCAATCGCGATAGAGCCACATCTGGCGATTGTGATCTGAATGATAGCCGCTCGTGTCCGCGTACCGGGCCATGTCCAGCCATGGAATGGCCATCCGCTCGCCGAAGTGCTGCGACGCGAGCAAGCGATCCACGAGCTTCTCGTAAGCTTCGGAACTGCCGTCCGCCAAGAAGGCGTCGACTTGTTCAATCGTGGGCGGCAGACCGATTAGATCGAATGAGACGCGCCTCAGCAATGCGGTCTTGTCTGCTTCAGGCGAACGAGCGAGTCCTTCCTTTTCCAGGCGGGCCAGGACAAAACGATCCATCTCATTGCGAACCCATTTTTCGTTTTTGACTGGAGGAGGAACAGGTCGCTGCGGCGGAACATAAGCCCAGTGGGGCTGCCAAACCGCGCCTTCGTCAACCCACGCGCGGACGAGGCGAATTTGTTCCGGCGTGAGTCGCTTGCCGGTTTTCGGCGGCGGCATGCGCTCGTCCTCATCGCTCGTAGTGATGCGCTCGATCAGTTTGCTTTGGCTGGGATTTCCTGGGACAAGCGCTTGGCCTCCCGATTTCAATTGCTTGAACGCGTCTTCTTTCAAATCGAGGCGAAGGCCGGCCTTGCGTTTCTCTTTGTCAGGCCCGTGGCATTCGTAGCAATTCTCGGAAAGGATGGAACGAATGTCGCGGGTGTAATCGATTGGCAGAGCGGCTTTCGACGAAGCCAGCATCAGCAGCACGCAGACGATCCAGACATGAGGTGAACGGACCCCTCTCCCCAGCCCTCTCGCCATCCGATGGGGAGAGGGAAAAGACTGTTGTGTTCCCGGTCCATTCGGCAATTCGTTGTTCAACGGCAGTTCGCAAAGAAGATGTTCCCTCGCCCCATGGGATGGGGAGAGGGCTGGGGAGAGGGGTCCGTTCACTTGCGTCGTTGAAAGTGTTAGCTACTTCGATTTGGCGATACTGCAGACCCGGTCATCTGCCACCGTTAATAATTACCGCAACCGATAGAACTTCCGTGTTCCACTCGCTGTAATCGTTCTCGGACTCGCCGCGCCCGCGACCGCTGTCCAAGGGCCGGCAATGTTATCAGCTTCTTCGAAAACTCCGCTGCCGGTCCATTCCAGGACTAACCGATTATCAGCCAGCTTAGCAAGCCTGGTAAACCTCGACGCGCCGGGTTCGGGCTCTGGACGCGGTCCGACGAGCGCGAACGGCGCGGGCGCCACCTTGATGCTGGGCAGGCCGGCAGCCTTGATCAAAACATAATCCACATCAAATTCCTCCGCTCCTCCGCCACTAGAACCAGTAATCCCAGCGAGCCCCGTGCGTCCGGCTCGACTCCAACCCGCCTGCCAATTCGCAGGTTCCGGCACGCTGCCATCCGCCAGCCAAACCTTCGCGTGGATGTTCGTTCCTGCAGCCGTCGAGCTGCTCGTCTGACGCAAGCGCAGCCAGAACCAAGCGTTCGTTGTCCATTTCGTTTGGATCGCCGGACCCCAGGCGCGCAAATCATCCAGCAATCGGAAGCGCGTCCCGGTTTCATTGAAGTCCGAGTTTCGAAAATGCAGCTCGATTCCCTGGCTGTTGTCCGCGTTGACACCGACGCCGATGCCGCCCCGCGGGCCATCGCCCTGGCCAAACGCCTTGATGCGAATGTGTGCGAGCACTTCCTGGGTGGCATCGTTATAACCGGGCGCGGCATAAAGAAGGTGATTGGGATCACCCATCGATGCCGTGACTTTAAGAACGCCGTTAGCTTGTTCGTATAAATCGCCGCCTGGCCCAACCGCGACCCAGTTAGGATCACGCGCCGCGCCCGTGAAATCGTCCTGAAAGCCATTCACAGTCTGGCCGAAATCAACCGGCAGCTCGACGAAGAGATTCAGTGTAATCTGCGAGGCTGCCTGAATATCGTTTCCGATGAGGTCCTGAACACCGTTCACGGTCAGCTTATATGTCTTGCCCAATGTAATTGCGCTCGTGGTCAATTCGTACACGGCCGGATCGGTTCCGGGCCGCGCCCCGGTAACATCAATCCCATTGTCGATCGTGAAATTTGCTCTGCTGGCATTCGAACGCACCGGTTCAGAGAAAACGACCGTGACTTTGTTCGGGTCGCCCAGCGTGCGCGCCGAAAGCACCGTCGGTTTCGTGACATCGGTGATGACGGTCGCGGCATTGCTTGCCCGACTCAAGCCAGGAATTGAAATGACGGCTCGGTATTGGGCGCCGTTGTCTGCTTCGGTCAAAACGGGTGTCGTGTAGCTCATCGAAGCCGCGCCAGCGATATCGGCAAAGTTGGTGCTGCCCGACGCAGCCTTTTGCCATTGGTAACTGGGTGGCGCCGACGCAGTGGCTTCCACGGTGAAAGTTGCCGTTCTCCCTTTCTCTACGGTCGCGTCGCGCGGATGCGCGATCAGTCGGATCACCGGAATTTGGGTGAACTGTCCTGAGAACGCGCTTGGATTGACCTTGATGCTCGGCAACCCTTCAGCCTTGATCAAAAGGTAATCGACTTCGAATTCCTCCGTGCCTCCGCCGCTCGACCCTGCAATGCCCGCAAAGCCCCCGCGATCGTTTCGTCCCCAGCTCAATTGCCAATCCGCAGGCTCGCTAACCGTGCCGTCCGCGAGCCAAACTTTCCCCTGAATGTTGTTCCCACTGGCTGTGCTGCTCGCCGTTTGACGCAAACGCAGCCAATACCATGTGTTCTCCTTCCAATCCACGGGCGTGCCGGGTCCCCAAGCGCGGAAATCGTCCAGCAATCTTAGATGCCGCGTCTGGCCGTCGATTGCTTGGTTGTTCCAATCCCGGAACATCAAATTATTTCCTTGGCTCGAATCAGGATTAATTCCGACGGAAATTCCGCCGCGCGGATTGGCCCCGCCGGTGAAGGTAATGAATCGGATGCGAGCAAGGACCTCCTGCTCGGCATCGTTGTAACCGGAAGCCTCGTAAAGCAAATGGTTCGGGTCGCCTGCGGAAGTCGTGGCTCGAAGAACGCCATTGTCCTGCAAGTACAAGTCGCCCCCAGGTCCGTGAGCGACCCACTGCGCGTTGCGCACTGTGCCGTTGAAGTCGTCCTGATAGCCACTGACGGTTTGGCCGACGTCAAGCGGGACGTGTTGAGCGTGCAATTGCGCTTGAGTTAAGCCTGTCAGGAGGCAAGCAGCGATTGAGATATTGGCATGGATCGTCAGCATAGAAGGACCTTTGTTTTCACGAGCTTGGTGCAGGAACGCAGCCTTTAGGCCGCGGAAACGTACGAAGTGCGGCGACGTCTGCCGCCATTTCGAACTTTTTCCAGCCTAAAAGGCTGCGTTCCTGCGCGTGGGAAAATAAGACGGTGGCGACCGGCAAACAATTACAGATTCGTGTCGTCCAGAAAGCGCATCTGAGGCAGGAAGGCTTCCTTCGATTTTCGCGCCAGCTTCTCATCGTAACGCAAGATCGATCCGAGATCTTTTCCGCTTCGAATGGCGCGATCGATCTTGTTTTCGACCTCCACTAAACGGACGCCCGTTTCGATCACCGCAGTCAATCGTGCTACTGGCACAACCACCACACCGTCTTCGTCACCAACAACCCAGTCGCCTGGGTTGACCACCATGCCGCCACATTGAACCGGAACGTTCATCTCGCCGGCGTACTCAGCGCCGCCAGCATTCGGAACGACCGCTCTCGCGAAAACCGGGAACCGATCTCGCCGAATTACGGCCACGTCGCGAATGGCGCCGTCGATAACAACGCCCGCCAATCCTTTTAACCGCGCGCACGTCGTCGTCGCCCCGCCCCACAACGCCGTGTTCAGTTCGCCTTGCCCATCGATGACCAACACCGATCCTTTCGGGCACGACGACAGGGTCTTGCCAATCATTAAAATGTCGGCGGTGTGAATACGCAATGTGACAGCCGGTCCGGCCATGCGATGATTTGCGGAAAAGCAATGCATGTCATGGTCCATCGCGCCGGTCTTGCCGAGAGCATCGGACAGGATGGCTGTCTTGAGCGCGAGCAACTGTTTGCGGATGGCTGATTCATTTTTCATGAAGGTTCACATTTTAGTCGTAGCGCAGAGTTCCACTCTGCTGTATCGCCGATTTGTAATCGGCAGGTCGTCCGTAACTTCCGAGACGCTCGGACTTGCGGGCGATCCGCAGAATGCCAATTCTTCCAAGCACCCGGTGAAGGTCGCCCCTCTCCCCATCGGATGGGGAGAGGGGCGACCTTCACCGGACGACTTTCGTTACATGTTTAGCTACTTCATTCTTGCCCTCACCGCAGGGTGGCTGATTGCAAGCGATACAACAGCTGTGCGCTACGACACCTTCGAGCGTAAAACCACCTGTGCCGGATTGATTGCTTTGCACTTCGCCTTGTTGGCCGTGATTTCAAAGGCTTCTGCGACTGCCTCGATCCCATTCAACACATGCGTGATCACCGGTTTCAAGCGCACCCGTCCGGAGGCCACCAAGCGCACGGTATGTTCGAGATGCGCCACCGTGCTGATGTCCGGGAACAGATAACGCAGACTTCGTTCGCGGAGCAAATCGACATCGACCTCCAACGGTTGACCAAACCAAGAGACCCCGACAATCTTGCCGCCAGACCGAACGGCTCCGACCGCTTGCATCAGCGATTTCGTCCCGGAGAGGCCCTGCTTCGGACTGCCACCCGCGCACTCGAAAACGACGTCCACGCCATTGCCCTCCGTGAGATCGCGAATGGCTTGAACGGGATCGCAGGCGCTTGCATTAATCGCTTCATCCGCGCCGAGTTCTTTCGAGATACGACACGCCTCTTCGCGAACATCCACGGTGATGAGCTTGCCCGCGCCGCAACTGCGCGCCACTTGCAAGCATTCCAAGCCCATGGAACCTTGGCCAAAGATCGCCACGGAATCGCCTAGTTGAATCTGAGCTGTCTCGACCGCTGCCACGCTGTCGCTGAGCGATTGCAAACAAGCTGCTTCATTGTCGGAAATGCGGTCGTCCACTTTTACCAAAGCGATTTCCGGCAGCACGGCAAACTCGGCGAAGCAGCCTGGAAGTTGAAACCCGATGATTGGACCTTTTCGGCAGAGATGACTGCGTTCAGAAAGACAGAGCGGACAATTACCGCAAGGCAGTTTGGCCCGCGCCGCGACGCGATCGCCGGCCCGAAACCGCGTTACTCCCTCACCGACTTCGACAATGCGGACGCAGAATTCGTGGCCGAACAATTGGACGGGCGCTTCGGTCTCCAGCCTCTTTTTGATATGATCGTAAGCCAACGTCCGAATGCCTCGCGCCAGTTGCACTTCGGTGACGCTCGGCTGAACACACAAGACCTCGGCCAGCACGTGATATGGCCGACATTGCGGCATCGCCACATCGTCGAGCCGCATATCGTTGAATCCATAAAAACGCCAAGCCTTCATCGCTCGGCGGCTACGTTAAACAGATATCGATGCGTGGGACAAGCGATGAAATTAGCTGCTGCCGAGTCGTAGCGCAGAGTTTCACTCTGCCGTATCGCCGACTTGCAGTCGGCAGAGTGTTCGCTCTATGCGATGCAAGCGGTCACTGGGCGAGTTATTAAGGAAGCGTGAGACGGAAGATGATAAAATGATGAGAAACATTCCCAAGCTGACTGCCGCGCTTTCCTAAATTGAAACACAGCATTTTGCACCGGGCGAATCAAGCCATTGCAGTCAATAGATGTTTCGTCAATCCTTAATCTCCATGCGAACGATGCCCATTCCTCTGGTGATTCCGGCTGACCTGCGATCTCAAGTCGCGAAAGTCGCGCGCAGGGCCAAGGCAAAACAGGCAGAGGTCTATCGCCTGGCGATCCGTTGTGGCTTGAAAGAGGCGGAGCAGCCTCTTGTGGCCGAACCCGACCGCCTTTTCCCAATATCGAAGCTTTGCCGCGAGCCATTTTGGACCGTTGGTATCGGAGCAAAGAGTCCAGGGAGTGGGATCAAATTGAAGCAGCGGCGACGCGGGCGCAATCGCTTCCCAAATTCGAGGCGTGAAACCCTGGGAGATTTATTCTTGGCAAGCACCGGGCTGGCCCGAACCACACCCCGCTGTCATCATTTCGGAAGGAAGCCGGGTCGCGAACAAGCCACAGGTCAATGTCCTGCGCAAGTATAATTATGACCACGAGCCGCATCCCGGTGCATCTCAAAGTTGTTGGTAATATTGCTGGACTACCGTGTTCTGAGGGTGTCAGAGTAGTGCGGTGGACACGGAAATCGAGTTGCAAGGGCGCCGGATTTCGGCAACGGAGATGGCGCGGCTGGTGGGCTGGATTGAGGAACATCCGCAATGGAG
>VHDE01000078.1 GCA_016871515.1 Verrucomicrobiota bacterium
ACTTCGGTGCTTTCGTCCCCGAGGATTTTCGTGAACGGTAACGAGCGTGAGCTTGAAGCAATGGGCCGCTAATGGCTGGCTGAAGACACACCAGACGAGTCCGAAGGAAATTCGGGATTTGCTGGCGATTGTAAAGCGAGACCTGGCCGACGCTGAGGGCGACATATCGGCGGATTGGCGGTTTGGCATCGCCTACAACGCCGCACTGAAATTGTGTACGATTCTGATTTATGCCTCCGGATCGGCCGGAGAAAACGCTCCGGCATTACCGCACTTTGCAGGCGCTGCCGCTCATCCTCGGTTCTGAGAGGAAATCGGATGCCGAGTATCCCGACGCGTGTCCGGCCCCAGTTGGGACAAGCTGGCCGAGATATAAGAAAACGAAAGTCAATCAAGACTCGATCGCATCCCGGCAAAGAGGTCCTTGCCGGATTCGACTGACACTGGTTGTTTTCCTTTTTTATCAGCGGCCTCGATCAAGTCGCTGGGCAACTCTTGGAGAAAGCGAGAGGGGTGGCAGGGTTGGACTTCTCCGTACTTGCGCCGGCCGAGGCAATAGCTGAGCGTCAAGCTTTGCATCGCGCGCGTGATCGCAACATAAAACAGCCGCCGCTCTTCTTCCAAGGTGGCTCCGCTCACGGACCGCGTATGCGGCAGCAAACCATCTTCCAACCCGACCACGTACACGTGCGGAAACTCCAATCCCTTGCAACTGTGCATGGTAATCAAGGTGACGGCTTGACCCTCGATTTCGTCTTCTTCATGTTCCCGATCGAGCGTCAGATCTTCCAGAAACGATTGCAACTGTTCAAATCTCTGCGGTCCCGAGGCCGGGGCGTCCTCCAGCGTCCCAAGCAAATCCTGCAAATTGCGAATGCGATTTTCGGCGGACTCAGGGTCCTTTTCGGAGCGGCGTAATTCCTGGGTGTACTCTATTTCAGCAATGAAACGTTCGGCCCAGGCGCGAAGGGAACCGCCAGCCTCGGAGCGAAGGCGCGATTGCGTGGCTTCGATCCAACGCGCGAAACTTGCAGCGCTTTCGCGTGCTTTGGACGTTAGAGGCAAAAGCGCATCGCCCGCTTTCATTGCCGAATACACCGAACCTTTGTTCTCGATGCTGGAGGCCAGAAAGCGTTGCATCGTCGCATCGCTGAGGCCGCGCGGCGGGACGTTGGCAATTCGCAACAGATTGACATCGTCGTGCGGGTTAATGAACACCTTGAGATAAGCGAGAAAGTCTTTCACCTCGCGGCGATCGAAAAAACTCTGGCCGCCAATGAGGTGATAGCGGACTCCGGCTTGGCGCAAGGCGGTCTCGATCGGACGCGATTGCAGGTTGGTCCGAAACAAGATCGCTTGATCGGGCCAGGGGATGCGTTTGATCTTCCGAGCGTACTCAATCTCTTCAACAATCGTGCGGGCTTCAGCTTCGTCGTTGGCAAACGTGTGCAGGATGATGTTCGAGCCACGGCCCTTTTGGGACCATAGATTTTTGCCGCGACGCCGGCTGTTGTGCTTAATCAGAGCATTAGCGGCTGCGAGAATAACATTAGTCGAACGATAGTTTTGTTCGAGTTTGATCACTTTGACTTCGGGAAAGTATTTCTCCAAATTCAGCAGGTTGGCGATTTCGGCGCCGCGAAACCCATAGATGCTCTGGTCGTCATCTCCGACTACACAAAAGTTGCGATGCTCTTGAGTCAGGAATTGGACCAGCTGGAATTGGGCGGCGTTTGTATCCTGGTACTCGTCGACCATAACATAACGGTAGCGAGCGCGCGAAACCTTCAGAGTTTCGGGATGTTCTCGGAAAAGGCGCAGCGTCAGCAGAATCAAGTCATCGAAATCAACGGCATTGCAGGCGCGGAGCGTGGAGTCGTACTGTGGAAGAACATGAACCGCCATCGCCAGCGTGCTCTCATCGGTAGACGAGTCGGTCATCGCGATGCCGCTTTTGGACCGGCTTAGTTGTGCCAGGATCAATTTCGGGTCTGTTTTCTCTCCGCGCGCCGAAATCCGGCTGAGGATTTTCTTCACTGCGGCCAGCTGCTCGTGCTCGTCGTAAATGACGAAGTTCTTTTTGTAGCCCAAGCGCTCGATATGCTCGCGCAAAATGCGGACACAAAGCGAATGAAACGTGCAAACGGTGGGGCGATTGATGCGTCCATCTTTCGTTTGATCGTTGGCGCGTGGGGTCAACTGCCGGACGCGCTCCTGCATTTCGCGAGCGGCCTTATTGGTGAATGTGACACCGAGAATCTGACGGGGCGGGATTCCCTTCTCCATCATGTGCGCGATGCGATGCGTAATGACCCGCGTTTTGCCCGTGCCCGCGCCGGCGAGGATTAGCACAGGCCCTTCGATTGTCTCTACGGCGAGGCGTTGTGGGGGGTTGAGGGCGGTCAGGTTCAGCATGCGGGGGCGGAGTGTAAGCACCCGCGAGTGCAAAACAAGGAAGTTCGTCAGGACTTAAGTTTCTTCAGATCCTCGGCCAAAAACTGGGTGACTTCTTTGAATTTGGGAATGTTATCCGGGTTGACGGCCATCAACACTTGGTGCGCCTCGAGGCAGGTTTGAGATGCCTCTGCGCGAGAGGGATTGGGGCCGTCATCGGCTGCATGGTATGCTTGATCGGGAACGGCACATCCCTGGCGGATCTCAAACAGATGCGACACGCCGAGGTTGTCGAGCAATTCCACAACACGCTGGTTGGGGTTTTTCAGTTCCAGCGTGATCCGGTCAGTGTTCTGACGGTCGTTATGGAGTTGCAGCACTAAGCCCGCAAGAACACCGAGAAACGTGCTGTCCATCGTCATGCATTCGCCGACTTCCAAAACAAAATGATTGAAGCCGCGTTCCTTCAGTTCATTGACCAGCATTTTGAACTGGACGCCGGAAGCGAAATTCGCCCGACCCGTTACTTTGATATGAGCCACGTCATCGACGATGCAAACATGTAAATTCGATGGTGTCTTGCTCATGACTCACCTTAACAGCGCCTCAGAAATCTATGAGCCAAATAGAAGCTTGAACGCGCTTCCAGAAGAAGATCGGAACCGCTTGGGAGTGAGGACAGCCCGACGCTTCGCAGGCGGCAGGTTTCCCCCATCTCAACATGCGTGTTGCGGCAACTCATTGAATTAAGGTAGTCGGTCTGCCTCCGTTCGGCTAACAATTTTTATGAGGGCCTGCTGCAGGACAAGCGCCTCGTCGAGGTTGCTGAAGATCAACTGCCGATTACACTCGAGAAGGATTTCCATGGCCTCGATCAATTCGCCCAAGCTGTATTGCCGCGCATGCCCCAACGTTTTGAAGAGCACATACGGATTCATGCTGAGCGGACTAAAACGGCGGTCTTGCGGCAGCGCGTCGACCGGGACTCTCTCCAGTTGAGCTTTGAATCGGTTGTAGTCCGTTTCGCCCTTGATCCAGCCTTCCCGCTGCATTTCCTTCAGGAAGATCATCACACGCACTTTGGAAATCAACCCGTACAGAAGTCCAATCTCGGACTTCCGGCTATCCGTCTTCACACCCCATAACTCTTCGTCCAAAGTTCGCAACAACTTCGGCAGGTCGCGCGCTCCGAAAGCGTCTCCAAGCGCAAAGGCCCGGCTTTGCTTGTTCCGCGTCACGACGGCGTTTACGTCCTCCAGGCCAATTTCATCACGATTGCCGGCGTATGAAATGAGCTTGTCGACTTCGCTGGCAAGTTGGCGCGCATTTGGCCCAACCCAGGCAACCAATTGTTCGACAGCGTCGCGCGAGATTTTCTTCTTGAAGGATTGGACTTGCCGCCGGGCGCAACTTTCAGCTTCCTCAGCCCAGTTGCGATCTTCCAATGACCAACCGGCAAAGGCCTCCACCGTTCCGATCTTCTCCAGCGTTTTGTAGAAGGTCCTTCGTTTGTCGACACCGCCGGACGTGATCAACAGGCGAACGTTTTCGGAAGGAAACTTTTTGAGCTCTTGCGCCAATTCCGACAAAGCCTCCGCCACAGCCTGGGCGCTGGCCGTCCGCTCGTCTCCGAGGAAATTGCAATTCCGAAACCAAATCACCTTGCCACTGCCGAAGAATGGCAGCGTCTGGACTGCCTCGCGCAGCCGTCGCAACGCAGCGAGAGCTTCTCCGCTGTGCGCCGCAGAAGCGTCAATGATTTCGTGGTCGAGACCGCCCCACTGGGCGCACCACTCTTGGTAAATCTGGCGGGCACGCTGTTTGACCGCGAAGTCGTCATCCCCCCAAATCAAAGCGATCGGTCGCAGCGCTGTCGAAACGGCAGAAGCCATCTCACTCCGTTTCGCCGCCGTTCTCGTTGATGCGATTGAGAATCTCCGACATGTCCTCCACTTGCTCGAAAAGGGGTGCTGAAACGTAGATCGGCCGCTTTTGCGCCGAGGCAATCGCGAGGCAATCGCTGGGGCGAGCATCAATCTCCACGATCTTGCGTCCAAGCTCATTCTGTTGCTGCAAGATGAGACGGGCGAAATAGGTCGAGTTCTTCAACTCGGTGATGACAACTCGCTCGACGGTGACGTTGAAGCCTTTCAGAATATTCGCGATTAGGTCGTGCGTGAGGGGACGTTCCTTAGGTGTTTCGCGCAGAAACATTCCAATGATTGCCCCCATGTTGTGCTCCACTTGAATGACAAAAACCTTTTCGTCATTGCCCACAAAAATAGCGCAACCGCTATTCGCCGGAAGAATTCCTCGAATCGCAATGTGCACAACGTCTCTGTTCATAGCGCTATTTTAAGCGGCACAGGCGAAAAAACAAGCCCCGCCTGCTGTGGCAATTAGCGCAGCGATCTAATCGGGTAAAGCACCGCAACCAAAGGCCTTTCTGATTGTCGCACTTGGCGTCTCCTGCTATCCAAGCTCGCGAAAGGAACCCAATTATGACGTTGTCTATTTCGAAGGCCTGGCTGATTTCGATCCAATGTTGCGCTACCGTCTCAATGCTTGGCGCCGACTGGACCAGTCCGAAGCACTTCCGTTCCGACGCCGGTATTAGCCAAACGGTTACCGGTCCTTTGCCGCAGAAATTCGATTCAGAGGAAGCGCTTTGCTGGCGGAAGCCAATCGATCCCGGACATTCCACGCCAATTTTGCACAGGGGCATCATGTATTTGACCACTTATCGCGAAGCGGAACGAGAATTGGCAACTCTCGCGCTAGACCAAAACACGGGTGAAGTGCGCTGGAAACAGGTTGCCCCGACGACACGTATCGAACCCTATCATCAGGTTGGCAGTCCGGCGGCCCCGACGCCCGCTTGCGATGGCGAGCGATTATATGTTTTTTTCGGCAGTTGCGGCCTGATCTGTTATGACCTCGAAGGGAAGAAGCTTTGGGACCACCGAATGGAACCGTTCCAAGACGAGTTTGGCGCGGGCAGCTCACCCATTTTGGCGGACGGCAAAATCATCATCAGCCAAGACCACGACATTGATAGCTTCGTCATGGCCATTGACCGATCGACGGGCAAAACGATTTGGCAAACGTCGCGTCCGGCTGCGGTGCGCAGCTATTCGACACCAACCGTATGGCCGCACAATGGACGCAAACAAATCCTCGTCGCAGGAGCGCTTGAATTGGCGAGCTATGATCTCGAGACGGGAGAGAAACTGTGGTGGGTTAATGGCTTGGCCAGGATCGTGATTCCGATTCCGGTGGCTTCTGGCGACACGATATATATGGCGTCGTGGTCGCCAGGCGCCGATGCCGGAACGCGCATTGCCCTCGAATCGTGGGAACAGGCGCTTGCCAAGTGGGACAAGGACAAGGATGGCAAGCTGGCGAAGGCCGAAATAGATAATCGCGAAGTCTTAAGCCGTTACTACCGGATGGATCTGGACCAAAACGAGAAATTGGATCGCACCGAGTGGGACCGTCATTCAGAAATCTTCCGGCTGGCACAAAATGCGATCCTGGCCTTAAAACCAAACGGCCGCGGCGACCTCACCAGCAGTTCGCTGGTCTGGAAGTATCAGCGTGGCATCCCCTACGTTTCGACGCCGCTTCTCGACAAGGGAATTCTCTGGATGGTTAAGGACGGCGGCATCGTCACTAAACTCGAAGCTGCGTCCGGCCGCGTGCTGCAGGAAGAGCGAATTCCGGGCTTCGGCAGTTATTATGCATCGCCGGTGACCGGTGATGGCAAAGTCTATTTTGCGAGCGAACAAGGCGCCGTCACTGTCGTGGCCAATCAACAAGAATGGAACGTCCTTTCATCGCGCGAATTCAAGGAGAAGATTTACGCGACGCCGGTGATTGACCGAGACCGAATTTATATCCGCACGGAAAAGGCTCTTTACTGTTTCAAAGGAGGAGCAGCTAACAAGTAAATTGCGGACTTCCGGGAATTGACGCGGCAAGGCTTCATCAAACGTGGCAAGCATTAACCCGTTTTTTTGCGCCAAGCCCAGCCGTCGCAACGCCTCGGCCGGCGTGCGCAATGGAGGTAGCATCTGCCCGCTTACACGAGGTGGCCGGGTGAGAATTTGCAACAGGGCAAGTTGCGTTAAAGGTGTGACCGCAAAAGGGCGGCGGTTGAAAAACCGATGCGCTCGCTCGTGATGTTCGTGCTGCGGAATGACAAGCGCTGCCAAACCATTGGCGTCGAGCAAATAGGTCATCCGTCACAGAGCATAGCGGCCACTTCTTCCGCCGTCATGCGAGTGCCATCGTTCCGAGCCAGCGGGATGCCTCGGCGAATCTTGATGCCTTTTTTGGCTTCCGCTTTTACCAATAACAAGACACCGTCTGGCCTATCCACGAATTCCACTCTGCAGCGCGGTAGTAAACCGTGCCGCTTGCGCAATTCCAGCGGAATGGTGACTTGGCCCTTTCCAGTAATTGTCATGCCGCAAACTTTAGGCGCCAGGGAGTGAAACTTCAAGGCGGATGGGAATGGATTCGACGATAAAAACAAGTCAGATTGGGACAGCCTCCGGCGCAGTAATCGGAGCGCGGATGCCCACATCCGCGCAGTTTAGTTGCGACCAGTCACGTCGCGGATGCGGGCATCCGCGCTCCTGCAGCAATGTCCCAATGTTGTCTGTTTCGATTTAGGCCATCCCGGGCCTCGGCCGTCGGCGGCGCGAGGAAGCATTGTTTCGCGAACGCAGCCAGCCGAGTTTTCTCCAGGGAACGACTACAGCGAGAAAGGCGGCGAAGGCGAGTGTCACGGCAATGGCGAGCAAGCGCAGGAGATATTGCAGGAACGACAGCACAGTAATCTCAAATGAAACCGGTATTTTGGCCCGGTTCCCTTCAATTGGGTCTGTAACCAGATAGACCTGATACTTGTATTGGCCGGGTCGAGTCTCGCGCGTGAGCTCGACAGACAATTCGACAGCATTGTCTCCGCGTTCTAATAATTTATTGGCAGGCTGATTCGAGAGGAACGTTGGCAACCCATGTTTCGCGGTGGCTGTCTCTTCCTGAATGGCGATTCGCCCGTTGAAATCCGAGGTGATCGTCGGTTTGAAGCGAATCAGTTCGTTCTCTTTCCGCCGCGCGGTCATTCCTGTGAATGCGCTCGATGGACTCTTGAAGTAGATCGGCGCTGACAGCGATGCACTCTGGACGACATTGTTCGTTCCCTTCCCATTGACCGTAATTTGGTACCTGCCTAAGGCCCCGTTCTCCTTAAAGACACCCGCATAGAGGCCGTCATCCGGTTTGCTATCGCCATCGTCGGCCGAACCGTTGTCCACCAAAGTGATCGTCGAGCTTTTTCCCAAACCGGGCGGGTGAATGATCGCGTTCATAGAACCTTTCTCACTCGAATCGAATCGTGCGTGGATGACCAACGGCTGTCCAGCCACCATTGGATTCTCCAGATGGGCAACGATCTTGGACGGTTCCAAAACGCGGCCTTTGATTAACACCGTGGAAGGCGAAACCTTAAATGTTTCATTGCTTGGAATGAGCGCTATCGTCCCGCCGAAATTTCCGGGGGCGCGTCCTTCCAGCCCGCCGAATTCAAGTTCGACCGAGTCGAAATCCGGTTTGAGAGCAATCTCGCTCGGCAAGATCGTGAGGCCTTCCAGACCTGTTCCTTGTTTTAGCAAACGAATTCGTTTTCCCTCCGACTGCCCTTTAACGCGAATGTTCAGGATGCGCTTCAGGTTCCTAGTTCCCGGACTAATTTCTCCGAGGATCACTTCACTTGTTTCAACCTGCACTTCCGTAGGCGAACTGAAGCGAAATGGAATTGTGATCGAATTGGTTCCGGCATGGCTCACATTCTGACCTGGTTCGGGATCGACGCGGAGTGTTGCGGTAAGCTCCTTCCCCGTCACGTCGCTCGAGGCGCGGCGTATCTGCAATCCTAGAGCTCGTCCGAGATACGATAATTTCGCTGCTCCGCCGAAGCCAACGACTGATCCCGGTTCTTTGCTTGACCGCATCCGAATCTCGATGCCAGGCGGCAACTCCGCTTCGAACCGCACGAGCGTCTGATTGAGGGCTTCGGGATAGAATAAAGAGAGTCCCACGTTCGGCGCGTTGTGCCATTGATCGTCGGCGGGAAGTTCGATCAGTGAAGGTTTTTCGGGAAAAAACTGCAGGCCGATCTGGCCGGGTTTAGCCGAAAGAATCTCGATTTCGACTGGAATTTCTGAAGGCTGAATATCAACGGACGCGAAGAGTTTCAAGCCCGCTGTGTAACGGCCGGGCGCAGCGTTCCGAATCATAAAGACGACCGATTGCCTTCCCTCAGCCGCTAGAAGGTCTGCGATTGTCGTCATGACCATTCCTTGAGGCAGAGCGTTCGTGTTCAAACCCAATTTAACCAACAGACCGGACCGCGCTGGGCTCACGGCGAACTCGATGGGAATCGCTTGCACAATTTCCGGAGCAACGCCCGCCGACAATCGAATGCTTTTTGGTTCGACGGAGATGATGGTGGGGCTGGTTTGCGGCGGGACTGGTTCAGGGACTGGCGCTGAACGGGAAGCAACATCTGGCGTAATCCCCGCGGCGACCGTCTTGGCTTCGATGTCGGCCAGGAGCGTCTGCGTCGCTTTCGGCAGCTCTGAAGCCCCGAAATGAATCACGAAAAAATTCGTCAGCCGCTTGCTCGGTTTGAACTGATGATTGTAGAGACGACGAACCTTTTCTGCCTCCGCCAGCGAAATACTGTCCCGTCCATCCGTATAGAGGAACACTGAAAGGTCTCCTGTGTCCGCGGCGCCGAATTCCTCGAAGGCTTTGATTAATGGTTTGGCGATGCTCGTGTTGGTTGGCCCCCGCATCTTAAGCCGTTTCAGCTCTGATTCGAGTTCTGCGCGAAGTTTCGTTTCCGCGCCGAGCTTGTACTTCGTTCGCAACAAGACCGAAACTTCGAGGTTGAAGGTCCAAACTTCGATACGATCGCCCTCCGCATAAGAGCGATTATCGAAGGCACGTTTCACATCCTGCAGAACGGTCTCTGAGAGTGCAGCTCGAATCCGGTTGGACCTCATCGATCCGGAAGTGTCGATCAAATAAAGAAAATTGGACGCGACGGCGCTTAACGGTGCGCCCGCTAAAACCAAGAGGAACAACGTCCGGCAAAAAAACTTTGACATCATGATGACAATGACAATCGGATCTGAGGCAAACGCGTCAAGCAGCGGCCAACAACTTCAAAACGAGCGTAGTATGGAAGCTGCAACCGTGAGTGACAAGGTCAAACGCCGGGCGTTTGGGGCGCTTTCGAGAACAGCCAGGATTTGATGATTTTGTCCGAACCAGTTGGACAGACAAAATCATGAAGGACAAAATCATCCAATCCGCTTGCTGGCTTCGGGAAATCCGTCAACGACAGAGTGATCACCGGCGCCTGGATAGAATGATAGATGCTATACGCTCGGCGCTTATCGGCGAGTTGCAGGCGCGAAGTCGGGATGTGCGTTTTCATGCTCGGTGCGGCAAAGCCCAACATTTGCGAGCAACTCCAGAAAACGCGCGTCAGACCGAAGTCCGTCTAACCTCGGTTCTACATTGAGATAGATTAACCGCAGCGATCTTTCGGCGACAGCTTGCGAGAGCCATTGCATCGCTGCTTCGGTCTCACCCAATCCCAGCTTCAGCACGGCAATTTCGCTGGCCGCCACGTATCGTTCTTGTCTGAGCGCGATTAGTTTGTCGGCCGCTTGCGCGGCCGCCTGGCGATTGCCGGCGAGCGCATGCACGTGTCCCAGGGCAGCGAGAGCCACAGGATCATTATGGCCGAGTTGAAGCGCTCGTTCGCACGCGGCAATTGCTTCCGGGAAGAGCGAACGTTGCGCACAGGCCCAGCCGAGGAACAGGTTCGCGACCCAGAACCTTTCCTCCATCTCGAGAGTCAACCGGCATTGGTGAATCGCTTGATCGAATTGACGGGCGTAATAAAAGGTGAGCGCGAGGCTGGCTTGAACTCCCAACGAAAGCGGGTCTACCGCCTGCGCTTTTCGCAATTCCGCAATGGCTTCTTCGTGGCGGCCCAGGGGTGTGAGGCAATGAATGGCGTACCATTGATGGGCTGTGGCGTGACTCGGATTGAGTTGAACCGCTCGCTTGAACTCAGCTTCCGCGCGCGCCCAATCCCAATCATAAATTGAGAACACACAACCGAGCGATGCGTGAGCGGGCGCAAGCCGATCATCAATATCGAGCGCCTTTAACGCGGCAGTCTTCGCTTTCGGATAGACCTCGTCCGGGGCCGAATACTGGTAGGTCCCCAGAAGATTGTAGGCATCCGCTAACCCCGCGTAGGCCAAAGCAAAATGCGCATCTTTTTGAATCGCCTCTTCAAACAGGGCGATGCTCCGGCGCACCGAATCTTCCTGGCGCCTGTTCCAACAATGGCGTCCCTTCAAATAGAGATTGTAGGCTTCGGGATTGCCGGTGGCCGGTTTGGAAGCCGAAAGCTCCGCGTGGCTTCTCAAGCCAAACTTCAAGCGCGAGACGATGGCCGCCGTAATTTCATCCTGAATCTCGAAGATATCCTTGGCACGGTAGGTGAAGTTCTCGGCCCACAAACGATAGCCATCTCTCGCGCTGACCAGCTCGACCGCGATGCGAACACGATCTCCAACGCGGCGGACGGCGCCTTCGAGAACCACTTCGACATTCAACCGCGCAGCCAGTTCGGAAATGTTCTGCCGCTGGCCTTTGAACTGAAAAGCTGAGCTTCGCGAAGCCACGGTAAGTCCGTGGACCTGACCGAGCGTGTTGATCAATTCTTCGGTTAAGCCATCGGTCCAGTACTCGTGCAGTGGGTCGGTCCCTTCATCGGTAAATGGCAGAATTGCAATGGCCGTGGGAGCTGATTGATGAATGACCGGCACGTTGGCCATCACCCAGTCATGATCGAAAACGCGTTCGTAAATGCGGTTGCGGACTCGCAGGAACTTTTTCTCAAGCCGCGTGATTCCAGAAAGACGCAAGACATCGATCAGCGGATTTGCTTCGTCATCGCTGACATCCTCAAAATTCCGGATGCGATCGTAGAGTTGCAGCAAGTCGCCCAAGTCCACGTTGCTGCGCGTTAACCTTTCCCGAACGAAGAGGAGGTTATCGTCTCGTTCGCGCGCCCGATTCGAGAGAAAAAGATCCTCGCACACGCGATCGATAGACCGCCGATTTCGAATGCGAAACTTAGGATTCGCATCTCCTGAATTCGCCTCGGCGATGGCACGGCACAGGCGTTGGGTCAAGTAAGGATGGCCATTCGTCCAATCGAGAATGCGGTCCAGCCAATCGGCGGCACGCTCACTGTCGGGCGAGAAGCCCTGAGCTAAAGGGGCTGCTTCTGCGGGGGCAAAGTCGTTGAGTTCGATTCTTCGGCCAATATTAAAGGGAGTCGTGCGCGAGTCTCGGATCAGTTCTGAGGGACTGGCGACGCCGAGCAGGCAGAACGTGAGCCGGCGAAGTTGCGCGTCCTCCGTCCGTCGATTGAACGCTTCGCGAATGGCGGCAAAGAATTCATCCGTCGTGAACGGAAGACTGCGCACCACATCGATCTCATCGACAAAAACCGTGATTGGGCCCGGATGTCCCTTCATGACGACTTCCCGGAGCGCGTTGAAGAATCGCTGGACGGGGCTGAGCCGATGCGCGGAGAGCCAATAAGCATCCAACGCGTCTTCCAGCTTCAATTGCCGTCCGAGGTGCGCCGTCAACCCATCGTACCATTGTTCGATGGTGAGGTTTTGGCCGAAAGCGGTGAGATCGAGGATGGCCACGCTGATTTTTTGCTCCCGCAGTTTTCGAGCGCAGCGGGCCATCAGCGATGATTTGCCCATTTGCCGAGAGGTGAGGACGTAACAGAATTCGCCTTGGAGCAAACCGTCCAACAAATCCTTGTCGGCCTGTCGCTCGACGTAACAAGGCGCATCGTGGCGCAATGTTCCGCCGGTGACATAAAATGTGTTCTCGACCGCGCTCATAATTCAAACCGCGATTGTCAATTTCAATGTTCCATCAGGAATAACTTGCGCCGAATTATCAGGCTTTATTCGCTGAAAGCACTCCCAAAATCAGCAGGTCCTGCGTGCAGGGCGCATCTCGGCACTGCCCGCGATGGCAGGGATGGCGCGCTGCGCCGTCCGCCGCCCGCGTTGCAAGCGGGCGGAGCAATGGCATGCACCAAGCCCGCTGAATACGCAGTTGCGTGCCTGTGCCACGCTCGAACCAGCTCCCACGGTGGACGGCGCAGCGCGCCATCCCTGCCACAAAACCGGAGCATTACGCTTTTATGTAGGGAGATGTAGGGAGAATATCCCGTTGACGCTTGCCTTGGGTTGTCCGCAATATCGCCGCTTCGCGGCTCGGCCTCGCTGGCCTTGAGTTAGCGAGTCCCTATAAGAAACATACGGGGACGGATGATTTCATTATGAATTTGGATGCACTTTATTCTGATTTGACATTGGAACCGAAAGCGAAGCTCGCCTTGGTTGTCCTCGACGGCCTTGGGGATTTGGCGACCCGCGAAAGCGGCTGCGTCACTCCACTCGAAGCAGCCTCAACTCCAAACCTTGACGCGCTCACTAAGGATGCGGCGCAAGGGCGCATGATTCCCGTTGCGCCCGGCATTACCCCTGGGAGCGGGCCGGGGCATCTTGGCCTTTTCGGATATGATCCGTTGGAATTCCAGGTCGGCCGAGGCGTGATCGAAGCGCTTGGTCTTGGGTTGGAGTTGAAAGCGGGAGATGTCGCGGCACGAGCAAATTTCTGCACGCTGGACGCAAAGGGGATTGTCACCGACCGGCGGGCCGGCCGCATCGAAACAGAAGTTTGCGAAGAGCTCTGCGCTCTTCTCTCAAAAAAAATCAAGAAAGTGGGTGACGCGGACGTCTTGATCAAAGCGGGCAAAGGCCATCGCTTCGTTGTCATTTTCCGTGGCAAGGGATTGGAAGGGCCCCTGACGGACGCCGATCCGCATCGGGAAGGCGCCGCTATTCCGCCAACCGAACCGGTCGACACAAAATCGGCGAAAGCCAAAAAGGCTGCCAAGCTCGTGGCGGAGTTTTACAAGGCGGCGTTGCCATTGCTGGCGAAAAGGAAACCGGCCAATGGCTTTCTCATGCGAGGTATTGCGCATCAACCTGCCATTCCGTCATTTCAGGAGCGCTATCGCCTGAAAGCCGCCTGCCTGGCCGTTTATCCGATGTACAAAGGCTTGGCGCAATTGGTCGGCATGACGAAATTGGAGGGGCCGCAAACGATTGCCGGCCAATTTCGCCGGTATCTGGCTGAATACGACAACTACGATTACTTTTTCGTCCATTACAAGTACACCGACATGCATGGCGAGGACGGGAATTTTGAGGCTAAAAAAACTGCCATCGAGGAATTCGACGCGGCCCTTCCTATTCTCCTCGAAAAGCGGCCGGATGTGCTCGCCATTACCGGGGATCATTCGACGCCTTGCGCGGTGAAAGGACACTCGTGGCATCCGCAACCGGTTTTGTTGACTTCGAAATTCTCCGGCTCGGACAAACTGGAACGGTTCACTGAAACAGGCGCCAACCTTGGCTCGCTCGGAATATTCGAGGCAAAATATTTGATTCGGCTTATGCAGGCGAATGCTGGGATGTTCGATAAGTTTGGGGCGTGAAAAGTAACACGTAACACGTGATGCGTGATGCGTGATGCGTGATGCGTGAACAGCTGACACTTCACGCAATACATCGATGAAGGCTGTGATTTTAGCGGCAGGGAAGGGGACGCGGATGCGCGAACTGACCAGCGAACTGCCGAAACCGATGCTCAAGGTTCACGGGAAGCCGATCTTGGAACATATTCTGGAAGGGTTGATTGGCACGGGCATAGGCGAGGTTTGCATCATCACCGGATATCGGGCCGATGTTGTGGAGAATTATTTCCAAACCGGTGCTCGCTGGAACGCGGCCATCTCTTGCGTGCGTCAGGCCGTTCAAGATGGCACAGGCAAAGCCCCGGAGCTCGCCAAACAATTCGTCGGTTCGGACACATTCCTCCTGACGTACGGCGACATTTTGGTCAGACCGGAGACTTATCAGCAGATGGTAACGCGTTTCGGCGAAGGCCCATTCTCCGGATTGGTCACAGTGACCCCAGGCCAGGATGTCACCAAGGGCGGCATCAACTTCTTTGATGAGGAGTTCTGTTTGCGGCGCGTGGTGGAGAAGCCAACGCCGGCCCAAGTCGACGATTTTCGGAAAACAGGATGGCTCGGATCTGACAAACCTGTTTGGTACAACGCTGGAATTTACATATTTCGGCCGGCGCTCTTCGAATTCACCGCCAGGCTGCAGAAATCGCCGCGCGGCGAATACGAATTGCCGGATGCGATTAACGCAATGCTCTCGGCTGGGCATCGTATCGCTGGTTTGGAAATCAAGGGGCGCTGGGTCGATGTCCGCGATCCAGAAGTATTGGCGCAGTTGGAGAGTCGCGGGAGCTAAGCACGAAATTGGCGCGAACTGCGTGATCATCACGCTATCGCCCTTGAACGCCACGGCCACCACGATGGCCATCTCCACCGCTGCCAGGAGTCCGTCCGGAAAACAATTAGAGACCTTGAAGGGCCAGTGTAATCGAACTTAACGGAGTAGGTCCAACGCCCGCGTTCGTACCACCAACTTGTCACGTTCTCGCCACCAGCTCCGATGGCCTCGGTTTTTCCTTTCCATGACGGTTCTCCCAACGCCTTTCTGATATCCCTCTCGGTCATACCGGGCTTCAATGCCCGCCAACGAGCGTCAAAGTGTGAACGTTGGATTAAGTGAAACAACAGCGTGAAGACAACAAGGCCGATGCTACCGGCTGCCAATTGCTTTTTGAATCCGCCTCCGTCCATGTCACTCCGGGTCCTGCGGCCTGGGGAGGTAAAACCAATTTCGTTTTCCGTTCGCACCGGCCGACATCATCGTCCAAGTGGTGAACGAAACATGTCCGTCCACCCAGGCGTAGTTGCCGCCTTTGCCATGCCGGAGATATTTCATTGATGGCTGTGACAGCGCGATGGTTGGAGGATAGAGATAGCCCAGATGCCACCACATGAGATCGCGCTTGGGATCGAGGCCATCGCCGTTCATGCACGTTTCCACTGGCTTGGTCACAATCGAGATTTTCTTGCGATCATCCGGGGTGTATCCAAGATAAGCGTAATTGTGTCCGTAGCCGCCGTAGCCCTGCCAGCCAGGAACATTGGTTGGAATGGCTTTGGCGATCAAGGCTGATGGGCACGCGACGACTTTGTCTTTGGCCACCATTTGTCTGTAATTCGTCTCACTGCCAGTCGAGATATAAGGACTGATTTCCTGGAACCATCGGCTGGGCGCCACCCAACCCGCGCCTTGTGAAAGGTCGGGACTGCCCGCGACAGGCAAGTAATCCGACCGATCATCCGCGTAAAGCAAATAACCCAACACGATCTGCTTTTCGTTGCTCACACAGCGGATGTTTTTGGCCCGCTCTTTCGCTTTGGCCAAGGCAGGCAGCAACATCCCGGCTAAGATGGCGATGATCGCAATTACGACCAGTAACTCGATCAGCGTGAAGGCGTGCCGTGCGTTAACTCTTGGTGTTGTCATAGCTGGCGTCAGTTCTGGGCGTGGCGCTTATTCCGGTGACCCAGCCGGACGCGTGTCATGCGTTCGCGGAGGCCGCCGTTTTGCATGAAATCAATCTCCAATCGGCGGAGCTGTTGATCAATCAAATAGTTGGCTTGGTGAATGCCGACAACTGGGGAAGCCGCCTCTACTTCGGCATCACGAAGCGCGGTTGGCAGAGCTCATCTGCCAGTGCGATCGTTTCCTGCAGCAGTTGCATGACGTTCTCGACGGCGGCGTTAAGTTCCTCGGGGGTGTCGCCTGGGCGGGCGAGAATCTTCTGCACGCGCGGCCCGAACTCGCCCGGCGCGCGTTCGAACTCCGCAATTTCGGCTAGGGCCGTCTTGTCGTTGAGCGGATACGTTCGGTTCAAGGCGAACAAGACCAATATGAGTTGATTCAGCGAACGAGTCAGGCAAGCGCTCGTCCCGAATGCGTCTGCGCGAGCTGAGAACTTGCGAGCGAAAGCCGCGAGGCCAAACTCAGCGGCCCAAAGGTAATCCTGCACGACGGCGCGGCGCAAGGCCTCGGGATATTCCGCGACCCGTTGCTTGAGCACTTCGACCAGCTGCTCGGGATCGAACAGCGGCACACACACAGCGACCTCGCCCAGGTAGGTCGCACTGAAGAATCCGAACGGAGGTTGCTGAGCATAGTGAAGCTCGCACCGGCCGGCCTCTGCGTCTGCGATGACACGCTCGACGTGTTCGAGGCTGCGATAAATGAAATCGACACGCTGCCCGCTGATCGTCAGCCACGCTCCACCGCTAACCCACGGGCCCCAGCCGTAGAACTCTGTAACGACCGGGCTGACCCTGTCGTTGACCTTCCCGGCCAATGCGCGAACACTCTGGATCGAAAAGGGGGCTGCGTCCGAATAAAAAAGGCCAAGATCGATGTCAGACCCTGGCTGCGCGCGTCCACGGGCGTGCGATCCGCCGAGCACGACGGCCTTAACCCCGGGGATCGCACTGAGTTGCTGCGTCAGCGACGACACCAATTCACGTTGGACCGGGGAGAGTTGTTGTCTAATGACCACGCGATCAGGCGCTAGGTTAGTCGCGCTTTTTGCTTTGTCGAGAACGACCTGCACGGACTCGACGCGCACACTGGGTGAACGCGCCTGATTCCATTCAAAGGATACCACCCGCCAAATGCGACGACGTTTTCGCTTCCGTTCCCTCACGTGGAAACATAAATGAAAAAGTAAACGGGACGCTAGACTTGCAAGCAATGTTTTGTATAGTAAGCGAAAAGTGTTGGAGATTTTTATGCCCCCTAAAACTACTGATAAATCTACCGTCGATAAACCTGCCGCGGAAAAAGCAACGTCTGAAAAATCAGGCGCTGAACCGCGTGTTGTCGAGTTCCCTAAACCCTCTGCCTCGCGCCAGCGCGACTTGGAAGCAGCCATTTCCACCATCACGAAGACCTACGGCGATGGCAGCATCATGCGTCTGGGCGACGCGCACAAAGTTAAGATCGATGTTATCCCGACCGGCGCCCTCGCAGTGGACTTGGCACTGGGCGTGGGAGGTCTGCCGCGAGGCCGCGTGGTCGAGATTTTTGGTCCGGAATCGTCCGGGAAAACGACCTTGATGTTGCACGTGATCGCCAATGCGCAAAAGGCTGGCGGTCTGGCGGCCTTCATCGATGCCGAACATGCGCTCGACCCAGGTTATGCGCGCAAGTTGGGGGTTAATCTGGACGACTTATTGGTTTCGCAACCCGACAGCGGAGAAGAGGCTTTGACGATTTGCGAAACGTTAGCCCGTTCTAATGCACTTGATGTCATCGTGGTCGATTCCGTCGCTGCGTTGGTGCCGAAAGCGGAACTGGAAGGCGAAATGGGCATGGCGACAATGGGCATGCAAGCGCGCCTTATGAGCCAGGCTTTGCGCAAGCTGACCGGCATCTTGAACAAGGCAAAAACGACTTGCGTATTTACGAACCAAATGCGTGAAAAAGTCGGTGTGATGTTCGGCAATCCGGAAACCACACCCGGCGGCAAAGCGTTAAAGTTCTACGCGAGCGTGCGCATTGATATACGGCGCAAAGATACGATTAAGAATGCGGCCGGCAACGCGATTGGCAATCATGTCAAGGTGAAGATCGTGAAGAATAAAGTGGCTCCGCCATTCGCCGAAGCCGAGTTTGATATTTACTTCAACCAAGGCATCAACAAGGAAGGCAGCATCATTGACGTCGGTCTCGACAGCGGCGTGATTGATAAGCGCGGCGCATGGTTGCAATTCCAGGGCGAACTAATCGGCCAAGGCAAAGACGCCGCCCGCCAGGCGCTCATCGACAATCCCGATGTCGCCAAACGCATCGTCGATTCGATTGTCGAAAAACGGAACGGCGCGCCCGCAGAAGCCTGAGGAACCGGTTCGAAACGGCCGTTAGCGGTAAGACTTCTCCGAAACAAGATTTTGCGCATTGCGGCCGTGAACCACAGGGCGCGGCGTTTACGCCGCTTCGGTTCGCTAAGCCCCTTTCACGTCGGAAGTTGAAGCGGCGTAAACGCCGCGCTCCTGGGAGCCAGGTGCGGCGTAGTTCATGAAAGCATGAAACCTCGTGTTGCAGTCGTATTTACTGGCGGGACCATGTCGATGCGGTTCGATCCGGTTGCGGGCGGTCCCGTGCCGATGCTGTCCGGCAACGAGATCCTCGCGCAGGTTCCGGGTTTGGATCAAGTCGCACACGTGACCCCAATTGATTTCGCGCGGCTGCCCGGGCCGCATATGACGCCGCCACGGATGCTGGAACTGGCCCGATGCGTCGAGCAGCAACTGGCCGACGCGTCCATTAACGGTGTCGTTATCACCCATGGCACGGACACTTTGGAAGAGACAGCCTATTTGCTTGACCTCGTATTGACCTCGGAAAAGCCAGTCGTTCTCGTGGGCTCGATGCGGAATAGCTCCGAACTGGGATGGGATGGGCCCGCGAATCTACGGTCTGCGATACGAGTTGCGGCTGACTCCAGTGTTTGCGGTCTTGGAGTCCTTGTCGCCATGAACGATCAGTTGATTTCCGCCAAGGAAGCCACCAAGACGCACTCCGAATCGGTGGCCACCTTTCAAGGCCGCGATTCTGGTCCGCTCGGGATCGTGGACAAGGACAGAATTATTGTGCTGCATCGTCCGGCGAATCGCGAATCGATCGGCGCGACACGTTTGGAAGAACGAGTTCTGATAATCCAGCTTGCAGCCGGGGATAACGGTTCGCTCGTTCGTCTTGCACTTGAGAACGACGCGCGTGCTTTGGTTATCGAGGGACTCGGGCGAGGGAATGTTCCGATCACTGCGCTGACGGAAGTCGACCGTGCCATACGCAGCGGCATCCCGGTCGTGATCACCTCGCGATGTCCACGCGGCCGCATTCTGGACACTTATGCCTATCCCGGCGCAGGCAAGCCCTTGAAGCAGCTTGGGGCGATTCTGGGTGGTATGCTGCCAAGCCACAAGGCGCGGATCAAGTTGATGCTGCTCCTTGGGAACGGCGCTGCCATCGAGACGATTCGAAGCTCGTTCGAACGGCGATAACAGGAGGCAAAGCGTTGAGTCAGGCCAAAAACGATAAACTCTGAACAATTTTTGCGTAGTCCTGCTTCCTGCATTACAGTCACAATTTTTAGTCATGTTGAATCTGTTCGCTTACCGATTGTGTTCGCGCTTGGTGCGGATGACGGCAATGTGGGCCTGCCTCACCATTGTCTTCTTCGCGTACTCCGAGGATTTCCAGGGATCGACGCACAAAGTTCCCTACGAGGACGAAGTTATCGATTACGATCATCGCGTCTCGTCGGATCGGGTCGCGCAATTGCAGCGAAAGCTGGAGAACGGAGAAATCCGGCTGAGATTCGATCCGAAATCTGGCTATCTGAAGGCAATCCTGGAGGCTCTTGAGGTTCCAAAGTCATCTCAGATGCTGGTCTTCTCCAAGACGTCCTTGCAACGGCACTCAATCAGTCCGTCGAACCCCCGTGCCATCTTTTACAATGACGACGTCTATGTCGGGTTTATTCCAGGCGCTCCCTTAATGGAGATTAGCGCGGTCGATTCGAACCTCGGCGGCGTCTTTTACACGTTGGAACAAACGGAAAAGCAGCCGCCCAAGTTGCTGCGCAGCACAGAATGCCTGCAGTGTCACGGCGGCGCTAAAACACTCGGCGTGCCCGGTCACCTGGTGCGGTCTGTTGCCACGGATGAAACAGGGGAACTCGATTCACAGAATGAGGTCAGTGGGATCACTCATTGCACTCCGGTCGAGGATCGATGGGCGGGTTGGTATGTCACCGGCACGCACGGTCAGCAAACGCATCGCGGCAATCTGATCGGCAAGGCCGCGTTTCAAAAGCAGGCCGAGCAGCCGAACTATTTCGGCAACTTGGCCGACTTGAGCCGTTTCTTCGACGTGACGAAATATCCGGAAGCCGGAAGCGACATTGTGGCGTTGATGATTCTCGAACATCAAGCCCACATGCACAATTATGTCACCCGGCTTAACTTCGAAGCGCTCATCAAACTCAAGCAGTACGGTCACGTCCGTTATCTCAAGACCCAAATGAACGCGTTCCTTAGATATCTCCTGTTCGCCGAAGAAGCGCTGCTGACAAGCGAGTTGAGGGGGAATCCTGAATTCGTGAAGCGATTTACGGCGCGCGGGTTGAAGGATAAGCAAGGCCGGTCGTTGCGCGACCTCGATTTGCAAACGCGCCTTTTCAAATACCCGTGCAGCTTCCTAATCTATTCGCCAGCGTTTGATAACATGCCAACCGCCGTCCGGGATCAGCTTTTGGAACGGCTCTATGATATCCTGACTGGCAAAGATCAAAGTCCGGATTTTGCCAAGCTGCGAACGGAAGATCGGGAAAACATTTTGGAAATCTTACGCGATACCAAGGGCAATCTTCCGGATTATTGGCGGCGGCCCATCGACAAAGCCACCAACGAGTGATCTGAACCGAAAATGCGCGTCGGCCTGTCCCTCTGACTTCAGCCCTGCTTCCCCGATGGACCAAGTTACGCCATTCATTGAGTTTTTGAACCGTCAAATGCCGGTTGCGCTGGAAATGCCGCGCCAGATGGTGGGCATTAACAGTTTCACGGGAAACCGGAGCGGAGTGAATCAGTTGGGCCAGTTGACCGCGTCGTCCTTCCCTGAACTTGGGTTCTCGCCCGAATTCGTTCCTTCAACCAATCCCGCGTGGGGCGACCACTTGATATTGACGCGTCCTGGCCGGTCCAATCGTTCCATTGCGATGATTTCGCATCCCGACACGGTCTTCCCGCCTGAAAAGGAAATCCGAAACAAATTTCGCGCGTTCACGCCCGAGGCCTATGCGAAGGGAAAAAATCTTTGCTCGCACTGGCCGGGCCCGGCGAAGTTCGCAGTTTAACGGACGGTTATCCTTGCCAAGTGAACGTTGAGATTCTGAGCGAAAGCAGGCCTTGGCCATTTTGAAACTTTTTGCGGAAACGGGCGTCGCAGAGACGATTTCGTAAGGCAATCGCCATTCGCCAAGAAAGGGTTTGCTCTCGGTTTGGAAGTGCCCAATCTATTCAAGATGTCGAAACCAAAATCTTCAGTGGCTGAAATCCGCCAGCGCTTTGAGGGTGAAGTCGAACGCTTCTCGAACCTTGAAACCGGCCAATCCGCTGCGATCGACGCACCGCTTACCTTGGAACTCGTCGCACGCGCGGCGAGCGGAACCAATCCAACAGGACGCGACGTGCTGGATATCGGCTGCGGAGCGGGAAATTACACGCTCAAACTCCTGCAGCACCTCCCCAACTTCAATGTCACTCTCGTGGATCTGAGTGAAGCGATGCTCGAGCGCGCCAAGCAGCGTGTCAGTGCCGCTACATCAGGTCGCGTCTCAACGGCCCTGGGCGATATTCGCGAATTGACGCTGGGAAAGGAGCGGTTCGATGTCGTTCTCGCCGCCGCTGTGTTTCACCATCTCCGCGATGAGGCGGAGTGGCGCGCCGTCTTCACGAAGGTCTACGAAGCAATCAAGCCTGGCGGTTCATTATGGATTTGTGACTTGATCGAGCATTCGATTCCGGCGGTGCAAACGATAATGTGGCAACGATACGGCGAGTATCTCTCTCGATTCAAGAATGACGCGTATCGCGATGATGTGTTCGCCTACATCGAACGTGAAAATACACCGCGTTCGCTTGCCTTCCAAATCGATCTCCTGCGTGTCTGCGGCTTTCGAACAATCGAGGTGTTGCACAAGAATAAATGCTTTGCTGCGTTCGGCGCCGTGAAATGAAACGACGGAGTCTTGAAGATTCGCCCTTAAGCGTGCGCTGCATTAGTTTAAGCGAATTGTGAAGCTATGAATCGAGCTGGCGCCAGGCCGCGCATTTGCGTCTTGATCCCCGTGGGCAAAATGTTTGATGAAGTCTACGTTGCGGTCGAAGCTTCAACGCGGGAACTGGGAGCCGAATGCGAACGGGTCGCGGCAGAGTTTTCCGAACAAAGCGCGTTGACCCGCGCGCAGGCGCAAATTGCGGACACTTCTATCGTCATTGCGGATATCACCGCTCGGAACCCGAATGTTCTGTATCAGATCGGCTATGCTCACGCGCTTCGGAAACCTGTTCTTTTGCTCACGCAACACGGCGAGGATTTGCCATTCGACCGCGCCGAACATCGCATCGTTATCTATGCGGGAAGCATTGCTGCGCTTAAGGAGGAACTCCGAATCAATCTTAGGAACATGCTTGCGCCCGCTTCCGAATCGGGCAGGGCGAAACAGGGGACGCCAGAGGCCGCTGCCAACGGACAGATGGCCGCGCCGGTTCCCAGCACCGCTCGCGAAAGGTTTTTCTCGATCTTCGGAGACATCATGCAGGCGCACGGTCAGCAGCATTACGGAACTGTCCGTTTGGAGAACGAGAATACGTTCGTTGTCGGGAACCAAGACTTTTCTCTCGCTCTGGTCGAGGATTTGGTCCGCCGCGCACGCGGGTTGGGCATCCGGCTGAAGTTGCTGTAGCGGCGTCTCGGCGCCACTTCGCTGTCAAAATCAAAGGCGTTTGGACCAATTGCGCTACAGCCGCCCAACCAGCGCGCCTCCGTCACAGACGACCGTTTGTCCGGTGATCAGATCCGAGCCGGTGAGCAACCCGAGAATGGCTGCTGCGACGTCTTCCGGTTCGCAAACTTTGCCCAAGGCAGCGCGATTCTCAGCCGCTTGCTTGGCCATTTCGTAATTCGGCCCCAGACCTTCACGCAGCCAATCTCCGGCAATGAAACCGGGCGCCACGGCATTCACTCGAATCTTTGGCGCGAGGGCGCGCGCCAAAGAAATCGTCAAATTGATAACAGCCGCTTTTGACGCGCAATAAGGTATTGAACTTCCTGTTCCGGCAATCCCAGCCACACTCGCGACGTTAATGATCGCGCCGGCCCCGGAGTCTTCCAGGTGCTTGCGGGCTGCGCGGGCGCAGTGAAATGGGCCTCTCAAATTGACACTGAAAATGCGATCCCAATCCTGGTCGGTGACCGCTTCCAGATTGGCGTGGGGTATGAACCTGGTTGTGCCTGCGTTGTTAATCAGAATGTCCAAGCGCCCAAAGGTTCGGGCGGCCGCTGTCACCATAGCTCGGCAAGCTTCGTCATCGGATACGTCTCCGGGAACGCAGATCGCTATGACGCCGCAGGCTCGCGCATCCTCGGCAGTTTGCTCAGCCTCTTCGCGCGATCGATTATAATTGATTGCGACGGAACATCCGCCTTTTGCCAATGCCAGCGCTGTCGCGCGTCCGACGCCGCGGCTGGCGCCCGTGACAAGGGCAGCTTTTCCGGAGATATTCATAGCCTCTGAAACGGAACTTCGTAGTAATCCAACGCCCACTCCTGCATGTACCGCACACGGTTCGGTTCGATTCGGTAAACGATCAGGTCTGGATTGTCGAGTGATCCGAGATACTGGCGCAAGAGCGGGTTCGCGTTCCAAATCTCTTGGAGGACATTTCGGTCGGTCAACACCGTGGCGATCCCCGTAATGCGAACTTGGTTATGATGGTCATCGAGGTAACAAAGTTCGACTTTCGGATTGGCGGCGATCTCGACGGTCTTGTGATAACTGCGCAAGTTCGCGACGTAAATCGTGAAACCGTCCGTTCTGACGGGTGAAACTGGACGGAGACGCGGTTGATCGGCGTCGATGCTGGCAAGGCAGGGAAACGGATCGGCTTGAATTACTGCGGAGGCGAGTGCGGCCAGTTCGCTCGCTTGGATCGGCTTGGGTGTTGGCTTAGCCATGTCCGGAGAGAATGCCAGAAACATCGAGTGTTTCCTAGCGTCAAGTCGGCTCATAATTCCTTGTCAAAAATTGCTTGAAATCGCCAGCCGCGTTTTGTACGCATGCGGAAGGCTGAAGAGGCAATCGGGGAGGTATCAAATCAGTCTGTGCGCTCTAACCTTTCTGGGGCGGCAAATCGACAAACCTCCACAACTCTTAGCAGCAGATCCGGTATCATGAGTAGTCGGCTCGATGTCATCACGGATTGGGTAAACGAGGCGAAGCGGGCTCGTTACAATGTTAACGATCTTGAGGTGCTGTGTGATGTCTCGTCTAGTCAGTTAGGCCGGTACTTCGTCAAAAGTTTTGGGAAACCGCCGCAGCGCTGGCTTGATGAGTTGCGCGTTTGGCACGCGGCACAATTGCTTTCCACAGGCCTTCAAGTCAAGGAAGTGGCGGCCCGCCTCTGGTTTGCCGATCGCGAGCATCTCGATCACCACTTTCAACGTTATTTGCGGTGTGCCCCATTGACCTTTCATAAACTCGCCTTCGCCAGGATGAAAGGCAGCTCAGGGATCGCATCCAAAACTGTTTCGGCGACGCCTCATCTCGCGATCTGCCAATGCGCCCTGCTTGGGAGATTGCCGAAGCGACGCTTTGCCGAAGACTCGCGCCTGCTCAAACAGCAGAGCAGCGGAACGGAGGTAACGGAAACGCCGAGCGCCACTCTGCACGTTAGTGAAAGTGGTCTTGGTTGCCCCTCACACTGGGCGCCATTCCTGGAAGCCCAAAGCGAAAATGCGCGTATTAGACAGGCTTCGAAGGTTGCACCACCGGGGAGCCTCTCACTAAAAGTTGATTGGATTCAGCTTCACTCAAAACTTTATGCAAACCAAAAAACTCCTCTCGTTCAACGTGCTACTTTGCCTGCTCACGGGCTGCATGGCCGTCATCGCCATTGGCCAGAATTGCTACAACACTTCGGGTGTCCAGCAGTTCGGCGGTTACACCGCCACCGCCAACAAATTCGACGGTATTACGCAAGCCACCAGCCCATATTATGAATTTCGCTACTTCACACATTACGCGTGCTTCAAGCGATGGGACAATTCTTGGGATCATGATCATCAAGCTAGTGTAGTGTGTCACAAGTAACTAGACGTATCATTTGCGATCTTTTTCCCTTTCGGCTGGGTGCATCCCGGCTTGATCGCTTCCAGTTTGGCGCGTGCCCGCTCGATCTTTTTCATGATCTGTTCCACCGTCGCCGTCCACACCAACGG
>VHDE01000079.1 GCA_016871515.1 Verrucomicrobiota bacterium
GCTTGCCGAAGGGAGTGGACCATGGCCCATTGCCGCTGGAATCGTTGCTGTCTTCGGTACGTTGGCGGTTGCGAACTGGCTGAACGCTCAACGCGAAGAACGCGAGCACGGTCAGACCACGGAGATTGCCGCTCTGTTGACTTTCGCCATCGGTGCTTACCTCCCGACGGGAGATCGCCCTCTCGCAGCGGTCGCCGCCGGTCTGGCAGTGATCCTCTTGCATTTGAAGGAACCGATGCACGTTTTCGTGCGCAAGATGGAGCCAAAAGATGTTGCCGGCGTGATGCAGTTCGTCGTCATTTCTTTAATCATACTTCCGCTCTTGCCCAACCGCGCGTTTGGGCCTTGGCAGGTCCTCAACCCGTTCGATATCTGGCGCATGGTAGTGCTGATTGTTGGGCTGAGTCTCACTGGTTATGTGCTATACAAATTGGTGGACCGCACGGCGAGCGTCGCGCTGTGCGGAATTCTGGGCGGCTTGATCTCCAGCACGGCGACGACCGTTTCGTATGCACGCCGAGCCAAACTCGCGCCGGCAGCCCAAACGCTGGCCGTAGCGGTGATTCTGATTGCTTCGGCCGTTTCCTACCTGCGTGTGCTGATTGAGGTCGCCTTGATTGCGCCGTCGAACCTCCGCGCATTGCTGCCACCATTGGCGCTGGCTTTGGTTTAGACAAGCCTTATTGCAACCGTTGCATTCTTATTCTTTCGCGATAACCGCGCCGAGATGCCGGAGCCGGGCAACCCCGCCGAACTCAAGAGCGCGCTTGTCTTTGGATTGATTTACGCGGTCATCACGCTGGCGGTGGCGGCAGTGAAACATTACTCTGGTTCGACCGGACTTTACGGCGTGGCCGTCATCTCCGGCTTGACGGACATGGATGCAATTACGTTGTCGTTATCGCGCCTGGTGGAGAGCAATCAACTCGAACCTGACAATCCCTGGCGCTTGATCCTCGCTGCTTCGCTGGCGAATTTCGTGTTCAAAGGAATTGCTGCGACCTTCTTGGGCGGCTGGCGCTTCGGCCTGCGGCTCTTGCCATTTTTCGTCGTGGTTTTGCTGGGCGGCATTGCCCTGATCTTGTTTTGGCGCAAGGAATGGCTTCTCGCGTAGCGAGCGAGCAGCAGGATGAGTGTGCGTCTGGGGCACATCGTGCCGGGACTACCGCTAATCTTTCAGCGGAACGCCTTGGTCGTAACGCAGCGTTCCACTCTGCTGTATCGCTGA
Source organism: Verrucomicrobiota bacterium (assembly GCA_016871515.1). Lineage (GTDB taxonomy): Bacteria > Verrucomicrobiota > Verrucomicrobiia > Limisphaerales > SIBE01 > SIBE01. The sequence goes on from VHDE01000079.1 coordinate 1,229, forward strand.
CTTGCAGTCGGCGGCGCGTTTGTTTTGTCCAACGTAACCGAGTTTGAGCGAGCGCCGCAGATTGCAAATCTTCCAAGTAGCAAGGTAAATGGCACTCCTGCCCATGAACCTGGCGTAGGATAGGCGTCCCGCCTGTCCAGCAATTGCCTGCACCATGACACGACAGGCGAGACGCGCCGTTCCTACCGCGTTCATCAGAGTGATGCTCGCAAAAGATTTCGGTGAGGTCTCATTTGGCAGGATAGGCGAAGTGCGGACAACGCGGAATCACTTCCTCGCTTCGGGCGTGGCTTTCACCGTCACTCGCTGCCCTCCGCGCAACACGACAATGTCAATTGGCTGGCCAATTTTCACGGCGTCCAGCGCATAAGTGTAGTCGTAGATGTTGCCGATCTTTTGTCCGGCGAATTCCACAATCACATCTCCTCCCTTCAATCCCGCTTTGTCAGCTGGACTACCGCCGCGGACACCGGAGATTTTAACTCCCGCAACCTCGGTCGCGTAGTCCGGAATTGTTCCAAGGTAAGCGCGCAGGTTCTCTCGACTGCCACCTTGGTCCTTGCGCTCAACTTTCACGTAATCCAAGCGTTCCTGACTTCTTAACAAATCAGCAACGATGCCGCGCGCGAACTTTGCAATCCGTTCCAAGCCTTCGAAGTTCAGCGTATCGGCGTCGTCCGCCGGACGATGGTACTCGTCGTGGCTGCCCGTGAAAAAGTCCAGGACTGGCACGCCCTTCGGATACAAGGCTGTGACATCCGTCGGCAAGTAAGGATCTTCTCGCAACACAACGTTGAAACCGGCTGCCACATTCCGCTTCTCAACGATTCGGCGCCAGACCGTCGAGGAACCGACGCCTTGCACGTTCAATTTATTCTCGCGCAACCGGCCGACCATATCGAAATTCACGTAAGCCACCACATTCGATAGCGGAATGACCGGATGCTCGGCAAAATAGCTCGATCCGATCAACCCCATCTCTTCGCCCGACCAAAACGCCAATAGCAATCCACGCTGGAACTCCGCAGGGTTTCGTCTTCGCTGATCGGCCAGCGCCGCCGCCAACTCCAACACGGCCGACACGCCTGAGGCATTATCGTCCGCACCGTTGTGAATTTGCCCCTCTTCCTCCTTGCGCGCGAATGTGCTCGTCTCACCGCGACCAAGATGATCGTAATGAGCGCCAACCAGCACGTATTCTGTCGGCGCGCTCGCGGTTGCTGGGGGAAGAGCGCCGATGACATTTCGATCCACTTTCTTGATTCGCTCAACATTGGTCGCGATCTTCACCCTGACATTTGGAATTGCGAACGCCCGTTCGGCGTGCGGGTCTTCCTTGTCCAACGCCGTTTGGACGGTTTGCAGGTTCTTGCCGGAAGCCGCGAAGATGGCCGCCACAACGTTGCTGCTGATCGAAGCAGCTACGATTCCTGACCCTGCCAAACTGCTATCGAACGACAGCGCGGCAAGGCTTCCCGGATTTGGCGAGTTAGGCCCGGACACAACCAATAATGCCTTCGCGCCGCGCGTCCGCGCGATGAGCGCCTTGTAGCGAAGTCCGGCGTATCGATTCAATTCCTGGCGACGTTTCGCATCCACAGCTTCGGGCACGTAGCGCAAGACCACGACAATCTTGTTGGTCACATCGAGGCCAGCATAAGAGTCGTATCCTTCTCCAGCTTTTCCGGGAACGGACAATCCATATCCAGCAAAGACCAACTCCCCTTCCGCTTCGCCGTTGGCCGTAAACGAAAGCGGGCGGAAATCTTCTTCGACTCGAAATGCCGTTTGAGTGTTTGAAGGCGCGACTGTCAATTGGCTGCGATTCGTCAAGACTTTCACGCCAGCGCTGAATTCGAACTCCTGGAACAGGTTTGTCTTGCCTGCGTGCGGCATCAGGCCAGCGCGAGTCAATTGCAAGGCGATATACTCAGCGGCCTGCTGCGCGCCGGCCGTTCCTGTCATTCGCCCCTCCAATGCGTCCGCGGCCAGGAACTCCACATGCCGCCGCAAGTCACCCGCGGTAATGTTCGGAGACAAGCTCTCTTCGGTCTTACTGGATGAACCAGGACCGCTGCGGCGCGGCGAAGTTTGCACGGCTGTCAACGCTTGGTCGTGGTTCCAGTCAGCTAGGAAGAGCTGCGATTTTCCGTCACCAGTCCGGTTGGACGTCCAACAGAGGCGTTTGCCCTCCGGCGAAAAGACCGGCAGACCATCGAACCCGTCCGTGAAGGTCACGCGTACTGGTTCACGCTCGCCTCCAGGATCGGCCAGGAAAAGTTCGAAATTCGAGAAACCAAGTTTGTTCGCTGTGAAGATCACGTACTGTCCCGATGGGTGATAATAAGGCGCCCAAGCCATGCAACCGAAGTCGGTCAATCGCTGAATGTCTGTTCCATCCAATTTCATCGTATAGACATCCGCGACGGTTCCTTTTTCGTCGAACCGGCGCCAGATAATCCGCTGTCCGTCGGGCGAGAAGAATGGACCGCCATCATAGCCCGGAACAGTCGTCAACCGCTTCTGTTCGGAGCCGTCCGCATTCATGATGTAAATCTCAGCAAAATACGACAGGTCGGTCTCGACCCTCTTGCGATCTTCTGCAAAAAGCTTGTCCGTCGGATACGCGTCGCGAATTGATGTGAAGACAATCTTGCGCCCGTCGGGCGAATAGGAAGCTTCGGCATCGTACCCAAGACTCGTTGTCAAACGACGCAGCCGCATGCCATCACGCCGGGCAGAGAAGATGTCCATTTGTTCATCGTAATCCCAGGAATAGCGGCGCTGCTGGCCGGTTGCGCGGAAGTCGAGCTCGGCTTTCTGTTTGGCTTTCGCTTCAGGATCATGATGCGTTGAAGCAAAGAGCACTTCGTCGGACCCTGGACGAAAGAAAGCGCATGTCGTCTTGCCTATGCCCGGAGAAACGCGATGGCTGTCACCCGATTCGAGATCGAGAACATAGATTTGATAAAACGGATTGCCGGCCTCGCGTTCGCTTTGGAAGATCAAGGCCTTTCCATCTGAGGAAAAGTAACCTTCGCCGCTGCGCAATCCTTCGTAAGTCAATTGGCGAATGTTCGAAAGAAAAGAAGATTCGCCAGCCTGCTTTAGTTCAGCCGCGTTTGAAGGCTTGGCCAAGGCGAGCATGGTCGCAAGCATGAGCCAAGAGATGAAACTGCCGAACGACCGAACTGAGCCAGAGCGGCGGGAAGGTGGCTCCGCCAGTGCAAACCAGTATTCGAATTCAAGTAAACGCATCGCAACGAAAAGGAAAGCCGCTGTTGCCCAGTCATCTTTGTTAGCTTTGGTGTAACTAAAACTAAGGCGCCAAGCTGATTCTCGACCAATCGACTCCGTTGCGCGCAGCATACACAGCCAGGACTTTCTCGTGCTCGATCAAGACGGCTCGCACTACTCCTGACTCATCCGCATGACCAAATTCGGGGACTGAATCCGGAATCAAGTCGAGTTGACGATGGGCGTAGGCAAGGGCAAAAGCCGCATTCGCAATTGTCACATACGGCAGTTCGTCTGCGGCTCCTTCGGCAAAGTCTTCGACCACATCGGCCAAGAATTCCAACTGATCGACTAAGTGAGGAAAATGCGGCGCATGAATCGTCGCAAACTCCACTTTCAAGAATGGAAGCTTCTTGTGAATCCCTTTGACAATGCGTGGCGTAATCCGGCTGGCGCCGTGGCGGACAAACTGGACGATCTCAGACATTGGCGCAAGTGTGATGGAAACGAGCCGATTACACAAGCGGGTTGTCTGAGGCTCATAAAATGAGGAAAACCCTGACCACCAAAAGAACCCTGACCAATCGCCAGCCTCATTTTGCCAATCCCTCGGTGAAACGTCACCGAAGAACTAGCGATGGAACAGTCCGAGGACGCCGAGCCAAGTGCTAATCTTCTCATCTTCCTCCAGGCTTGGCTCCCGTTTCATCTCCCCGTAAAGTCTCAGCCATGCGTTGGTTTGCTGCATGTTTTTTGAGCTTCGCCATTTTGGCGGACGACGTGGCCTTGATCCGCGTCGGAGAGGATTGGAAATTCTACAAGGGCGCGTCCGAACCTCCGGCGGCCTGGTTCAAGCCTGACTTTGACGATTCCGCTTGGCCATTGGCAATGTCCGGCTTTAGTTCTGGATTCGGCAGCGACGTCACCTATTTCCCGGACATGGTGGGCAATTATCTTTCCGTTTATTTTCGCAAATCATTTACGGTGACGGATCCAAAGCAGGTCAAGTGGCTGACGTTACGGCTCGATTACAGCGATGGTTTCGTCGCTTACCTAAACGGCCAGGAAATAGCGCGTCGAAATCTGGCCGGCGCCGCTGGCAGCCCGGTGCCATACAATGCGGGCGCGACCAATGCGCATCGGCGCGCCGAAATTGAGGAAATCAACGTCAGCGCGTTTGCGCATCTCCTCGTGCCGGGAACGAACGTTCTGGCGATGCAAGTTCACAATCAAGAGCGGTTCGATTTTGAGTTCTTGCTCGTTCCCGAACTGCTCGCCAACTTTACGCGCGGCCCATTCATTCAAAATGCTTCCACGAACAGCGTGCAGGTGATTTGGAAGACATTCTTCGCCTCGGATACGTCGGTCGAGTACGGGACGAATGCTTCCTTAGGAATGACGCTTTCGCTCCCGGTCACCAATAATATTCATGCTGTGACGCTGACCAACTTGTTGCCTGGCACAACTTACTATTACCGGGCCAAGAGTACGGCTGGCGATCAAACGGCCATCTCGCCGATCGAAAGCTTTCAGACGTTGAAATCTGCGGGCTCGCTGAGTTTTGTTGTGCTGGGAGACAGCGGTGTTGGCTCATTCCCCCAATATCAAGTGGCGCGGGTCATGCGATCCGCCAAGCCCGATCTGGTTCTCCATGCCGGGGATATTATCTATCCGAGCTTTGTGACGAGTTATGCCGATACTCGTTGTTTGAGCGTTTATGGGCCGCACATGCGATCGACTCCGTACTATTTCGCCATCGGCAACCACGATCTCTATTCAGGCCCGCAGCATTTCCTCGATGCTTTTCATTTGCCGACCAATTCAGTTTCAGCAGCGGACCATCTCATCGCTGGGACTAGTCCCGAACATTATTATTCGTTCGACCATGGCGACGCGCACTTCGCGGTTGTGTTTGTGCCGTACATGAACCAGTACAAGCTGAAAGTGGGCGATCCTCAGTATCAATGGTTGACTAACGATCTAGCCCAGTCTTCTAAACCATGGAAGATTCTTTTGTTTCATGTGCCGATGGAGACTTCCTCTGCTCACCGGTTCGACGATTTGGACGGCAATAAAATCCCGGACCGCCTCGAGATCAAAGAAGCTATTCTCCCGATCGCAAGCCGTCATGGCGTTCAACTGATTTTTGCCGGACATGATCACGTTTATGAGAAACTGAACCCAACCAACGGCGTTCATTCGATCGTCACGGGTGGGGGTGGTGTTGGATTGTATGGACTGACCGAGTTGGATCCATCGAGCGCGTTGCTCTGGAGCCGGCATCACTGTGTTCGCGTCACCATCGAGGGCGATACTCTCGAAACTCAGGCGTTGGGTCTCGATGGCCAAGTGTTCGATTCGATGACCATTCAACGCCGGCTCCCTCCGCCAACACAGTACGCGGCAACTTGGAACTCGCCGACTTTGGAATCGACTTCTGCGAACGATGACCAAGGCAACATTTTTGGGCAAACCTTCGATTTACGGGGAACTCCCATCCCGACGTTGCCCGGGCAATTCTCCAGTCTCGGCCGCGCTTACGTGAATAATGACCGGACGAACCTCTACATCGGCTTGGATAGGGTCATGATCTATGGCAACAACAATGTCTTTCTGTTCATTGAATCGCCTCGCCTGGCAGGGACGACTAACCTGGTGAATGTCGGCAATGGCATCGTCGACCCGAGCGGACAAGGCGCGGATGGTCTCGACTTCCTTGCGAATCTTTCTTTCACAAATTTTGCTCCGAGCATTGCGTGCATTTTGGGCGACGAGTTCGGCGACGCTCAGTCGCGTTCGTTCACTCGGACGAATCTGGCCTTCAACATTGGGCAAGGCGTTTTCAAACTCGACCGCGAGATTAGTGATTTGCCCGGAGCCCGCCTGCAGCAGTTTAATCTTTCGCCGCAGATTGGTGGAGCGTTTGGTGAAGAGAATGCGAATTTCATCGAGGTCTCGATTCCGTTGCGTGAGCTGGGTGGCTTGCAGCCCGGAGACCAGATTAAGATTGGCGCCGTTGTGGCCGCCCAATTGGTTGAGACCAATACAACTCAACAAACACGTTTCCTCGATAGCGGAGTGCTCGGCTATCGGTTGATTGGGTCCGGCCAAGGTTCTGTGAGTCTCGAAGGCCTGGCCGTGAAGTTGGCTGAAGATGCTGATCCCGATGACGATGGTTTGCTAACAGAGCGAGAACTGGCCATCGGAACCGACCCACGCCGAGCGGATTCGGATAACGATGGCCTGCTGGATGGGTGGGAGGTCGCCCACGAACTCAATCCGTTATTGGCTTCGGGGGACCATGGCGCAAACGGCGATCTGGATCGGGACCAATCGACAAATGCAGACGAGCAATTGGCTGGAACCGATCCGCGCAACCCGCGATCTGCGCTTCGTGTCAGGATCGAATCGACGGCCAAACGCACCTACAAAATCTCATGGCCGGCAGTCATCGGCAAACAGTATCAATTGCAGATCGCGACAAATGCTCCGAGTGGCTTTGCGAATCTAAGCGGAACGAACTTTCCAATGATTGCGACTTCTCCCACCTTGTCGTTTGAGGAAGACGTGACTCAAGCAGCGTGGCCTTCCCGATTCTATCGCGTTCGGTTGGCGCCATAACTAGGTAGGACAGGCGTCTTGCCTGTTCAGCACTTGCGCAAACCAAAAGCAGGACAAGCGGGACGCGCTGTCCTACCGCGTTCACGGTTCAGTTCATTGCGCGAGATTCTGTTTCGGAGAGATTTCCCGTGAGCTTGCAGGTATGTTAGTCCTGTCTTTAGGCGGCAGCATTTGCTGGCGCCGAAACAAGGTTTGCGGATGGCCATCGCTCCGGCTGAAGCCTAATGCCTTTCGGTAATTCAGAAGGCACTTGTCCCGTAGGGACAACCATTTGCCGCACGGCCTTGAATTACCGAAAGGCATTGGGCTGAAGCCGGGACTGCATGCGACAGCAGCGACCGATGCGATCATTTTTATCGATCGCGGGAGTATTATTCATTTTGCCAATCCAGCAGTTGAAGAGGTGTTCGATTACAAGCCAGATGAACTGATTGGGAAGAGCTTGACGATATTGCAACCGGAGGCTTTGCGCGGCCGTCATACCGAAGGGATCAAGCGCTATGTGAAAACCGGCATTAAGAAACTGAATTGGCGTGCCACCGAGACCGTCGGTCTGCGGAAAGATGGCGCCGAAATCCCCGTCGAAAACGGTTGAATTCATTCCCCGCTCGGACTATCTATTGTGTCCCAGGCCGGGGCGTAGCGTAGCTTGGTAGCGCGTCTGAATGGGGTTCAGAAGGTCGTGCGTTCAAATCGCACCGCCCCGACCACTCTAAAACCAAGCGATCACTCTTACATTGAGACAGACACTGGAGATTAAATCTCATCATCATCTTCCGCCTCGGATAAACATGACATCTTTCGCGTGCGAATTAACGGAGCGGGCAAAAGAGATTTGGTCGTCACGATCGAGCGGCGCCTTCCGGCGCTGTTTGGGATTTGCAGCGATCCTTGTTTTGTCTGGTTGCGCGCGTTTCCAATACCGCATTGTTGAACCCGCTTCCCTGGCGCAAACGCTCGGCAAACAGGAAGTCCGCGTGTCACGCGAATCGTTGGAGTATCGCTTTGCGGATTTGGACGGTTACCTCGGTATTGGAATTCTCAACTCCACGGACAAGCCCGTGACTTTAGTGGGCGACAAAAGCTACGTCGTTGACCCGCGCCAGCGGACCCGGCCGCTGCGGGGTGGAATGATCGCGCCGCGCAGTTACATTGACATGACCTTGCCGCCGCCGCCTTTTATTTATCGTGAGGAGCCTTCGTTTCGTTTCGGATTTGGACTGGGCTATTCGTCGTTTCATCGTCCTCGGCCCTTCCTCGGTTCCAGATTTAGAGTCGGAATTAGGCATCACCCGTTTTTCCCTGTGTACGATCCTCTTTACGACCCGTTCTACGATCGTCCAACCCATTATCAGGTCACTACTCCGGCGCACTGGGAGTGGAACGTTGGGGAAGTCCGCGTTCATCTTTCCTACGATCATGCGAGCACGAACGCGTTCGAGCACGACTTTACATTTGTTCGAGAACGCGTGAAGTAGTGATTCTTCTCCTCTTTTCGCTCGCGAGGAGAGGGCTGGGGAGAGATTTCTCCGAAACAAAATCGCGCGCATTGCGCCCATGAACCACAGGAGCGCGGCATTTACGCGGCGTTTACGCCGCTTCGGTTCGCTAAGCTCCTTTCACGTCGGAAGTTAAAGCGGCGTAAACGCCTCCCCTGCCCTCTCCTCCATCCGAATGGAAGAGAGGGAGAAGATTCGGTGTGAATGGCTCTCGAAATGCCCTAATTCAACGGTAACCGCGCGTCACACTGTCCGGCGCGAGTTCATTCGGGCGCGAACGCGATTAACCTGCGCCAATCTGCGCATTACTTTTTGCTCGGACAGGCGGGACGCCTGTCCTACCGTCGGATGCGCATGCGCGAATTGCACGATCTTTCGGCGCCGCTCCTTCAGATGGAAGGGATCGACAAATCATTTCCCGGCGTTCGGGCTTTGTCTGGAGTCAGTTTGGAATTGCACGCCGGAGAGGTGCTGGCTTTGGTGGGCGAGAACGGCGCCGGCAAAAGCACGCTGATCAAAGTATTGGCCGGCGCCCATCGGCCAGATTCAGGGCGGATTCAAATGGCTGGTTTAGAGGTTCACATCCATAACCCCGCGGACGCCCAACGGAACGGTGTGGCTGTCATTTATCAGGAATTCAACCTCATTCCAGCGCTGACCGTCCGCGAAAACATTTTTCTCGGACGCGAACGGACACGAGCCGGATTCATCTCCGCCCAGCGAGAGCAGCACGAAGCTTCCCGACTGTTTGCGAGCCTCGGTCTGCACATCGCCCCGGACTCGATTTGCCGCGAACTAACCGTTGCCCAACAGCAAGCGGTGGAAATCGTGAAAGCCCTTTCACTCCACGCGCGAATCGTCGTCATGGATGAACCGACCGCGGCGCTGACGCTGTCAGAAGTCGAGCGGCTCTTTTCAATCATCCGCGGCTTGAAAGCGCAGGGCCTTGGCATTCTCTACATCAGCCATCGACTCGATGAAGTGCTAGCCATCGCCGACCGCATCATGGTTCTGCGCGACGGCGAATGCGTCGGCACTCACCGCGTCCAGGATATAACACGGATGCAATTGATCGAGTTCATGGTCGGAAGGAAACTCGAACAGGAATTCCCACGCCGGCAAGCGGTTTTGGGCGAAGACCGATTGGTCGTCAGAAATCTCCGGCGAGGATCGAAGGTGCGAGACGTTTCATTCACCATTCGGCGCGGTGAAATCGTTGGACTCACAGGTTTGGTCGGCGCGGGCCGGACGGAAATGGCGCGGCTTATCTTCGGAGCGGATCGCCGCGATGCCGGCAGCATTGAACTGGATGGCCGACGCTTGGACATTCGCAATCCAGCCGATGCCATTCAAGGTGGGATTGCTCTTTTGACGGAAGACCGCAAAGGCCAGGGTCTAATGCTTGGCCGCTCGGTTCGCGAGAATTTCGCTCTGCCCAATCTCTTCAAATTTACGCGCTGCGGCTTACTGCGGGGGCATTCGGAGCGGCGCGCGTTCAATGCTTACGCAGAAGATTTGGCCATCAAGATCACCGATGCCGAACAAGCTGCGAAATATCTTTCGGGCGGCAATCAACAAAAGCTTCTCCTGGCAAGATGGCTGGAACGGAATTGCGAGGCTGTCATTTTTGACGAGCCGACACGCGGGATTGATGTTGCGGCCAAGTGTGAAGTTTATCGCTTGATTCAGCGCCTCGCCACGCAAGGGAAAGCCATTCTCATCATTAGTTCGGAATTGCTGGAAGTGCTTGGCCTCAGCGATCGTATTCTGGTGATGCATCAAGGGCGCGTAGCCGGCGAGATTCGCGATGTCGCCAACGCGACCCAACGACAGATCATGGCGCTCGCGGTGGGAGACACCGGCTCATGAAACGGAACGCCTTGTCTCGTTTCGTGGCGGATTATGGGATGCTTTTTGTCCTGCTGTTGCTCTGCGCCTATTTCAGTGCGGCTACGGTGGAGATGCAATATCCGACTGGAGCAACAGCCGCCCAGCAACTGGCTCGTCAGATCCTCACGCAATTCGGGAAGGAGGCGCAGACACTCATTATCGCGCGAGACACACGGGATGATGCGGAGTTTGCTGATGCCTTGAGCGATCAACTGGCGGCCGCCGGTGCAACCGTGCTCGAGGTCGTAAAAGGGCCGCCAGCCAACGCCCGCGAAGCGCTCGATAAGATCGCGGCGGCTCAGCGCCGGCTCGATGTGATTGCGTGCAATCATGTGACGGCGGCTTGGGGGATATTCGATAACTTTCCTGTCAAATACCCAACCTTGGGGAAAGCGAAAGTTATGCGAGCGGAAGGCTACCGTTGGCCGAACTTTCTGAAAGCGGAAAACCTCCTCAATGTGGCTAATCAGATCGCCGTGATTGCAATTATCGCAGTGGGCATGACGATGGTAATCATCACGGCGGGGATCGATTTGTCCGTTGGCAGCTTAATTGCCCTCTCGGCCGTCGTAACGGCCGTGCTCATTCGAGATTTCGCCGGCGCAGAGCAGGCCAGCGCGCACGGCATGATCGCATGTTCCGCAGGAGGGATTTTGGTGTGCGGAGTGATTGGGCTCATCTCTGGGGTCATGGTGACCGTATTCGGCATTCCGGCGTTTATTGCTACGCTGGCGATGATGCTTGTCGCCAATGGACTTGCCTTCATCCTTGCGAAAGGACAATCCATTTACCAGGTGCCGGAATCGTTTGTTTGGCTGGGGCGAGGAGCAGGGTGGGGAATTCCCAATGCCGTTTTGCTCATGTTGCTCCTTTACACGGCGGCCCATGTTGTCATGACGCGAATGCCGTTGGGCCGTTACATCTACGCGGTGGGCGGGAACCAAGAAGCCGCGCGTCTTTCCGGCGTGCCGGTCAAGCGCGTCCTGCTCTTCGTCTACACAGTGTGCGGCATGCTCGCAGGTTTAGGGGGGATTGTTATGGCGTCTCAGCTGAAGAGCGGCGCTCCGACGTACGGACAATTGTACGAACTTTACGTCATCGCCGCGGTTGTGGTCGGGGGCGCTTCGTTGAGCGGTGGAGAAGGCAAGGTGCTCGGGACGTTGATTGGCGCGTTTATTATCGCTGTGATTCAAAATGGAATGAACCTCACCGGCGTGGAAAGCTACACGCAGAAAGTGATTCTTGGTTTGGTCATTCTCGGAGCGGTGTTGCTGGATATGCTGAAGCGGCGGAGTTGGGCATTGCACCGTGCCGCTTAACACATGACGCTCCGCAACAGGAGCGCAGCGTTTACGCCGCTTCGGTTCGCTAAGCTCGTTTCACGTCGGAAGCTGAAGCGGCGTAAACGCCGCGCTCCTCGAGCCAGGTTCATGGTCCCAATGCGCGCCAAAAAGGCTTCGAGGCTTTACGCGGCCGCCATTTGCTGACAGCAAAACAGATTTGCGGATTGCGCTCGCACCGCAATCCAGCCATGTGGAGCATTGCCTTCATCAATTCAGAGTTGATATTGGCCAATCAGAATTGATTTTAGGCGTATGTCAGCTTTGGTTTTGATCCATGGATTTCCGTTTGATCACACCTTGTGGGATCATATCGTTGCATTGTTGGACCCGGCGGTCCGCGTGCTGGCGCCAGACCTGCCTGGATTTGGCGAGCAGCCTGTGGGCGGGGGCCAGCCCTCTCTCGATCTGATGGCTGACGATATTGTAAAGGCGCTGGATCAGCAGAGTATTGCGCGGGCTGTCGTCGCTGGGATGTCGATGGGCGGTTACGTCGCACTTTCTTTCGCGCAGCATCATCAAGACCGTTTGGCTGGGCTCGGATTGATCAGCACTCACGCCGCGGCAGACACGGCGGAGGCCCGAGCCAAACGCCTGGCTCTCGCGCAACAAGTGCGGAGGGAAGGTGTCGCAGCCGCCACGAACGCGGTTCTTCCGAAATTATTCTCGACTGGGAACAGCGGCAAACCCGAGTTCACCCGCTTTCCAGTTCAAGCGGCGGAGAGGGCAGGGGTTGATGGCATGACATGGGCACTGGAGGCAATGGCAGAGCGTCCAGACCGAACAGAGGTGGCGCGGTCACTGCAAGTTCCGGCACTGGTGTTGCATGGAGGCAAAGACAAGTTGATTCCAGCCCGAAAAGCGCGCGATCTCCCGAAGTCCATCCCCACGGCCCGTTACGTGGAAGTTGCAAAGGCGGGCTATTGCACGCCGCTCGAGGCGCCGAAAGAAGTCGCCAAAGCGCTTTCGAAACTCTTACAGGATAGCGTTCCTGCGCCAGCGACACCGCCCTCATCCCCGGCGAATGTGGAATGCGCTTTGCCTTCGTCACCGCCGCCGACGTTGGTTTAGTAAGTCCAGTCAGTGTGCCGATTCATCAACCTGATGGGACTATGCCCGCGTTGCCTCGGGAGAATCAGCCAGCGACAAGAGACTTGCTGCTATGCTACAGACAAGCCTGCCGTTTCGGATCGAAAGCGATCGCTGGGGCAATATCGTTATGAGTCCTCCTCGCCGCAGCCGACATGGTGAATATCAACTAGAAATTGGCGCCAACTTGCGAGATCTCATGACTGGGCGCGGCTTGGCCATTACAGAGTGTCTCGTTCAAACTGCCGAAGGAGTTAAGGCAGCAGACATCGCATGGGTTTCCCACGAACGCCGGACTTCGAAACCGAATGATCCCTGCTATCTGATCGCACCGGAAATCTGCGTCGAGGTGCTTTCGCCGTCCAATTCCATGGATGAGATATTGGAACGCAAACGATTGTTCTTCGAGAAGGGCGCAATCGGGTTCTGGCTTTGTGACGAGAAAGGCCGGCTGACATTTTGGGATGCAGCCGGAATGATTTCCAGATCGATTCTCTGTCCTAATTTTCCAGGGCAGATTAACCTGCCCCCAACGGAATCAGCTTCCGAAGCCTACTAGGCTGCGTTTAACCTAAACGCGGCGATTCAATTCAAACTACGAAAAACACCAAAGACACGCGAGAAAGAGTCTATTCGTGTTTCATTCGCGGATAAGCCACCGCTTTCAGGTTTACTGGTCCGCCAGCGCGACGCGGTAATACTTGAAGGTGGAGTCAACCGTTGGCCGGTCCTCGAAAGTCACAGTCCCGCTGTTCAGCGGAGGTCCAAAATCGACCCATGTCACAAGGTCAGTCGAAGTTTGGACCGTGCCACGCTTGCCTTCCGGAATGGAAAGCCGGAATTGAAAGACGCCGTTGCTGAATTGCGAATCAGCGATGATGTCGAGAACGGTTAGGAGAGCCAGCTCACTGACGACCAAGCCGGCCGAATTCGAGATCGCGACGGTGTAATTTCCGGCCTCCGCCGTGGTGACCACCGGCAAGACCAAAGTGCTGGCGGTCGCGCCTTCGATACTCGCTCCATTGAACGACCACTGATAGCTCAGCGGCTGGCTTCCCGTCGCAGTTACCGAGAAGGTTACATTGGTCGCGCCGACGAATACGACCTGGCTGGCGGGCTGCCGCGTAATCACAGGAGTCGCGTTGATCGTTAGGATGGCTTGCGGACTGACGACCGAAAACCCAGCCGGAGTCGCAACTTCAACAACGTACGGTCCGGAATTAGTCGTTTGGACATTGCTCAGAACAAGGTTTGCATTCGTAGCGCCCGGCAAGTCGTTGCCATTGTGACGCCATTGATAAAGGAACGGACCTGTTCCGCTCGCCGCCACGCTAAAGAAGGCACTGCTTCCTAGGTTAACCGTTTGGTTTCTAGGCAGCGACGTCAGGGTGAGCGGAACATTAACGGTTAGTATCGCGGGAGCGCTGATGGCAGAATCGATCGCATTATTGACGACCACAGAATATTCTCCGCTGTCCGACGGCAAGGCATTAGTGAGCACCAACGTTGCATTTGTCTGCCCTGCGATGGTAACGCCTTTGAATCGCCATTGGTAATTCAGCGGCGGCGCTCCGGCGGCAACGACGCCGAAGTTTGCTGTCGCTCCTGCGAGGACGATTTGACTCAACGGTTGCGTTGTAATGGCGGGCGGTTCGGTTATGGAGAGAACCGCTTCCTGACTTTGCAGAGCGCTGACATCATTGCGCACGGCCACTCGGTAAGCGCCAACATTCGCCGGCTGCACGCTGTTCAGCACATAATTCGCGTTGGTCGCCCCAGCGATATCAGCGCCATTGAATCGCCATTGATAGCCGATAGTTGGACTGCCGCTCGCGATGACACTGAAGACAATTCGCGAACCGGCCTTGACCGATTGATTCAGCGGCTCGCCCGTGATTGTGACCGGGAACTTCACATTGACCTGAGCAACGGTGCTCGTCGCTGAACCGGCCAGGTTCGAAACGATAACCGCATAGGCGCCAACGGTGGATTGCTGGACGTTCTGCAAGATCAGTGTGCTGTTGGTTTCATTGGACAACTTCAGTCCGTCGCGAATCCACTCATAGCTCAACACGTTCGCCGTGCGGCCGCTCAATCGATTCGTGATTTGCACCGAGAGGACAATGTTCGTCCCAACGATGACATCTTGCCGCGCCGGATTTTGCGTGATCTCCGGCGTCAAGCCGAATTCGTAAGTCAACTTAACCGTGCCTGTCGCGCCTTTCACACCGTCGACAGCGATGAAGTAGGTCGTTCCTTGGGTCACGGAAGCTGTGACAACGCTCGTGATTCCATCGCGGCCGCTATTGTTGTCAGACGCAATGGCGCGCA
Organism: Verrucomicrobiota bacterium; assembly: GCA_016871515.1. GTDB lineage: Bacteria > Verrucomicrobiota > Verrucomicrobiia > Limisphaerales > SIBE01 > SIBE01. The sequence continues at coordinate 16,236 of VHDE01000079.1, forward strand.
AGCTCTCGAAGCCTGCACCGGAACCCGTATAGACGGCCAACAGCGTATCAAAATTGCTGCCTTCGGTGCTGATGCGAACCCGGCCGGTCGAGGGCGCTTGATACGTAAACCATTGCGATGCTCCACCGACGACATCAGCGTGGTTTGGCTCGCCTTGTTCCTTGGTCGCACCAAATGTGCTGAAGACTTGAGACCCAGTGAAACCGCGTGCGACGGATCCGCCCGAGCTCTTGCCCGGCCGCACTGGCATCAAGCTGAATTGCAGCTGAGGCCCTGAACTTCCAATAGTCGGCGCGCTCTTGAATTTATCTACCGCGGAATTCTCGACGGCGCCCGTTTGCACGATTTGCAAGACGGCGGGCAAACTATCGATAAACAGCGGCGGATCGCCCGCTGCGGTTATGCGCACGGTGTATCTGCCCGCATCTTGTTCCTGGACATTGGAGAGCACTAATTCGGTCCTGGTCGCGTTGGCGATGGGTTGATCGTTGAAGAGCCATTGATAAGTCAAGCCCGCGCCGTCGGCCAGGACGGAGAACCTTACAGGCGAGCCAGCCGTGACGGTTTGACTGGCTGGAGCGGTCCTGATCACCGGCAAGAGCCGCTGCGTCGCTTCCAATTTGAAACTCACAACGATACGCCCAGTCGCTCCTTCAAAGCCTTCGACTTTGATCAGGTAATTTACCCCTTGCTGGGCATTGAAACGCACTTGGCTGTTGAAGAATCCGCCGCGGTCGTCGTCGCTATCAATCAGAGTCAGATTCTGCGGCGTGCCCGAATAAATGGTCATCTTCGTGTCGAACGTGCTGCCGACGGTGCTGAACGTCACGATGCCGCTGGACCGCGCTTTCCAGGCGAACCAACGTTCCAGGCTCGGCGGCGCATTCTTTCGCGCTAGGCCAAACTGAGTGGGACCACCCCCGGTGTTGCTGCCGCCGTCGAAGCTCCCTTCCGAACTCTCGATAGGTAGCGGCGCCGACTGAGCGGAGTTACCCGAATTCAAGGGCGGCAGAATCAGGGTGAGACTGGCCGAATCGCTCGTCGCCGCGCCGCCTCGATTTTCCACCACCACACTATAACTGCCGGCGTCGCCTGCTTGGACATTCGAGAGACTCAGCGTTGAGCCGGTCTGGCCCGATATACTCACGCCGTTCTTTTGCCATTGATAGGTGAGCGGTTGATCGCCTGCCGCGCTCACGGAGAACGTCACGTTGGCTCCGACCGGCACATTTTGACTGGTCGGATGTGTTTGAATCACAGGCGGCGCCAGGACCTCGAGTGCCGCGCTATTACTCGTTACTTCACCAGCGACATTACGAACGACAGCACTATAACTGCCGGCGTTCGCTCTCTGGATATTGGATAACGCCAGGACAGCGGCGGTCTGGCCCGGAAGATCCGCGCCGTTGTACCGCCATTGATAGCTGATCGCGCCCGAACCGACAGCGGCCACGGTGAACACAGCGCTGCTGCCGATATTGACGGTCTGGCTCTGCGGTTGCAGCGTGATCGTCACAGGAATATTTACTGCGACTGTCGCTGGATTGCTTTCCACGCCTCCGGCCGCGTTGCCGATGATTACGGAATATCGACCGGCTTGATCAGCTCTAACGTTGGTCAGAATGAGTTGGGATCGAGTCGCTCCCCGAAGATCAACCCCGTTAAGACGCCACTGATATGTTGCAGCGGGACCAATTCCCGTCGCGAGGAAAAAGAGCGTCACGGTGTCACCAACATTTGCTTCTTGGCTCTGCGGATGTTGAACGAATGCCACTGGAGCCGTCACCGCCAGCTTGGCAATGTCGCTGGCCACCGTGCCAGCCGCGTTGCTAACGACGACACTATAATCGCCCGAGGCGGCTGTCTGAACATTGGGCAGTTCGAAGGTCGCCGCGTTGGCCTCAGGAATATTGCTGCCATTGAAGCGCCATTGGTAAAGGAGCGGCTCCGTTCCGCTCACAGTGATGTTGAATAATGCGCTGCCTCCAGCCAAGACACTTTGAGCCGGCTGCGGCTGGCGGACAATCGTCGGCGGAATGCTCACGGTCAAAGTGGCTTTCGCACTGGTAACCGAGCCGGCATCATTGCCGGCAGACACCGTGTAATCTCCCGCATTGGCTGGTGTCACATTGGAGAGGTTCAAGGTCGAATTCGTCTGCCCTGGCAAATTGACGCCAGCGAACTGCCATTGATAATTCAATGGCGGCGTTCCCACAGCCGTGACTGAGAAGGAAACATCGGTTCCTTGGAGCACCGTCCGACTTTGCGGCTGCTGTGTGATTACGACTTGAACTTTGACTTCAAGTTTCGCCACGACGCTGGTCACCGACCCGGACGCGTTGCTTACAATAGCCTGATAATCTCCCGCCCGCGTCGCATCGACGCTCGGCAACGTCAGCGTTGGATTGTTAGCGCCAGGCACGACTGCTCCGTTGAAGCGCCACTGATAGGCCAAGGGCGGTCTGCCGGAGGCGGCGACCAAAAAGTTTACCTCCGCGCCGGCCAGGACTGATTGGCTGACAGGCTGGGAAGTAATGCGAAGTGGAAGGTTTGCGGACAGTTTGGCCACCGAGCTCAACACGGCGCCGACAGCGTTGCGAACCTCGACGTTGTAATCACCTTCGTCTGTTTCCTGAACGTTCGGAAAATTCAAAACCGAATTGGTTTCTCCGGTAATCGGCGTGCCGTTGCGCCGCCATTCATACAACAGCGGTCCTGAGCCTGTCGCCAAAACGGTAAAGCTCGCCTGACCGCCAACCACCATTTCAACGGGTTGTGGCTGACGCCTAATCGTCGGCTGCACGCGCGTGATCGTGAGGGCGAAGCTGCTCGTCGCGCGACCGCCGGTGTTTTCCTCAACGATGATGGTGATGTTAACGACACCGTTCGTATTTGGCGCAGGCGTGATCGTCACTGTCCGGTTGGTTCCCGCGCCCGCGAAGACAATGTTGGCGTCGGGCACCAAGGCCGTGTTGAACGAACTGGCGATCAATTTCAGGTTGGCGAGCGGCGTGTCGGGATCGTTAATCGAGAAGACGATGGGGCTCGTTGGCGTGTTTTCACGCGTTGTTTGATTGGCAATGGCTGAAATGGTGGGCGGCTGGTTAATTCCGCCGCGCACAGCGACAATAAAGGTCGACGTGGCACTGAGCGCGGGCGCCCCATTGTCTGTCACGCGGACGGTGACCTGATTGGTGCTGGGCGTCTGCGCGGGTGTCGGAGTCCATAAGAAGGCGCCGTTCGCCGAGTTGATCGTCATCCCGGCCGGCGCGCCTGGGTCCAAGCTAAAGGTCAACAGATTTCGCGGCACATCGGAATCGACGGCTTCGGCAACTAGCCTCAGCGTTTCGCCACCCGTAATCGTTTGGTCGATGAACGGACGCAAGACGGGCGCAGCGTTCGACTCAGTCACAACGATCGTGACAATGTTTATGGACCTCTCCGGAACCGTGCCGGAGTCGGTCACGCGAATCCCAAAAACGTTCGTGCTCGGCCCCTGAGCTTCGGTTGGGACCCACCGGAACACGCCGGTCGCCGGATTGATTTCAGCTCCGGCCGGCGCGCCAGGCGCCAAACCAAACGTCAGAATCTGGGCGGGCACATCAACGTCTGTAGCCGTGACGGTAAAGGTGATTTCACTGCCTTCCGCAATGGTCTGCTGCGCAATCGGACCGATCACAGGCGGCCGATTGTCACCAAACGCAACCACCGTGAAGGTCCTATTCGTCGCAAGACTCGGCACTCCATTGTCCGCGGCCACCACGGTGATCACATTGGTGCTCGGCGTCTGCGCTGCCGTGGGAGTCCACGTGAAAACGCCGCTGGCCCCGTTGATGCTCGCGCCCGCGGGCGCACCGGGGCCAAGGCTGAATTGAATGATGTTGGCCGGGATATCCGGATCATTCGCCGCCGCCGTGAACGTCAGCAAACCTCCTTCGCGCACGCGTTGGTCCGCAATCGGCGCCAAGTTCGGCCGCGTATTGACTTCAGTCACCGTAATGGGGACGTCCTGCTCGGCAGCTAGCGGTGGAACACCGTTGTCACTCACGCGGACACGCGCTGTGACCGTGCCTGGCCCTTGCGCTTCGGTAGGGGTCCACGTGAAAATACCGGTCGCTGGATTGATCGCCGCTCCCACAGGCGCTCCCGGCGCCAGGCTGAAAGCCAGCGTTTGAGCAGGCACGTCCAAATCCGTCGCTGTGGCCGTGAAAGTTAAGGGACTTCCTTCCGCAACGGTCTGCGGCGGAATCGGACTTAGGACAGGCAGGCCGTTGTCATCAGCCACAACAATTGTGACGGTCCTGTTCGCAGAAAGGCTGGGCAGGCCATTGTCGGTCGCAATTACGGTAACGACGTTGGTGCTCGGGCCTTGGGCTTCAGTTGGAGTCCACGTAAATGCCCCGGTTATCGGATTGATGCTTGCGCCGAACGGAGCGCCGGGGCCGAGGCTGAATTGGATCGCATTGGCCGGGATATCGAGATCGTTGGCGGCGGCAGTGAAGGTTAGGGGCTGACCTTCTATTGCAGCCTGGTTTGGAATCGGCGCGAGGTTCGGCGGCGTGTTGATTTCGTTGACAACGATCACAACGGTCCCCTGCCCTCCTAACGGCGGCACGCCATCATCAAGCACGCGCAACTCGACCCGATTGGTTCCCGGCCCCTGCGTCTCGTTTGGCGTCCAGCTGATGACGCCTGTTCCTGGATCGATGCTCATCCCCGCGGGCGCGCCAGGTCCAAGTGAATAGGTAAGTCGATTGATCGGCAGATCCGTGTCGCGCGCAACCGCGGTAAATGTGAATGGCGCTCCTTCCGCGGCTGTCTGGTCTGGAATCGGGCTGAAAGCTGGCGCGGTGTTCGAGGGCGCTACAACCACCGTAAATGTTTTTGTATCGCTCAAAGGGGGTGTGCCATTGTCTCTGCCAGTCACAGCAATCACGTTGGTCGTGCCGCCTTGGGCTAAGCTGGGTGTCCAACTGAACGCCCCGGTGGCGGGGTTGATCGATGCGCCGGCCGGCGCGTCCGGTCCTAGACTGAAAGTGATTACGTTAGCGGGCAGATCAAGATCGTTCGCCGTGACAGTGAAGGTTAATGCTGTCCCCGCCAAAACAGTCCGGTTGATCAGCGGAGCGACCACGGGCGGGGCGTTAACTTCGGTGACATTAATGACCATGGTCCGCTCCGCAGTTAACGGTGGTATGCCATTGTCCACGACTTGAATTGAAACGGTGACGTTGCTTGGCCCTTGCGGTTCCGTCGGGGTCCAGGTCAAAAGACCGGTTGCGGCATCCAGGCTTAAGCCAGCCGGAGCATCTCGTCCCAACCGATACGCCAACTGATTCGGTGGCAGGTCCGGATCTGTCGCGGTTATTGTCAAACTAAGTGTCCTGCCTTCCTCAACATTCTGACTTGGAATGACCGGGATAACCGGCGTTTGGTTCGAAGAATTGACAACGACGTTGAAAGATTCCGTGTCGCTGGCGCTCGGTGTCCCGTTGTCAGTTACGCGGACGGTGATCACATGCGCCGTTGTTTGCGAGGAGGCAGGCGGGGTCCACGTAATGACGCCCGTTGTTGGATTGACCACCGCGCCGGGAGGCGCACCGGGATCCAAGCTGAACGCGAAGCCGTTGGCCGGCAGATCGGGATCAGTCGCCAACGCCGTCACAGTCATGAGCTTCCCGGCGCGGACGGTTTGGTCCGAAATCGGGGCCAGGACAGGCGGAGAATTCGCTTCGTTAACAGTGACGGTGAACGTCTGAGATGACGTCGAGTTGGCTGATGCCCCATCTGTGACTTGAATCGAAATCGTGAAGTTGCCCGGCCCTTGAGCCTCCGTGGGAGTCCAGGCAAATGCGCCTGAACTCGGGTTAATGCTCGCTCCGGCGGGCGCGCCGGGTCCGAGACTGAACGTCAGCGGATTCGGCGGAACATCGGAGTCGACCGCCGTGGCGGTGAAAGTCAAGGCGTTGCCCTCAGTCACGGTTTGCGGGGCGATGGCTGCCAGGGCCGGAGGCGAGTTCGCTTCGGTAACGGTAACAGAAATGGACTGCGTGGCGCTGAGAGTTGGTGAACCATTGTCCGCGACTTGGACGTTGATCGTAAATGTCCCCGGGCCTTGCGCTTCGGTGGGTGTCCAACTAATTGCGCCTGTGGCCGGGTTAATTGTCGCCCCGGGAGGAGTTCCAGCGGCGAGACTGAAGGTCAAAACACTCGTGGGTCCATCCGGATCGTTGGCCGACGCAGTGAACGTCAGCGTGCTCCCTTCCGCAATCGTTTGATTCGAGATGGATGCCAAAGATGGGGAATCATTGACCGGCGCAATTGAAATCGAGACCGTCGCGGTTGCCGAACTGGCCAATCCATCATTGGCCTGGAATGTGAAACTGTCCGGCCCGTTCTGATTGTTTTGCGGAACATAAGTCAAGTTGGGCGGTGACCCAATCAAGGCGCCCTTGGTTGGGTTGCTGACAATGCTAAAGGTGAGGTTCTGTCCGTTCGCATCCGTAGCAGTCAGTGTGATCCCCTGTGATTGATCCTCCACCGCATTCACGTTTTGGGAATTAGCCACGGGCGGAGAGTTAATCGTGATTGCGCCGGATGAAAACGAGGCGGGCAAGACATTGCCGCGCACATCTGACACTTCCTGGACGACCGGTGAATTGCTAAAACCAATCGTGGCCGTTCCGCTCGTTGCAATCACGGTCACGGTCACACGAACCAATTCCAACGTGCCGGCGGAAAAAACTTGCCCTGGATTCCGGCCCACGCCGATCACGAGCCGGCCACTCGAGGTTTGGTTAGGGTTTACCAGCAAGGTCGCGCCGCTTGCGCCGGAACCCAGCACTACTTCCGAAATCTGAATTTGCACCGGATTAAAGTTCAGCGTAAAGCCAACGGCCGATTCATCACCTTGAGCATCCATCTGAATGGGGATGGTAGCGGTTTGTCCGGCCTGCAAAACGGCATTCTGAACTCGTATGGCACGGGCTGTGTTCGCGGCAAGCAGAGGAATGAGCACTACGACGGAGACAACGAGGGCCAGCCAGAACTTAACCTTTGGCAAGTTCGCAAACTTCTTCATCTTCATAACGGTCAATGGCCTCGCCTCCGATCTTCAGTCGCGAGCTGGCACGGATTATTAAAACTGTGGAGCATTCGATTTGACGGATTGAGAATCCTCCTCGCGTCAACTCAAGGCGCCTGCTTGACGCGATAGAATTGCATCGAAGCGTTGTCGGCTTGCTCATCGACCACTTTCAAAACGGAACTGTTAACGACAGCTTTCCTGATCGTTTTCCAGGTGCGCAAATCCGACGAGGCTTCGATGATGTACTCGCGTCCGGGCTGGCCGATCAGACGCAAAGTCATTTCTCCATTTGCCGAACGGCTCACTCGCACCGAACCGGCCGGGTTCGCGGGCATCTCCTGTTCATACTCGACCGCCACAGGAGCTGCGTCTGAACTCACCACTTCGCGTGCCACGGGATAATCGTCAAAAAGGATCGCCGGAACGGTTTCCGCCGAATACTCGCGCACGGTGAATTCAAGTTCCACCAAGGCATTTCGCCCGGCCGAAAAGGTCTGACTGACGGGCAGCGCCAAAGCCACGCCCAGCTGCCCATCGTCTTTCCGACGATCATTAATCAGCAGCGTCGCACTAGCCGCGCTGTCTCCGAGCCGAGCGCGCTTGAAATTCAGTTGCGCTGGATCAAAACCAAAGCTTGCTCCAACCGCGTTTTCATTTCCTTCCGCTTCCAGGGAAACAAGAGCTACTAAGTCCCGTCCGGAGGCAGAAGGCCGGTTCTCAATTCGGACAACACGCGCCTGCGACGTCAATGCTTTGGCGGTGAATCCAGAACTGGCTGACGATGCGCTTTGCGTGGCCGCACTTCCTCCTGCACCGCCGCCTGGAGTAGCGGTTGGGCCGCCGCCGCGTTGCGCCGGGTCCAATCCCGCAAAGTATCGGCCTGCTTGAACCCAATCCGAAATTCCAATGACACCGTCTCCCAGGAGCAACTCGGTATTGGAACCGCTCGACACCCGTGGCGCGCAATCAGCCCGCTGAAACTCGCTGGGGCTGCCGACAGTTTCAAGTCCAACCGCAAAGGCGCCCACGAGCGACCAGTCAGTGACTCCGATCGTTCCATCGTTGTTGCCAAAAGGCCTGGGCGCGACATCGGCTTCGTATCCGTGCGTGATCGTGACTGTTGCGCCATCGAACGCACCTGGAAGCAGCGTAGCGAGCGGATCAACAATCTGGAAAAAGACCGGTTGAGGCGCCAACGACAGTTGCGCCGTTGTTTCAGGCACAGTGATCGGGCTCGAGAAATTCAAGAGGGCGACTCGATGCGTGCCCGCAGCGTAAACTTGGCCCGCTGCCCGAGCCAAGCCGATTCCGATCCGGCCATTGACGGCATTCAGCGCATTGACTTGAAGCTCTGCGCCGGCCGCCCCAGGGCCGAGAACGGCGTTGACGAAGGCCAGCTTCGTTTTGTCAAAGTCCAGGCTGAATCCAAGACTGTTTTCATCGCCTGTGGCGACCAGATCGACAGGCACTTGGTATTGCGCGCCAGCAAAGCCAATCGAATTAACGATGCGAATGCCTCGTTGAACAATATTCACCGTAAAGGTTCGAGTGGCAGTTCCCGCAGATGGGCTCCCATCACTCACGGTCACCGTGATTACAGCGCTTCCGGTTGCGCCCGCGACCGGCTGAACCCGCACCGTTCCAGTGCTCTCAGGGCTGGTGTACTCAACACCTTTGACTTCTACGAGCGCCGCGCTGCCTGAAGTCGCTGTGACGGTGAGCCGCTGCTGTTGTTCGTTGGGCGAGCCGGCCGTAATGCCATACAACGGTATTCGCAACTCCGGGCCACTCGGACGAACACCGATGTTCGGAATCAAGCCAATAGTGGGAGGATCATTCACCGGCGCGACCGTGATGTTGACGGTCGCCGGAGCGGAAAGAAGCAAGTTATCTCCCACTCTAAACGTAAAGCTGTCGGCGCCATTGAAGTTAGGATTTGGCTCGTAAATCAC
>VHDE01000080.1 GCA_016871515.1 Verrucomicrobiota bacterium
CCAGCACAACGCCTGCTTTCGACGATGCTCCAGTAGCGGTGTTCTTTGCCGTCCTTCTTTCGGATGTTGCAGCGCAAAAACATGGTTGGCCGTGCATTTTACACGTCCTTTTGAGGCTGGGAATAGGGCAGGTCTGCACTACAGCCCTTTTCGGCCCCGTTGGCGATAAGCCTCCTTTGCAAACCAATGAGTTGCGCCACGAAAGTTTTTCTACTGAAGGTCGAATCCGCTAAGTGGGGTTAGCGACACCTACACCGATCCGGTACGGGTGGTCAGGGTTCGGGAAACTTGGATGGAACGTCAGCGCGTAGGCCCAGAGTGCCAATCCCAGCAAAAGGAACAGAATTGGATTTGGGTCGTGGCCGGAGATTTGGACGCGTATGATAGCGCCACTATTCGGGACATCGGCCACTTGCGTTGGAAAATTGAAAACAACGCTTTTGGCGAATTGACCCAACATTGGCACCTGACCCATTGCTCCCATCATCATCCGGCGGCTGTGGTGGCGCTGCTGTGGATCAAGATCATAGCCTTCACCCTATTTCATGCCTTTGCCATTTTGCACGGCAAAACCTTTCGCCTGGGTTTGGCCACCTTGAATGAAATCCGCAAGCAGCTCTATGGCTCCTTGCTCTGTGGCCAACCGGTTCTGTTATTCAGCGGCTAAAGCGCAGGCCAATACCGCCCAAACCCAAATTTATCAGCCGCTCTCGACGGCGGATGCCTACAAGACTCACCGAGTGAGCCTGAAGGCAATGCACTCTCGCAATGACAGGAGGCCGGCCAGCCAGCACGCAGGACCTGACGCCCGGCAGAAAATAAAATTCCTGTTCTCAAGACAGCTCCGCCCCATCTTGCAAAATCGATGCGGTTGATTATTCTCCCTATGCCCTCGCTTACACATCAGCGTATTCTCAGGCAATTTGCCTATTATGCCCAGACTTGGCTTACGGAAAACAAACGCGGTGAGATAATTTTTGCTTCACATCCAATCCGCTTATGGCCGGGCAAATATCGCGAACCCGATGCCATGGTCTGGCTCAACGAGCACATGGATCGAGTGGGTGAACGAGAAAGCAGTCCGCCCGATCTGGCGCTGGAAATCGTTTCACCGAGCAACGAGCCGCATGACCTGGAAACGAAATTCAGAGAATATGCACAAGCGGGGATTCCTGAGTGCTGGATAATTCAGCCAGCGACTCGCCGCGTCTCGGTTTACACCCTGGAGGAGCGCGCCTACCGACTTTTGGGTCACTTCGGTCCGGGGGAACGCGCTCGTTCAGTTATTCTGTCTGGCTTCGAAGTCGCTGTAAATGATCTGTTCAGCCACGAGTAATCGCAGGCATACAGTGCTCATGCCGGTTGTGCCGACATTCGGCAAGCTGCAGAGGTTTGGCTCTATTACGATCTACCAACAAACCCAACAAACCATGTAACCATAATATAGAATAGACAGCATGGGCAATAGACCATAACCTGCCACGCTATGAGTCCAGAAATTAAAAGGGCTGTTCAGCCTTCCATAAATTCACGCCGTCCGCATCTCGGAGCATTCACTCTCATCGAGCTGCTCGTCGTCATCGCGATTATCGCGATCCTTGCCGGAATGTTGTTGCCCGCTCTCGCCAAGTCGAAGACGAAGGCCCAAGGCATCAAATGCATGAGCAACCTTAAACAGTTGGGCTTGGCGTGGTACATGTACCCTGAAGACAACAACGATAAACTCGTCCCAAACGGCACTGGAGATCAGCGCGGCTGGGTCGAAGGCTGGCTCCCGACCCTGCAAGACGCGACCAACATTAACATGCTCAGGGCGCCGAAGGGGCTTTTGTGGAGATATAATGAGGCTCTCGATATCTACAAATGCCCGGCCGACCAAAGCACCGTGAAAATCTCAGGCAGGGCACATCCTCGCGTGCGCAGTATTTCCATGAACGGAAACATGAACGGCGACAGTTGGTACACGGCCGAGATTCGGAACACACACTACACATTTCGAAAGTACTCCGACATCATCAATCCATCACCATCCCAAGCCTTTGTCTTTCTGGATGAACATCCCGATGCTATCGACGACGGTTATTTCCTTGTGTTTGTAAACCGGAAACAACTCTGGGGCAACATGCCTGCCAACTATCACAACGGCGCGTGTGGTTTCGCTTTCGCGGATGGTCATGCGGAAATACGGAAATGGATGGACCCCGACACTCTCTCGAAAAAGATCGTCTCCAGTCCGAAAGGCCCGCGCGATGTTCCGTGGATTCAAGTGCGCACTTCATCGCCAATCAAACCGGATGCTCCTTGGCCCCCCTGATCTCCGTCAGAGACGAATCTTTCCGGCATGCGCCAGTCCAAAACTTCAGGTGAATTAAGGCAGGCGAGACGGTGCGAATTTCCGCGCGGATGTCGACTTCTCGTTTGACTTCGCTTCGGCGGCGAAGAAGATAACCGCCCTATGGAATGGATCAGTGACCCAGATATTTGGATTGGCCTCGTTACGCTCACGCTTTTGGAGATCGTTTTGGGAATTGATAACATCATTTTCATTTCGATTCTGGCCGGAAAGCTTCCGCATGAACAACAGTCCAAAGCAAGGAAACTGGGGTTAGCTTTGGCATTGATCACTCGCGTGTTGCTGCTCATGGGATTAGCTTGGGTCGTTCGACTGGAGAAGCCGTTTTTCACAACCGATATCTTTTCTCTCCACATTGCTATATCAGGCAAAGACCTGATTCTCATCCTGGGCGGCTTGTTCTTGCTGGCCAAGAGCACTTACGAAATCCATGACAAACTTGAAGGCGAAGATGGGGAAGTGACCAAGAAACTGCCGCCGAACTTTGCGTCCGTGATCGTGCAGATCATGCTGCTGGATATTGTATTTTCGCTCGACTCAGTAATCACGGCGGTGGGGATGGTTAAACACGTCGGCGTGATGATTGCGGCCGTGATCATCGCCATGATCTTCATGCTGGTATTCGTGAACTCAATCGGCCGATTCGTCGACAAGCATCCAACCATCAAAATGCTCGCCCTGAGTTTTCTGATCTTGATCGGATGCATGCTCGTGGCTGAAGGTTTCCACAAAGGAATCCCGAAAGGTTACATCTACTTCGCCATGGCCTTCGCAGTGGGCGTGGAAATGCTAAACCTCCGCATGCGCGCGAAGACCCAAAAGGTAACGCTCCATCAGCCTTACCGGTAAAGGACCACACCCAGCGCTTTGGATGGGTGCGATTCACAACTGTCGGTCAGCGAGCGCAGCGCTTGCGCCGCAGAACGTGAACCCGCCGGACGGCTCGAAATCCCTCGAAACCTTTCGGCTCTGCGAACGTTCTGCAGCGTAAACGCTTCCCTCCGGCCGGCAATTTTCGTCGCACCTGTTCGGACCTCAAATCCACGCGTAAGAGAATCGATTCCAAAGTGGAAGACCGCGCATGAACGCGAGGAGACGCGAGGAGACGCGAGGAGACGCGAATCTCGAGAGGGTCAAGCTCGTGCCACCGTTTGCCAACACCTTGTCGATAACGCCTCTCGAAAACGCCAATCCATTCGAAGCCCATTTATCCCTTTATATTCGCGTTAATTCGCGTCTATTCGCGGTTTAATTTTCTTATCCGTGGTTCAAGGCGGACTGCTGATAGTTGCCTTTGCGCCGAGTGATATTACCTTAGTCGGCCTCCGTATGGTTGACGCACGGATTGAACAACTGAAGACGCTGTTGCCGCGTTGCATGCTGCCCGATTGGGTGCGGCTTGGGTCGCGCTTGGTTCGTCTCCTGCATGACCGCCATCATCCCAGCAAGCATGACGCATTGTTGAATCGTCTGATCGAACAAGTTCATGCGTCGATCTCGTTGCGAGAACAACGCAAAATCAATGTCCCACGAATCAACTATCCCCCCGGCCTGCCGATCATGGCGCGGAGGGATGAAATTCTGTCGGCGGTCCGAAGCAACCAAGTTGTGGTCGTTGCCGGCGAAACTGGATCTGGCAAGACGACGCAGATTCCCAAGTTCTGCCTCGAAGCTGGGTTGGGCATCGAGGCCATGATTGGTTGCACACAACCCCGGCGTGTCGCTGCGTTGTCCATTTCCCGGCGCATCGCTGAGGAACTCAACGTTGCCTGGGGGCGAGAAGTCGGCTGCAAGATTCGCTTTGATGACCGCTCCAGCCAGCAGACCTACATCAAGCTGATGACCGATGGCATCCTTCTGGCCGAAACGCAAGCCGACCCGACGCTCTCGGAATACAATGCTTTGATCATTGATGAAGCTCACGAACGCAGCTTGAACATCGATTTCCTGCTCGGCTACCTGAAGGGGCTGCTCATGCGCCGCAAGGACCTCAAACTCATCGTCACCTCGGCGACGATCGACACACAGGCGTTTTCCCGGCACTTCAACAATGCGCCCATCGTCGAAGTCTCCGGCCGGATGTATCCCGTTGAAGTGGCTTACCAACCGCTCGACAGCGCTTCGGAGGAGCGCGGCGACATTAGTTATGTGGACGCCGCAGTGCAAGCCGCGGAGAAGATCGTTTATGAAACGCCCGGCGGTGACGTGCTCGTTTTCATGCCGGGCGAACGCGATATTCGCGAAACCTCGGATCAACTGGAAGGCCGGTTCGCGCACGAGGTGGAAATCATTCCTCTGTACGGACGGCTTAGCTCCGGGGACCAACAGCGCGTCTTCACGCCCGCGCCACGACGCAAGATTGTCGTGGCCACGAACATCGCCGAAACATCACTGACCATTCCCGGCATCCGCTACGTCATCGATGCTGGTTTGGCGCGGATCAGCCGTTACAATCCGCGCACGCGCACGCGCCGTTTGCCAGTCGAACCGATTTCGCAAAGCAGCGCGAACCAGCGCAAAGGCCGGGCCGGACGTGTTCAAGATGGAGTTTGCATCCGGCTTTATGCGGAGGAGGATTTTCAGGCGCGCCCAGCGTTCACCCAGCCGGAAATTCAGCGTGCGAATCTTGCCGAAGTCATCCTGCGGATGAAGGCGTTCGACCTTGGCGCCATCGAAACCTTCGCCTTTGTCCAACCGCCTTCCTCCGCCGCGATTGCCAATGGCTATGCCTTGCTTCAAGAGCTTGGCGCGCTGGACGACAAGCGTGATCTGACTCCTCTAGGCTGCGACCTCGCGCGCTTGCCGATCGATCCGACGTTGGGAAGGATGCTGCTCCAGTCTCAGCGCGAACATGCCACGAGCGAATTGCTCATCATTGCGGCGGGACTGAGCATTCCGGATCCTCGCGAACGCCCCCTCGACCAGAAGGACGCCGCCTCGGCCGCCCATAAGAAGTTCCACGATCCGCGCTCAGATTTTCTTGCGCTCTTGAATATTTGGAACGCCGTGCACGATCAATGGGAGAAGTTGCGGACACAAAATCAGCGACGCAAGTTTTGCAAACAACATTTTCTTTCCTACCCGCGCATGCGCGAATGGCAGGACCTTTATGCCCAACTGCACGACGCGCTCGAGGAACTGGGCGCCTTGAAGCTGAACGAAAACAACGCCGCTTGCGACGCAATTCATCGGTCCATTCTCGCGGGCCTCATTGGCCACGTGGCGAGGCGCGAAGAACGTAATGCGTATAAGGCTGCGGGCAATCGGGATGTAACGGTATTTCCGGGTTCCGCGCTTTACGAACGCGGCGAAGCTCCAAAGAAACGCCGGGCAAAACCGGCGGAGATAACCCCGAAGCCCCGCTCGAATCAACCGCCGTGGATCGTTGCAGGTGAAATTGTCGAGACTTCGCAACTGTTCGCGCGCACCGTCGCCGGCATTGATCCGCAATGGATTTTCCAACTCGCGCCACATTGCTGCAAAGTGGCTCATCAGAACCCTCATTGGAGCGCCAGCGCGGAACGCGTGCTCGTTGAGGAAGTAGTGACATTGCATGGACTTGAAATTCAAAGGCGCAAGATTGGTTATGGTAAGATTAACGCCAAGGACGCAACGGCGATCTTCATTCGCTCGGCCCTCGTCGAGGAGGACATAGCGTCTAACCCTCGGAGCAGCCGGCGTGAGGAGGCTCAGTTCAAGGCTGGAACTTCGAAATCCGAAATCATAAATGATCAGAGCCTCCTCACGCCGGCCGCTGCGAAGGAACGAGAACTTCCGCCTCAGTATCGCTTCATGGCTCACAATCGCGCCGTCCGTCAGAAGATCGAGAATTGGCAGACACGGGTCCGGCGTTACGACCTGACCGATCCCGGCCAAGCCTTGTTCGATTTCTACGCCAAGCGCATTGAGAATGTCTCCTCACTCCACGAACTGAATCGTTTGTTGCGAGGGCAAACGGACCCGAATTTTCTTTGCGTGACGGAATTGACCGGCGGACAAGCTCTGAATTACGACGCGGAGGCGTTCCCGGACGCGGTGTCTGTCGGCGGTCAACCGGTCGCGCTGACTTATGCTTACGCTCCTGGCGAAGAGCACGATGGTGTCACGGTTAAGTTGCCGTTCACTCTTGCCGATGCAGCTACCTCCTCGGTTCTTGAATGGGCCGTTCCCGGTTTGCGCGAGGAAAAAATTGCCGAGCTGCTGCGGGCTTTGCCTAAGGCTGTCCGCCGCGAATTGATGCCGTTTCCGCCGAAGATCGCCGAGATCGTTCGCGATTTTCATCCGAGCGGTCCATCGTTCCTGCAAGAGCTCGCGCGGTTCATTCATCGGCGCTACGGCGTCGAGATGTCCGCGTCAACCTGGCCGAGCGACCCGCTGCCCGCGCATTTGCGGCCTCGAATTGAAATTGTAAACAACGAACAAAAGCCAATCAGCTCGAGTCGCGACCTGGAACAACTCCGGCAAAGTCTCAAACAAGCAAACGTCGAACCTGTTGCACCAAAAGAGCCCACGGCTTGGCATGACGCTGCGGCGCGCTGGGAACGATTTGGACTCACCGGCTGGACGTTCGGTGATCTCCCCGAGCGCATCACGATCAGCGAAGGTCCAGGGCTTCCGCTTTACGCCTGGCCCGGCCTGGAGTTCGAGGAGGGCGGTGTGAACCTGCGTTTGTTCCGGAGCCAAGACAGCGCCCGTTCTGCCTCGCTGGCGGGGGTTCAACGCCTTGTCGAGTTGGCAATCCAGAAGGATCTCGGCTGGATCGAGAAGGATTTGCGGGCGCTCAGCCGTTTTGATTCGCTCTATCCAACGCTCGGTTCCGGTGAGGAATTGCGTGAGACCGCGCTGGAAAATCTCAAACGCCAGATTCTGCCTTCGGCGCCGCTCTCACCGTTGAGTGAGGCTCAATTCCAAACGGCTGTGGACGAAGCGCGCCGCCGCATTCCAGGACTGGCGCAGCAACTTATCGAGCGGGTTGGACCGATTCTGCAACTCCGCGAGCAAGTCCAGCGACGGGCCGGCGCGACCGCTGCTCCTGCTGAGACGGCCCGCCAGAAGACTTTGACTAGCTTGGGTCAGCTCGCTCCGTCCAATGCTCCTCGGAGTATGGATGTGTTGGCCAATGAATTGGCGGCGTTGATGCCCCCGCGTTTTTTGGAACGCATCGAGTTTGACCGCTTGCCGCATTTGCCGCGGTATCTCAAAGCGCTGTTGATTCGCGCCGAGCGCGCCGCCTTGAATCCTCTTAAGGATCAGGAACGGGCACGCCAGCTCGCGCCTTATCAGGAAGCATTGAAGAAACTTGAAGCTGATGCATCGCGTTCAGGTGAAGCACAGCGGCAAGTTGAGGAATTCCGCTGGACGATCGAAGAATTCAAAGTCTCCCTCTTCGCGCAGGAACTCGGCACAGCCGTAACTGTTTCGCCCAAACGTCTTGATCAATTGCTGGAACGCATTCGATGAGGTTTCAGGCCAGGGATCATTTCTTGATCTTCATCCCTGATCTTGCTCTTGATCCTTCTGGCAGAGAGCATGATCAAGATCAACGATCAAGGATCAAGCCCAGGAAGGGCGGTAACATGCGCGGGGCAAAAGGGGAAAGCGCGAAGCTTGATGTCACCGGTCGTTCGCTCTCCGCATCTATTAGGCAGATGGCAACGTTCGCGTCCCGATAATGAATTATTTGGGAAAAGGTTATGCCCTGAGCAGCAAGCTCGCATCGGAGCGAAGCCTGTCGGATGCTGAATTAGTTCACGCCGCGTGCCGGGGCGACAAACGGGCATTCGTCGAAATTGTCGCGCGACATCAAGCGATGGTCTGTGGCATTGCGTTCGGGATTCCGGGAGATTTCGCCGCCAGCGAAGATGCGGGGCAGGAAGCATTCCTGACGGCTTGGCGGAAGTTTCACGATCTTCGCGAGCCAGATCGGCTCCGTTCTTGGTTAGGACAAATTGCGCGCAACGCAGCGCTTGGCCATCTCCGACGCCAGCGCAGCAATGATCCATTGGAGACCGCGCCGGATTTGGCGGAGGACGCGCCCGGACCTGATGAAGTCGCGGCGAACGAAGAAGAGGCTGCGATGGTCCGCGAGTCGTTGGCCAAATTGCCTGAGACCTACCGTCTGCCACTTGTTCTGTACTACCGCGAGGATCAATCTGTGCGCGCAGTGGCCGAAGCGCTGGGCATCAGCGAAGACGCTGTGAAGCAACGCTTGGCGCGCGGACGCGAGATGCTGCGAGATCGAATGTCTGGCCTGATCGAAACCGTGCTGTCGCGCAGCAAACCCGCGGCTGTGTTTACGATGACCATCGCCGGCGCCATCGGCGCCTTGGCCGCACCCGTGGCCGTGGCCGGCAGTGTTTTCGCCGCGACAACAAGCGCCACATCGACCGCAGCAGCTTCGGGCACACCCCTCCTAACTGTCATGAGCACATCGAAAACTTTGATGGTGACAACGGCGCTTGTTGCCGTTGTCTGCGTTCCGATCGGCTATCACATTCACACGGAAATGGCGCCAAAAGCGGTTGCCCATAACCCATCCGGGGTCGAAGCGAAGACCGCAGCAGCGCCTAGTTTCGAGAAAAGCGCGCTCTTTGCAGAATGGCGCGAATTGCATGACCGCTATGGAACGAACGCCGAAGCGATGCCGTTGATTCATCAAGCGATCACCGAATTGCCTGACCTCTTTCGCCGCCGCGCGTTTCGCGCTGCGTTAATTGCTGAATGGGCGCAGGTCGATCCAGCCGGCGGTCTCGCGTTCTTCCGTGGCAAAGGAATCGATGCCGCTCAGCGCCGGCAGTTTTTTGATGAATGGCTCGCGCGCGACGGTCGAAACGCCGTGGATGCGCTTATGGCCAGCGGCCCGGGCTGGGAAACGATGGCGCGCAGTTCGTTAAACGAGATCGCCCGGCGCGTTCCGGAACGCGTGGCAGAGATCGTTTCGCGGCTGCCGAAGCCTGAGAATTATTGGAGCACCCGAGGCGCGTGATGCGTTTGTGATTCTCGCGGAGGGCGGTCTGGTTTCGGCCCGGGAAAGCGCGGAAGCATTGAAAGGTCCGAATCGCGACCAGGCGCTGGCGGGTGTCGCGCAAGCTTGGGCGAAAAGCGATCTCGAAGGAACCATTGCCTGGGCCAAAGCGCTTCCCGAAGGTGTGGATCGCGATGAAATCATTCGCACCGCTTTAATCCGCAAGGCAGCGATTGATCCGGCAGAAGCGCTCGAGTTGGCCGGTATCGTTCCGTCTGGTGGCCGGCACGCCTACGGTTCCAGCACAACCGGTGCTCGGATTTTGGTCGAAGCATCCAAGACGGATTTCGACGCGACAGTGGCATGGCTTGCTGCCCACCCAGGGCGCTTTGGCCATGAGGATTTGATGGGCATTTCGAGAGGTGTCACGGAGCGGCTCAACGCAAATGCCGCGGAGTTTCTGACGACTCACGCTGCGAACGGCTCGCTCGCGGCGCTCCTTCCGGCCATCGGGAGCGCCATTCTGAACGACGCGTCCGGTCAGCGAGCCCCCGTATGGGATTGGCGGAAAACGCAACCCAGCGGCGACGCTGTAAACGCGTTGAAACAACAGGTGCTCAACTCGGCTGGCTATCAAGATCCCGCATTGGCGATGCGCCTCGTGGCTGACTTGCCGCGCACTGCGGACGGCGACGCACAGTTAAAATCGCTCGCCGGAAGTTTGTTGAACGGCGGTTCCATGCTTCATCGCTTCGACAAACTTCTCGCGGAAGCGCCCGAGCGGTTGCGCCAACCATTAATCGACACTGCATTCCAGCACCTTCGAGCGGATTCCTTGGATGATCCGCAACGATGGGTCGCGCGACTTTCGCTTTTGCCCGAAACATCGCGGGCTGCCGGGACTGAATCCATTGCTCGGGCTTGGGCCGAACAAACTCCCGAAGAAGCCGCCGGCTGGGTCACTTCATTGCCTGCGAGCGAAGGACGCGATCGAGCGGTGGCCGCCATCGCAGCGACTTGGGCAGGAAAGGATGCGCGCGGCGCGGCCCAGTGGGTCGCAACGATGACGCCCGGAACAGAACGGGACCGCAGCGTTGGCTCGCTGGTTTTAGCGGTCGCCGAAAAATATCCCCGTGAAGCGTGGGATTGGGCACTGAGCATCAACGATCCCAGCGAGCGCGACCGGGCCGCCGCTCATGCCGCCAGAATGATGGCCATGCGAGATCCGGTTACGGCGGGGCAGTGGATCGATGCTGGACCATTCACTCCAGAAGCCAAGGCACATCTTCGATCCGGCCTTGATCGAGTGAGAGGTTCGGGAGAGTTACGCCACTCGCCATTGCCAGGACGCTAATTTCTGTTGTCTTCCTATGAGAATACTTTTTAGCTCACTTCTCATCGTAAGTGCCGCCGGTCTTGGCTTAGCTGTAGGATTCGCTTTGCCAAGAAAGACAAAAACAGCGTCCGAGCCGGCAAAGCAGATGGCGATCAGTTCGGAGCCTGCCTC
Organism: Verrucomicrobiota bacterium; assembly: GCA_016871515.1. GTDB lineage: Bacteria > Verrucomicrobiota > Verrucomicrobiia > Limisphaerales > SIBE01 > SIBE01. The sequence continues at coordinate 10,825 of VHDE01000080.1, forward strand.
GGCGCCGAAATCGAAATTATTTCGCGGCGGGACACAACAACGCGCTAGCGTTAACCACAACGATGACTCTCCGTTGGCGACTCAACTCGAGCGCGATCTCTCGATGTCGTCTGGGGTCACGCGGTGGCTTTACTGGCTGGAGGCGATCGAGAAAGCGAAGCCGGCTGATTTCCCGCGGTTGGCGCGACTGTCGCAAGGCAATCCCACGGCGACACGATTTCTGGCCCTGCGCTGGGTCGAACTCGATGCGGGCCACCTGTTCGACACGCTTTTCGCTTCGCCAAGAGAAGTTGCGGGCCTTCCCTTTAATGAATTGGCGAGCGCGCTGTTCGAAGCGTGGCCGAAACGCGACCCCGACGCGGCGATTGCTGCGTTAGGCGGAACGGACAGCGCCGCAGCCCGCAACTGGCGCATGCGCGTTGCTACGGTTATGGTCGAAAAGGACGTCGAGCGTGGGCTGCGTCTTATGTCCGAATGGCACATCGAGAATTACGGCCCACGCATGACCGCAGTGGCTCAATGGGCTCCAGGCAATCCTCAGCACGCTGCCGAGTTCACACTGCGGAATCCCGCCGGTTACGCCTCACAGTTGGCCATGGAAACAATCGGCAAGGAATGGGCCAAGATCCATCCTGCGCCCGCGCTCGAGTTTGCTGCGAACAAGCCAGGAGAATTGGGGGCGGCACTAGCTGCTGCGACTCTAAAGGAATGGACGGCGCGCAATCTCACCGATGCGGCCGATTGGCTCACCGCGGCCGACACAAAGACGCGCAATCGATTGAGTGCGCCATTCGTCGAGACATGGGCGAAGGAGGACGCAGCCGCTGCCCTCAAGTGGTGCCAGGAAAATCTGGCAGGAAGCGCGCTCGCGTCCGCGGTCGGCGGAGTCGTGAAAGGAGCCGCGGAGAAGAACCTTGGTGCAGCCGCCGAATTGGTGAGCGGAATGAACCCGTCACCGGCCCGAGCCGAGGCTGCCGCCGCCGTCGCGCGCAAGTGGTTTCCGGAATTCTCATCGGACAAGCCAGTCAAACAAGAGGCCGTGACTTGGCTCGGCGGCCTCGACTCTGATTCCGCCAAACGGGTGCTAGACCAGGTCTTATGGAGTTGGTCAACGTCCGACCCGAAAAGTTTGGCAACCTATCTGGCAGCGTCGCAAAACGAACAGGTTCCGCCTCACGCCTATTCCATTGTAGCTCGAGAGTTGGCCCGTAAGAACCCATCCGAAGCGATCGAATGGGCAACGAAATTGCCGAATAACCGCGGCCTTTCTGCGGGAGGCGAAGCGTTCAGCGAATGGAGGCGGGCTCAACCGGAAGAGGCTGCCAAATGGCTTAATGAACTTCCGTCAACGGACGCGCGCCGGCAGACATTTTTTGAAAGCGCTATTCGATCTCTCGCGTACGATCCACAAGCAGCCGAGCAATTAGCCGCCATGGCTGCCACGGATTGTGCCGCAGCCAGGACCGTAATCAAGACAATGTCTCTCCCTGAAGACCGTCGCAGCCGCCTGCTCGATGTGCTCAAACCGCGTTGAAGGCAAAGTGCGCCTTCGAGGCGCGCGCAGGACAAACAGCCTCGCAGAACGGTGTTTGATCCGCTAGGCTGGCCGCGTGCAACGACGTTGGCTTTGGCTTTTGATCGCGCTTTTTCTCGTCGACGCATTTCTTTTTTGTGTCTGGTGCGTCCGTCGTGGCGCGCGGCGTTATGACGCACGCATTTGGCAGGCGGCCAGCCGTTATGGCGTGGATCCCGCGCTTGTCAAAGCGGTGATTTGGCGCGAGAGCCGCTTCGATGCCAAGGCGCGCGGGCTCGCCGGTGAAATCGGGCTGATGCAAATCCGCGCGTTGGCTGCACAAGAATGGGCGCAAAGCGAGCGGATTCAGCCATTCGCTCACGAACATCTCGTCGACCCCGGAACGAATATTTTGGCCGGGACTTGGTACCTCGGCAAACTGTTGAAACGCTATCAAACGACCGACAATCCACTCCCGTACGCATTGGCGGACTACAACGCGGGCCGCGCACACGTTTTGCGTTGGATGGAGAGTTCCGCCAAAACGAACAGCGTGCAGTTCCTCAGCCAAATGGATTTTCCTGGCACACAGAAGTATATCCGATCCGTGACCGATCGTTACACGCTTTATCGTTCGGCAGTGGAGAGCAGTAGAACCCAGGATAACTCGCGCTAGCTTGGCTTGGCTAGTTACTGTCTGCCCATGAACCTCCCGGCATGTAGTCCCGCCTTTAGGCGGCAGCATTTGCTGGTAGCGACACAGCTTTTGCGGATTGCAATCGCTCCGGCTAAAGCCGGGACTACATGCCGCAACGTCAGGTTCATGGTCCCAATGCTCGCAACATTTGCCTGGAGGCTCCTCGTGAACCTGAAGGTAGGGCGGCGTTGCTGCGCCGCCTGCATCAAGATCACGCGTTTAACAAGGCGGCGCAGCAACGCCGCCCTGCCAGCGAAATGGTTCACGGGCGCAATGCGCGGAAATCTGTTTCGAGAAACGCTTTAGTCACGAGTCATCCTCTGCATCTGCTTCTCGAGCTCCGACCGAAGAGCTGCGCGGTCCGCGTCGGACGCGTCTCGCGGCACGTGAAGAGATTGGCCCACCGCGATTTCGCATTTCGAGAACGGCATCGGAATCTGGAAGCGATCCCAAGTGTTCAAGCGGATTTTCCAACTCAATCGATAGGCGACCGGCACGATAGGCAAGCTCGTGAGCTGAGCCAAGGCAACAACCCCTTCCTGCACAACGTAACATGGGCCGCGCGGACCGTCCGGGGTAATGGCAAGGTCGTAGCCTCGTTCCGCCCAACTGGTTAGTTCCAACAGGGCTTGCGGCCCGCGCCGGCTGCTCGATCCACGGACCGGCTGCATGCCAAAGTGTTCGAGCACTTGAGCCAACAAACCGCCGTCTTTGCTGGCGCTAACCATTGCGGCCAATTGGCGGGCCGGTTGGCCTCGCCGTACGAACCTGTCATAGATGCTCAAGGAAAGCGCCAGGCGATTGTGCCAGGCACAAAAGATCGCAGGACTCGGCGGCCTCGTTCCTCCAGTTCCTCCAGTCCCGGAGTCGCTCTCAGATTTGTATCGCAAACTGGCAGCGACACAGCGCGTCAATCCGTAAATGGCGGCAGCAGCGAGTCGTCCGTGCCACTTCAGGGAATGCGGCACGACCAATCCAGAAGGCTTGGCGATAGCATCGGACATCAAGCGCCTTTCTTTAAACTCGCCCGGACCAAGTCCTCGGTTCCAGCTTGCGGCCCCAGCAGAGCCACGGCTGCGCGGACTGCATCATGGGCTTCGACCTGCTTAAATCCTAGAGCCATTAACGCAAGCATGGCGTCGTTGAGTTTTTGTTCATTGGGGGAGAGCCCTCGCGCGGCGCTGCTGGCTTCCCACGCGCCCGTGGCGCCTATCTTGTCCTTTAATTCTACCACAATTCGTTCCGCTGTCTTCTTGCCGACACCGCTGATTTGCGAGAGCGCCTTGACATCGCCATTGGCGACAGCGCCGCGAAACGAAATGACATTCATTCCGCTCAAAACATTCAGCGCGATCTTTGGTCCAATGCCGCTTACGGTATTAATCAGCATGCGGAAAAGCTCACGCTCCTGTGCCGTCATGAATCCATAGAGCACATGCGCATCTTCGCGAACGGCCAAGTGGGTAAGGAGCTTCACCTCGTGGCCGGGCGACGGCAGCTTGTCGTAGGACGAAAGCGGAATGAGCACTTCGTAGCCGACACCATTCACATCGACCGTGACTTGCGTCGGCAACGCTTCCATTAATTTCCCGTGCAAAAAAGTAATCATTGGCGTCTCACCGATTTCTAATCCTGCTCATAATCGTGACCGTAATCGTTCCGATTATATCGGGCTGCGCTGACGGGTAAGATTAGGATTAGGATTAAGATTAAGATTAAGATCAGAAAGTGGGTTGCCATTCCTTCCTTTATCTTTTAAACGGCTCAAATCCTCTTCGGCATGCTGAAACTGAATCGGCTTGACTCCTGAGCATGCGCCAAAGCCAAAGCCAAGGCATCGGCGGCATCGACACCCGGCAATTCGGCCAGGTGCAACATGCGCTGCACCATTTTAGCCACGGCTAGTTTTTGGGCGGCGCCGTAACCCACAATCGCTTGTTTCACTTTCCGCGGTGCGATTTCATAGATCTCGAGGCCAGCTTCGGCTGCTGCCACAAGGCTCGCGCCGCGGGCCTCGCCCATCGTCAAGGCAGTTTGCAGGTTCTGCGCGTAGAAGAGCCCTTCCACGACGCAAACCGTGGGGCGATGCTGCTTGAGCACTTCTCGCAAAGCCTCAGCAATGCGGAGCAAGCAGCGCGAATGTTCCCAATTTGCCGGACAGCTTACTGTGCCAAAGGTCAGCGCTTGCGGGTGTGGTTTCGCTAACCGAATGACGCCGTAACCCGTTCCGCGCAGAGAGGGATCAATGCCCAAGATAACTTGATGATGGCTGGCTGCCGGCCGAGGGCTGCTTCCCCAAACAGGTCTAGCCACAGCCTTCGGCTTTTTGAGCCGCTCTTTCATTTGTTCGAACTGTTGTGGGGTGATGCCCATCGAAGAAATTGTGCCAAAGGCATCAAGCTTGCAAAGAAGAAAACCCTTTACGTCATACATGTCACGTCCTGGGCATCCGCGCTCCGATGTTTCGCGATTTCCGCCGACAACGGGTGGATGCACTGCGCGAACGGGGCACGCCGCGAGTCATCTTGCTTTCGCACTGGCCGCTGCTAAGTTCATATCACGTGCGACTGAGCTGAGCCCGAGAACGATTTATGAAGCGTGATAGCTCCCATTCTGGATTTACTCTGATTGAACTGCTGGTCGTCATTGCAATCATCGCCATATTGGCGGGATTGCTCCTTCCTGCACTGAGTAAGGCGAAAGAGGGAGGGCGGTCAACGGTTTGCAAAAGCAACCTGCGACAATTGACCTTTGGAATTCTTCTTTATGCGGATGAGAACGGAGATTACTTGCCGTGGCCAGGCGGAGTGGATCGCAATCTGGATCCAGATTGGGTCTGGGGCGGTCAACCGTCGACCGACACCACAAACCGAACGCGCTGGAAAGATCGCCGCTACGGGCATCACGCGGAAGCGGGATCGATTTTTGCCTACGTGACCGGCCAAGCACGCGTACGTCCCAACGCGGGCGAGACAGACACGGATTGGTACACAAACAGTTTTCCCATTTATCGTTGTCCAAGCACAGGTGACATCGGCAGGGCGCTTCGGGTTACTTACAGTATGAACGGGTGGCTCGATTCCTTTCCGCCCAAAGGTTTGCGGATCACGGCGGTCGAAAATCCGGCCCAGAAACTAATGCTGTGCAACGAAGACCCCAAGACGATGCACAACGCCAGCTTCAACGAAGGCGTCGAAAACAGCGCTGTTAAAGGCAAAATGGTTTTTCACAATGGCAAGGGGAACTTCGGTTTTATCGACGGGCACGTCGAAGCTTTGAAGAATCAGTTGGTCATCGATATCCTGACCGGCAAGAACAATCTCGACCGGGTTTACATGTATCCCCACGTCCGCTGAGCGGCTGTTTTCCTGGATGCGACGATCAGGCATTTGCCCTCATTGCTTTTTGCCGGTTTCGTTGGAGCTTAAGCTGGCCGACGATGAATGAGCTATCGGTGGGAGCGAGAAATCGAGGCGTCTTTAGAGTGCGAAACCACTTATTTCTCGATTGGCAACCGGTAACAAGCCCCTTCCTGATCGTTCCGGACTACGAGATAACCGCCCGCTAATGCCGGGACGTTCCACGTTTTCCCTTTAAGCGCAGAGAAACGCGAGAGCTCGCGATGTTCGTCTGGCAATGGCTCAATCAAGACAACGTTCCCATCTTCGGCCGTGAGCAAAAGGAGGCTCCCGACAAGAATCATCTGACCATGGCCGTATCTGCCTTCTTTCCATCGCAGCCTGCCTTCCGTAGCGTCGAGACAAACTAAGGTTCCGTCATCAAGGCCATAGATAAAGCCATTGTGGACGATGATGTTTGCGAATTTGGATTTGAGCCGAATAGATTTCCAAATTCGAGTCGCGGAAATATCGCCTTGTGCATTCCGGCCCAGTTGCAGAAGTTCAGCGCCGGTTCCGTACCCGCTGGAGACAAGGACGCGATCGTCCGGGAGAATTGCCGGCATGGCTACATGAGGATGGCCCTTTGGCCAAGCGTACTTCCACAGGACACGTCCGGATTCCAGATCGTGGCCAGTGAGGTTCGCGGAATTGAATATGAGTAACTGCGGAATGCCAAGCAACGTCGCCAGCCTGGGCGAACTGTAGCTGGCGCTCTCATTGCCTCCGCCCCAAACGAATTTGCCATCCTCCATTTCGTAGGCCAGAAGCGAGCGATCTTTCGTCCCGCCGGCGCTGACGATGACCCAGCCATTAATGATCAGCGGTGAAGCACTGACTCCCCAATCGTTTAAGGGCGCTTGATTTTCCTGAATGATATTCTTCGACCAAATCAGCTTCCCTGTTTGGAGTTCAAGGCAATTGAGAATGCCGGTGGCTCCGACAGTAACGACACGGCTTCCCGCGATAGCTGGAGTTGCTCTCGGTCCTTCGCCTGCAATCGTCGTGTGATAGTGTGCGTCATCTTCGTGCGACCAGAGAAGCTTTCCGGTTAACAGGTCATAGCAAACGACCCTCTCTTTCTCGCCCCGCTGCTCTTGAGTTACGGCCCGATTTCCAGCGATGCTGAACCCGGACCAAGCTGGGCCGACTGGCTGTCGCCAAATCTTTTCCGGGGGCTGCGTTTTCCAATCGCGGGCCAATCGGGGAGCTGCGAGAACTGCATTGCGGTCAGGCCCTAAAAACTGCGGATAGTCATTGCCGGTCCGCGCCAAATCTGCCGCGGATGCTGAGGCTGTTGTCTTTGAATCAGCGGAAACCCCTTGCTCAGCAGGTTGTGCTAAATCTTGTGGAAGCGGCCTTTTCCAGCGCCACTCCAACACCGGCAGCAAATCGCCCGTCACTCCGCGCACCCTGAGCAGGACCTGTGCGCCAATCATCAGCGACAATAAGGCGCCAACCACCAAGAGCTTAATTCGCCAGCGGATGCGAGAAACAAAAAGCAGCCAAATGAGCAATAACACGACTGCTCCCACCCCCGTATAGAGCGTCTGCAGATTCTTTTCCTGACGCGAGATGTCCCGGACGAGCCAGATCCAAAAGAGGCAGCCCATGGCCACGAGTATCGTCGCCAGGCAAGGCCACCACCGGATGGGCCGAGTCACCGCGGTTCGAGAGCTCGCGTGTCGATTCTCCGCGTTCGGATTTGTTTGACTCATCAGTATTGTACCTTTCAGCGGCGGGCATTGGCAGGCAAGGCTGTTTACTGGGCACACGAACTGCGTCCCGGCAACGAGCCCAAGTTGGATACAACGTCCAAACTTGCCGTGCTTGCCCCGAAGGACCCCGACTTGCGGCCGCTCTGGAAACGCGTCGAGGCAGCTGTCCTAGTCTCCATCTCCGCAGAGGGGGAATCTTGTTTCGGCTCAAACCCGGATCAACAAGGCGAACTCACGTCTTGAAGAATGTCCCGAACTCGGTCGTCGTAGGTGTGTTTCTGAATGACCTCGTTATAGCCAGCCGCTGCGATCGCTTCGCGCTCAATTTCATGCTTCAAATAGAAATCGATCAGTTCTAGTATCTCAGCCCGGTCATAAAGAACAAGGTGCTTCCGATCGACGAACAATTCTTCTTGTCCCGATTCCAGCGGCAAGCGATTCGTTAACAGCAGCGAACCGGTCGCCATCGCTTCGAAGACCCTCATGTTCAAATCGTCTGCCATCGATTTATTCAACACAATCTTGGACTGGCTGAAGATTAATGACATTTCCTGAAAGAGCTTGGCATCGACATAAATATCCACACCGTGGCTTCGCAAGAACTCGATCAATTCGACTCGGTCTCGATGCAGTGGCCGGTAGGTGCCGCCGACAAAGCTAACCGGAAAGATTTTCTCGGCTGAAATCTTGCAGTGGATCTCAGGATCACACGCCGCTGGGGACCAAAATACTCTTTTGCATCCTGCGTCGCGGAAGCGCTGATGATGCTGACGATTGTAGGAAACGAACACGAAATCGTAGGTCAACGCGTACTTGAGCCACAAATCCCAGTTCTCTCGCATGTGTGTGTCACCAAAGACTGCAACGGTCGGGCATTCCAAGGTTTGCAAATTTACCGGGACGTTCCATCCATGCTGATCAATCCATATGAATAAATCCGGCTTGAAGTCGGACGGCAAACGCGGCTTGATCTCTCGGAGATCGACGCTTCCTCGAGGCGTTATTATATCGCAAGCTTTGGCCGTACGGATGCAGAGATCGAGCCAGTGCTCGCAGGTGCCTTCTCGGTAAAACTCATGAGATCGAAAGCCTGCGGCATGCGTTTCCCAAAAGGTTTGGTCCCGATGCGGGCCGAAAGTGATCACGTTGTGCTGCTTCCGAAAAGCCTTTTCATAAAAGGCAGGCGATGAGGCCGGCGCCGTTAACGAGGCCATGAGAATGTTTAGGCGGCGACCAAAGGCGGGATTCAGTTTCTGCAAGTCTGTCCGCGGCGTTATCACGAAAGTCTGGCTAAGCCATTGCAACATCTCGATCGCAGGCCACTGTTTTCAACCGGTCCTCAATTTCGTCGATTAACGAATCAGGTGTTGAAGTGCCTGCGGTAATGCCAACGGCCTCGGCGCCCAATATCCATTCGGGGTTCACGCCGGAAGCGCTTTGCACGTGATGAACGCACGCGCAGAAACGGCGGCATGTTGCCACCAGTTCGCGCGTGTTATTGCTGTTGGCGCCTCCGATGACAATGACAATGTTACATTGCCGCGCGAGTTCAGCCGCCGCCAGTTGCCGTTGCTTGGTTGGCTGGCAAACCGTATCCGCGAAACGCGCTTCAGAATGTGGAAACCGTTGTCGGATGAGAGCAACCAAACGCTGGACCCGCTCGATCGGTTGCGTTGTCTGGGCCGCAATGCCGAAACGCGGCCGGTCCTTCAGCCGCTCCACATCCGCGTCATCCAGGACCACATCATATTCCGCTAAGTCCTCGGTAAGACCGCGGACTTCGACATGGTCGCGCTTGCCGATGATTATCGGATGGTAACCGGCCCGAACAAGTTTGCCGACGGCATGATGAGCAAAGTGAACGAGTGGACAGGTCGCTTCGATGACTCTTAGTCCGCGATTTCGCGCGCGATTCAATGCGAGCTCCGAAGCCCCATGAGCGGTCACCATCGCTGTTGGGGTGTCCACACCTTCAATCTGAGATTCGACTTTGATCCCTTTGCTTTCGAGAGAGTTCAGGACGGTTTGGTTGTGCACCAACTCACCGAGAACGGTGAGCGGGCCTTCTTCTGCATGTTTGAATGCGAGGGCGATCGCGTCGCGAACGCCGAAACACATGCCCAAATGGGCCGCACGAATAATCTTCATAACTGTGGAGTCGTTTTATTTTGCGAAATGGGGATTTAGGTGACACAGACGGTTCGTTCATTGCCTAGCCACCGCTTGAGCTGCGGCTAGAAAGTTCTTTGTAAAGTAAAGTTTTTGGCTTGTTGAGAAGAGAAGCATAAACGGTGTTCATCACTTTTTTCTGTTCTGTTGAACGATCTGCTCAAGGAGATCGATGTAATTAGCGAACGCTGCCCGCCCATCTGAGGTGAGCGAACATGTCGTAAGCGGCCTCCTGTCTTGAAAGGTTTTTGTCACAGCCACGTAGCCAGCCTCCTGCAACGTCCGAAGGTGCATGCTGAGATTGCCATCAGTCATAGCCAGTGTGTCGCGCATTTCCGTAAAGGACAGTTCTGGCGTGGCGGCCAAAAGGGACATCAGTGCCATCCGCCCCTTTTCGTGAATGACGCGGTCTAAGTTTAAGAAAGGCGTCGGATTCACGTCTCATTCTTCCTCGGTTCTGTGAAATAAAGATAAATCCCATACGCCAAATGCAATCCACCAAACGATATTCCCATTACCACATGCCCCAGAATTAATTCGTTCAAACCATCGGTCAGTGCGAGTAATGCGGATATCGCGCAGCCGCCGACAATGAACACCCAGCCAAATAATTTCATGCCCCTTGGCATAAAGAAACCCGCTGCGTGAAGCGCGCAACCATACAACGCCATCCAGACAGGCACCAGCCAGCGCACCTGCGTGACAGTTCCGGGCGGACAAAAAACGATGAGCAAGCTGGCAACTAGTCCCGCAAAAAGGGGGGGAAGCACGGCCTGAGTGACTCGGCGCGTTGGGGGTGACCAAAACGGTTCTGCTTCTCGAAGGGCCTGACGGCGAACCATTAAGTAAGCTCCAGACACTCCTAAGACGCCAACGCCAAGCCAGTAGGCGCCAAAGCCAAGGACGGATTGAAAATTGAGTGCCAGAGCCGCTCCAGCGGACGCACTCCCTAGAACGCCCAATAGCAACATTATTGGCGCCAGTGCGCGCCGGTAAATGGCCGAACGCTCCATCAAGGTTCGAATAACTTGCAGGTGTTCCGCCGCCCAATTGGTTTCCATGAGGCTGAACTTTGTATTGCAAAGTGATGTTGTCAAGTCTTTGTTTCGGTCCCTGCCTTAAACCATCTTTAAACAATCCTCCCGAAGTCAGGTCAACTTTTTAGGTTTTTTAGTTCAGTGGTTTCGGAAGGTGGGTGACGATTTGATGCCAAGCGGGATGGCCCCAGAGAGTTAGCGCATTTTCGTGAAAAGGGGCGGTTTCGTTGACCAACGCCGTCAACAACCACCTCGATTTCGTGCTCGACAAATTGGGCCGTCCGGCCCGGTTCATCGAACCCAACCAAGCGGTGACCCAGTTCGCCTACGACAGCATGGGCCGTATCACTAATCTGGTGGACGGCGCAGGTGCGGTGGCGGTGGCCGCCGGTTACGACAGCCGCGGGTTGCTCACCTCGGTGACCCTGCCGGGCGGCATCCGCGCGCAGTATTCGCGCGATGAACTCGGAATGCTCTCGGGCATCACCGACGCCAATGGCCGCCTGTGGCAATTGGGCACCGACGCGGCTGGCCGCTTGATTTCGGCCACGGATCCGCTGGGCAACACAGAGATGTACGACTACGACAATCGCCATCGTCCGGCGCATGTGGTTTCAGCGATGGGCACGACCACGCTGACCTATGATAGGACGGGCAATCTCACGTGGCGCCAATCCAGCGACCGCCTGGATTTGCGCTACACCTTTGATCAACGCGGCTTATTGACTAATGCCACCGGCATCACTTTCGCCTATGATGTGACCGGCGAGGTCACCAACTGCAATGGCCTGGGGATGGCGCGGGATGCCGAAGGCTGGATCAGCCAGATCACCTATGCCCCCGGCAAAACGGTGACCTACCATTACGACAATCGCGATCGGCTGGTGCGAGTGACCGATTGGCTGGGCGGCGTCACCGCGTTTGCCTACGACCAGGCCCGGCGCATGACTAATATTACCCGGCCCAACGGCGTCAGCACCGCCATCACCTACGATGCCAACAACCAAATCGCTTCGATCACCGAAAAGGCCGCGGTCCAGTTGTCGGCCATTGCCCTGACCCGAAACAATCTGGGGCGCATCACCGCCGCCACGCGCAACCTCCCTCAGTCAGCCACGCCCGCCTTGAGCTCGAGCACGTTCGCCTATAATCAGGCTTCGCGTTTGAGCGGGGCCAGCTATGACGCATTGGGCCGCTTGCTTAGCGATACGGCGCGCACCAATGCCTGGGACCTGGCTTCCCGCCTTACCAGTTATGTGGAAGGAGGGGCCACGGTGAGCTTTGGGTACGACGCCGGCGGGCTGATGACCTCGCGCACGCAGGGGGGCGCTACCCTGAACTACGTCTGGAACTATGCCTCCATGCTCCCGACCTTGGCGGTCGTGCGCACTAACGGCGCCGATTTGCGCTACTACGTTTGTACGTCGGCCGGGGCTTTGATCTACAGCCTCGAGGCCGGCAGCAACGCCCGCCGCTTCTATCACTTTGATGAAGCCGGCAACACCTTGTTCCTGACCAGCGACGCCGGCACGGTGACGGACACCTACGCCTACACTCCGTTCGGGCGGTTGCTCGGCAGGACAGGCAATGCGGACAATCCCTTCACGTTCAATGGGCGCTGGGGAGTGATGCAGGAAGGTGCCAGCGGCCTCTATTACATGCGCGCCCGCTTTTATGACGCGAAAGTGGCGGGGTTCCTTTCGCCGGACGCGATCCGGGCGCTCGACCCATTGGCGGTGAATCCCTATCAATTCGGCCTAAACAATCCGATGCGCTACTCGGACGCCACCGGGCTCCAGCCCGGGGATGGCGGCAACAGCGGCATGAATCCCGTCGGTCAGGCAGTGGCCAATGTGTTCGATCCAGAGGCGTTTCAATCCGAGGCGGGGGTTTTTGGTTTGTTGAATAATGCCAACGACGCCCTCTCGGCGGCGAACACCCTGCGCTTGATGAAGCTGGGGCGCTAGGCGCAATTGAATCGCCTGGCCGGCTTGCGAACTGCGGCGGTCAACTACGCCGGTGCCTTGGTCGCCGCCAAGGGAGGCAATATTTCCCAGGCCCTGGAAGGCAGCGGCAAAGGTTTTGCCTTCGGCACCGGCGTGGTGGGCGCGCTCGACGAGGCGATGAAATCCCCCCTGTCCTCCGCGCCGGGCGTGGTGGTTGATTCCTTGGGCGTGGGTGTGCAGCAGGGCCTGCTGAACCTGGACCCGCGGGTCTCCATGCTCGCCAGCGCCTCGAGCATCGTGGACAATTGCACCGACTTGATTGCGACCTACGCCGAGGTGGACATCAAAGCGCCCAAACTCATCGAGGTCTATAACAACGCCAGCCGCACCGCCGGTGCCATCGTGGATTATGTCCGCACCGGCAACAGCAGCGGCGCCGAGCGCCTCGTGCATACATGGACATCCTGCGAACTCAGCTCGGCGTCCCGCATTTTGTCCACGCGCGGCGAGATGATCGGCGAGTTTGTCTATGAACTTTGCACCAATTCCGGCCAGGTCACCGACTTCCTTATCGGTTTGGGCATCATGAACCCGTAAACGCCATTCCCATGAAAACCCTGAAAATTGCTCGTGCCATTTTGTTCACCCTCAGTTTGCTGGCGCTGCTGCTGGCGGCCGTGGCCAATACACGTGCTGAGACTTTTACCTACGTCTATGATGACGCCGGGCGCCTGGCGGAGATCAACTCCAGCAACGGCCGCACCATCCGTTATGTCTATGACCTGAACGGCAACCTGTTGCAGGAGCGAGTGATTACCAACCCCGACGCCGACGGCGACGGCATGGATGATGTCTGGGAGAGCAACACCTTTGGGGATACGTCGCGCAATGGCAGCGGCGATTGGGACAACGACGGCCAAAGCGACCTGGCCGAATACCTGGCTGGCACCGATCCCAAGAATCCCGCCTCCAAACTCGAAGTGGACCGGCAACTCACCGCCAACGGGGTGACCGCCACCGTGAGTTGGAGCGCGGTGTCCGGCAAGAAGTACCGTGTTCTGTACAAAGACGCGGTTACGGCCGCATGGACTTTTCTGGCGGACGATGTCATGGCCACCGGCCCCAAAGCCTCCAAGGTGGATGACACCATCGTGGGCCAACCCAAACGCTTCTACCGGGTGGTCGTCGCACCGTAACCCCTGAATTATTCAGTTCACCTCGCATGTCCGATTGGAGTCGCCTCAGGGATTAAACAAAATCGAACCGAAAGCGGAGGGGTTCAGTTTGGCGCGCCAAAGAGCGGGTTTTCGCCGTCCACGGATTGCTCGATCCAACGTTCCAGTTTCAGGGTCAGGCGGCCGAAGTCGCGGAAGTTCAGGCGGGCGTGGCCCGGTTGGGGAGTGCTGTCCGGCTTGCGGCCCGCAAATTGCAGGAGGCTGACGCGTTCGATGGGGATCTGCAATTGGGAGAAAGAGGTCTTAAAATCCACGCTGTTGTTCTTGATCGAAGCCAATTGGCCGGAAATCTTGTCCTGGTTGCTCAGGATCAGCAAATCTTCCGGCATGTCGGTGGAGGTGGCGGTGGGGTCATCCAGGCGGCCGTCCCAGCGGGTCACTTGGATATTGCTGATTTTGACGGGGTTGTTGCCCTGTTGGAGGCGAGGTCAGAGCCGGTTTCCACGCTTGCTTGAGTCCGATGCAGCGGCGTAGCCTGCCTCCGCAGGGAGGTCAGGTATGTTCTGTGGGGCCAAGGAGGCCGGCGGCTTCTATCGTCCCCGGCACCCGCACAAGTCGCCATT
>VHDE01000081.1 GCA_016871515.1 Verrucomicrobiota bacterium
AAGATGATTTCGTAGCGTCTGAACGACATCGTCGTGGTGAAGACTCTCCAGGAGCGTGAATGAGACGCGCTCGGCGGTCAGCCATTCGAGAGCCGGGGAAGGAACAATGAGAACCTGGTCACGCAACACGGTCACTCGCCCGCGTTGCATCAGCCCGTGCAGCGCCTTCGCGCAATCGTCGCGGGATTCGATTCTGATCTTTGCGAAAGTCATGACTGAATGGAAGTTAGTCGCCGACGTTGCCGCGGTCAATTTGCGATTTCCAGGTCGTCCAATTGTCTGCCCATTCTTCCAATTGGATAAACGCGAACGAGCATGCCGGCTTTAGGGGACTCAAAAGTTGTCGAACTGAGATGGCGCCAACGACAGCCCCGAATTATTTGCACTTCATCCGCACTATTACTTAAGTACTTTGTAATAAATGGAGCGGGTCTGGGAATGGAACCCAGCCAGGGTTTCGGCTCGGGAGCGATTCGCGTTGCTAGTCATGCGCCTGTGTCATTTCATTCCGACATGAAATCGTTGACCGAGTATCTCTGGTTTGAGGTCCCAAACCGGCGCGGGTTTGTGAACATCACACGAACTGTCGAAGAATTGGTGCGCAAAAGCGGCGTGACCGAGGGAATTTGCCTGGTCAATGCCATGCATATTACTGCCGCAGTATTCATAAACGATCAGGAAGACGGACTGTTGCACGACTACGAGGTTTGGCTCGAAAAATTGGCGCCGCATGAACCGGTCGCCGCGTATCATCACAATCGCACGGGTGAAGACAATGCCGATGCCCATTTGAAGCGTCAGATCATGGGCAGGGAAGTGGTTGTGGCGATCACGAAAGGGAAGTTGGATTTCGGGCCGTGGGAAAAAATTTTTTATGGCGAGTTTGACGGCCGACGGCGGAAACGCGTTTTGGTGAAGATCATTGGCGAGTAGGGTGCGAGAGGACTGTGGTTTCCTGTTCGATAACAAACTGAAGTTCGGCTGCGGCTAACTGCCGTTTGAGGGTCCCGAACGCCTGGTTGATCCGCTTTTGAGACTGGGATCGATTGGATTCCAGCCGCAAGATACGGCACACTGAAAGTCTGCGCTACGGCGCAATGGGCGCGCCAAATACGGACAAGCCTGCAGGTTTGTTAGGAATCTCACCAGTGGTTCGAATGCTGATATGAATACATGGTATCAATCTTGCATTGGTATGCGTTATGTCGCGCATTGTCCGAAGACATCAACATCATGAAGCTCTGGAATATTCGCCAACTCGTTAGTCGGACGATCGTTCTTCTCATCGCGCCCCTTTGCGCAACCGCGTTGGACGCGCGGGCGCAGGTTCTTATCAGTGAAATCATGTATCATCCCGTCGAGGAACCGGCCTTCAACGCTGATGGAAGCCCAGCGTTCGATCTTTATGAGGATGTTCACGAATTTATTGAGATTCATAATTCCGGCTCCGCAGGGGTGGACCTGAGCGGTTGGAAGATTGCCGGCGGTATCCGCTACACCTTTCCTCCGAACTCCACGATTCAGGCCGGAGGCTATCGCGTCCTTGCGAAAAACCCTGAACGCCTGGCGGCCGTTCAGGCATACGGTCTTGCGACACCCGATCTATTCGGCCCGTTCACCAACCAACTAAGCAACGCCAAAGACACCATCCGCCTTCTCAATTCTACAGACGTCCTCGTCGACGCCGTCAGTTATTCGGCCGAATTCCCGTGGGCGATCGGCGCCGATGGCCTGGGCGCGAACGAAGACTTCACGGGCCTCAATCATCTCGCTTACCAGTATCGCGGCCGTTCGCTTGAACGCGTGAGTTTTGTGCATTCCGCGAATGATCCGGGGAATTGGCTCGCGTCACCGCTGCCAGGAAACCCAAGTCCAGGCCGGCCGAACGCCGTGAACCTGCCTGTCCCAAAGCCCATCATTATTCACTTCAACGTTTCCCAACAAAGCGACGAGGCCGCGATCATTCGTGACAACCAGCCGGTCAGGATCGACTGCGCCTTTTCCGGAGTCCATTCGCTTTCGAACGTCGCACTCGAATGGTTCGTCGAGAATATCAATGGGAGCGACGAGAATCGGACGCTGGCGCCAATGAGCAGCAAAGGTCCAACGCAACTGGGTCGCTTCACCGCTGTGCTCCCGGGCCAGCCGAATCGAACTATTGTGCGGTATCGGTTCCGCGCCGATCGCGGGGCAGGGGATGAAGTGGTCTCGCCGCGCGCCGACGATCCATTCCAGTGGCACGCCTACTTTGTTACTCCCGTTCGCACTTCGACCAAACCGATTTACGATTGCTTTATCTCGGCGAACAGCCTGTCGGTTCTGCAAAGGAATATCACGCAAAGCCCGCGGCGCATCACGACTCCGGACCCGCCCGGCCGGCCGCGCCTCTCCTGGAATGCCACCGAGCCGGCCATCATGGTTCATGAAGGCGTAGTGCGCGATATCCGAATGCGCCATCACGGCAGCCGATACAACCGCAACGCAAACCGCTATTCGCTAAAGTGGCAATTCCCGCGCTACAAAAAGTTTAATGGTGTAACGGGCATTTTCGAGACTGACAAAGGCAACGATTTCATTGTCGGCCATAACCTTTTCATTGAAGCAGGCTTTCCTGTTTCAAACGTCCGTTACGTCGATCTTTACCTGAACAATATGGCCGTGATGCAACGGTTGGAACAAGGTGAGTTTGACGGCGATATGCTCGACGTTTTTCACAAAGCTCAGCAACGGTTGAATCCGGGCGCGCCGCTGGAGCCAAGCGGCGAAATCTACAAAGTCGTCGGAACCATTGATATGCCGGGCGAAGGCCCCTATGGCCGAGGCGACGGACGCAAGCTGGCCAAGCCAGGTTATTGGACCGATCTGCAAATGTACGATTGGACCTACGCACTCCAAAACAATGGCTGGCGCGGTTCGTTCTCGTTCAAGCAGATGATCGATGCGATGTGGGCGGCGCGCGGTGACAGTCCTTCAGCTTTGAATCCGAACATCCCGGCCCTACGAGCCTTTTTCACGCAGTACTTCGACATCGAGGAAATGCTCGACTACATCGCTGTCGAGAACTGGTGTTGTCCCTGGGACGACACGACGCAAAACCATTTCCTTTGGCAACGGCGCAATGGCAAATGGGGCATGCTGCCGTGGGATTGCGACGCCTGGTTCGGCCGAGGCGACAACACGCCGGCCAGTTCGTCGATCTATATCGGTGAGGTCGGCGATCGCAACAACAACTTCCGCGGCCCAAATTATTTCAAAGACGGCTTTATCAAAGCATTTCGCGAAGAGTACAAACGGCGGCTCTATCTGCTAAACAACACCTTCCTTCACCCCGAGAATATCAGTGCCATGGGCTTTGGCAGTATCCGCACCTTTGCGAACGCGCGTTTCACCGCCGTCAATAACCAGTGCGGATTCGGTCCTTTTCAGCGGCCAACCAAGCCCGTGAACACGACCCCAGCGGGAAGCAGTGCGGCACTTCCCCCTGCAATCTTGCAAGCGTCGTCCTACGGTCACAGTGTCAGCCCAGCCCCGGCGCACGCGAAGACAACGTGGGAAATTCGCCGCGCGGCGGGTTCCTACCGCGCACCCGTTTGGAAGCTGACTAGCACGACGAACCTAACTTCGATTCCCATCCCTTTCGAAGAATTGAATTTCGGCGAAACTTACTATTGGCGCTGCACTTACTTCGATGCCGATGATCATCCCTCCCTGGCATCGGACGAATCCGCATTTAATTTCGGTCCTGCGCCTTCGCAGGTCACGCTGCTGGCAATCGGCGATGCAACTCGATGGAAATACAACCAAACCGCCGATCTGTCCGGCGTGAATTGGAAAGTCCCGGATTACGATGATTCGGCCTGGCCGTCAGGCGCCGCGCTGTTGGCGTTGGAGACCGCAGCGTTGCCAGAGACAATTCGCACTCCACTTGCCCTCGGTCGAACCACCTATTATTTTCGGACTCGGTTCAATTTCCCCGGCTCTCCTCAAGGCGCAGAACTGCGGTTGCGTCATGTAGTCGATGACGGCTGTATTGTTTACTTGAATGGCAGGGAGGTTCTGCGCAATGGCATGCCTGCCGATCGCATTTCCTACAGCACCCTCGCAAACCGCAATGTTGGCAATGCGGTTTATGAAGGCCCGTACACGATCCCAACAGCGCAACTGGTCGCGGGGGAAAACGTCCTAGCCGTCGAAGTGCATCAATCGGCCAATAATAGCTCAGACATTGTGTTTGGCCTCGCTTTGGAAGCTTCTATCCCGGCGGTTACGGGAGAAATTGTGCTGAACGAAATCGCTGCGCGCAATCGCGGCTCCGTCCCCAACGGCGATCAAACACCTGACTGGATTGAATTATTCAACGGCAGCAGTCAAACGGTGGACTTAGCCGGCATGAGTCTGACGGACGATTTGCTCGTGCCAACGCGGTACGTGTTTCCGCCGAATACTCGGATTTCGCCGCAAGGTCACTTGACAGTGTGGTGCGACAACCAGACGAATGCCCCAGGCCTGCATACTGGATTTGGCTTGAACGACAAAGGCCAAACCGTGGCTCTGTTCGCTGCGCCGTCGAGTGGGCAAAGCGTCCGAGACTTCATTGCGTTCGGTCCGCAAGTTGCCGATCTCACGATCGGGCGAGTTGGCAACGGTCCTGGAGTGTGGCAGTTGACCGAACCGACGCCTGGACATGCGAACCGCGCTCAAGCACTAGGCTCGCCGAGCCAACTGAAAATTAATGAATGGATGGCGTCGCTCGCCTCCGGAGATGATTGGTTCGAAGTGTACAATGCAGACCCGCTGCCGGTCGCGTTGGACGGGTTGTATCTGACCGATGATCTGGCTTCGCGCACCAACACACGAATCCGAGCGCTGTCGTTCGTCGGGCCGAAAGGGTTTCTGAGATTTGTCGCTGACGAGAATCTAGATCAAGGCGCGAACCATGCCGACTTTAGATTGAGCGCCACCGGCGAATCGATCTTCCTGATCTCGGCGAATGGAAGCAGCGTGATTGATTCCGTCACGTTTGGCCCGCAGACGACCGGCGTATCCCAAGGCCGCCTCCCCGATGGCAGCGCGACTATCGTTTCATTCCCGAATTCGCCATCGCCCGAAGAGAGCAATTGGTTGCCAGGGGTGTCCACCGATTCCGATAACGATGGAATGCCCGATGATTGGGAAAGGAGCTTCGGCTTGAACGTGGGCGCCAATGACGCCGGAGTTGATCAGGATGGTGACAGAATGACGAACGCGCAGGAGTATCTTGCTGGCACCGATCCGCAGAGGAGCGACAGCGTTTTCAAGGTTGAAGCCAATCGTGATGGCGCAGGAGTCTCGCTGCGTTTTACGGCCCAAGCGAACAAAGCGTATCGAGTGGAATTCCGTCCTGCCTTGACTTCTGGCGCCTGGCAAACCCTCGCGAACATCGCGGCACAATCGACCAGCCGGATGATCCAAATCAACGAGTCCAGCGCCGTGATTGACGCGGTCCGCTACTACCGCGTCACAATATCGGCCGCGCAGTAAATCGCGGGCGCTCGTTTCACGATCATCGAGGCAGGGCGAACCTGCCGGTGAGCCTCCAGCTCCAGAGGCAATCCGCGATTATATTATTGGTTGATTGGCTCACCCCACCTCGAAAACTGCCCGTGTTCAACCTTTTCGGGACAAGCTCTATCCTATCGTGGCGAGTTCGGGTCGCGGCTGATTACATCGCGTTGGCCTGTTTCATCGCCACGACTTCATCGAGCGTCACGAACCCATCGCTGTTCAGATCAGCCGTTGTAGCGTTAAGAGCGTCCTGGGGCGTGGCCGGATTCTGTTGCGACTTTTGAGAGGCTTTCTCGGCCGAGTCGCGGTCTTTGCCGGTAATCTTGTCGCTGTTAGCGCCAATGACGTACCCGCCGCCGGCGCCAACCGCGCCACCGATAATTGCCTCCAACACGCGATGTTTCTCACCCCCAACCGCAGCTCCAACGGCTGCGCCACTGACCCCGCCAATGACTGCGCCTTGGGAACCTTTGTCGCCCGGCAAGTTTTCACATCCGGTCAGCAATAAGGGCAGAATACTGGCTGCTGCAATGAACCGATTGATCTTAGACATAGTTACCTCACTTGCTGCAAGACTACGACTTGATTGAGTTTGGGCCCGTTGCCAATCCAACCGCGCGCTTCTAAGCAAAACTCGGATAGCTTTCGCGTTTGTCAAATTGTGACGCAGCGATTCTCACATTTGTCCTGGAGGGACTGTCTGCAATGATTCTTCGGAGCGCGGACATTGTCCGCGTTGCGCTGTATCCGCCGAAATCGTTACCTACTTCGAGTTTTGGGCTGTGACATAACCCGGCGCCGCGACGAACGTTTTCAAGAGTGTTCCATCCTCCGTATTCCAAATTCGGACTTCACCATCGTGGCTGCCGCTAGCGAGACGGTTTGCGCCAGGATGATAATCTAGCGCATGCACCCAATCTTTGTGCCCCGAGTACGTGCGCACGAGCTTGCGATCGGGCATGGCGTGCTGCCGGATCAATTTGTCTGTCGAACAACTGAAAAGGTTGTCTTTCTTAAAAAACAATCTGACAACATCATCGTCAAAGCCGCCAATCTCTCCGGATTTTTTTCCGTCTTTGGCTTCCCACAGGTGAATTTTCCGGTCACGACCGGCGCTATAGGCGCGTTTTCCGTCACTACCCAGCGCGACGCCAAAGACGGCCGTGTTATGATCGTTATAGGTCGTCTCCAATTCACCCGTCTTGCTGTTGTAGATTCGGGCGGTCCGATCCCGGCTGGCCGATGCGATGTGCGTTCCATCCCCATCAAAAGCCAGGGCCATAACCCAATCAGCATGTTGTTGGATGAGCAGTTGTTCTTTGCCGGTTGCGATGTCGAAAATGTGAATCGAGTTGTCGCCACCACCTGCCGCTAACCGCGATCCATCAGGACTGAAACAAGCGGCGAGCATCACGTCACTCATAGTGCCGAGCAATTTCACCAGCGAGCCGGAGACGGGATCAAACAGCGCGGCTTCGCCCGCTTCTCCGGGCGCCCCGCCAACCGCAGCCAGCAGCGACCCCTTCGGCTGGTAGGCCAAGGCTTGAGTGCGTTGCGCTACATTCTTGATTCGTCGCAGCAATTTCCCCTCTGTGGGACTCCAAATAGTGATCTCATGATAGCCGCCCACGGCAAGTTCTTGCGCGTCCAAATTGAAAGCCACAGCGGTTACAGGCATGGGAAAGCGATAACTCGCCGGCGGTTCTGGGTGAGATGCCCGCGGAACCAAGCTCACGAGCGGCGCCTTGGGATCGTTTCCGTCGAATCGTGCGCCCTCTTTGATCCAACGCGCAAAGAGCGCAATTTGAGCCGCTGGAAGAGTATCGTCCTTCTGCGGCATGCGATCATCTGGATCGGCAGTGGTCAGGCGGCGTTGCAGCTCACTTTCATCGGGCTCTCCCGCGGTGATGGGCGATGACTCGCTATCTCCGGCTTTCAGCATGAGCTCGAAGGTATGCAATTGGTAGCCGCCCTTGGCTTTCTCCGGGCCGTGACAGGTCAAACATTTCTTTATTAGAACCGGCGCAATGTCATTGGTGAAGCTGACAGTGGTCAAAGATTTAGCATCTTGGGCCACATTCGCTAGGGAATCCAATGCGAGGACGAACGCCATCAAAGTTAGACTAACCGCATTTGAGATATGCAGCATAGCCGGACGGGCTGCGCTACAAGCGTCAAAATGAGACGTCGTCGGGTTGCGGCTATGAGCTTGGTAGGATAGTGCGTCCCGCCTGTCATGCTTTTGGTGTAGGCAGGTGCTGAACAAGCGAGACGCCTGTCCTACGACCGGATCATGAGCAGAGTCACTGAACGATGGATGAAACATAGGGGGGATTGTAGTTAAGCGCGTGCAGGTTTTAAAGATGTAACTCCGCCGCTGCCGAGTCTGATGCGAGCTGTACTGAGTTTTCTCCGTATTGCTTGGCTCGCTGCCTCGCTTTGGCGGTGTCCGCAAGGTCGTTCATCTCTCCCAGAATCCGCCGAGCTTTGGCAATAGCGGCATCACGCGCAGCATTGAGTTCGCGAAACTGTTGCTCGACCTCCTCCAGTTGTCGTTCCGTATCGGCCAAGTCCAAAGAAATGCTCCGGAGGCGTGTGGCCAAGGGATCGTTAGGCTCGGCAACATTGCCTTGGTTTCCGGCCTGCGCGGCAGCTTCTTCGGCTTTCAGCTTTTGCCATTGTTCCTGGAGCACGGCGCGGAGTTGCGCTGAAGCGGCCACCGCCGCGTTGTATTTCTCGATCTGTCCGCGGAGATTGTCGCGTTCATCCGCGACGAGAACATCGGGATCACCACACCGGTCGGATTCGACGTCCAAGCCAATGAACCGCGCCAGCTTTCGGCCAATCGTTCGCAGGATATTGAGCGGCTTGTTCTTCATTCTTTGGTCGGCGCTCGACAAAACCTTCAAAAGGCTTGCATGTGCGATGCCGACTTAACCGCCCTTAACAAACTGTTCGATGGATCTAACCGAATTGATGGCGCCATAGATCGCCAACGCAAACAAGAGAGCCATCACCATATTCTCCCACCAACGGTTCCGAAACGCGGCGCCGATATACCGCGAGCTGGCGGTAATCCACCAAAGGCCGCCGGCGAGAACTGGCAGCAGAACGACTTGAGCGCTATTTGCAACCAGCGTCAGCGTGACAAAGTCAGGCATTCCCGGAATCGTCCAGACCATCGGCGTTATCAAACACCAAAGGACAATCCACCGGTACAAACGATGTTGGCGGTAATCACTCGTGATTGGTCCAGAACCCGCTTGCCAACGCAGCCAAGCGTGACTTCCCATGAAAGCCAAACCCGCCGAGTGCCCGAGAACAGATGTGTAAATCGCCGCGAAGATTCCCAAATAAAACAACCAGCGGCCACCTTCGCCCAACATGGCACTCAGCAATCGCGGCAAGTCGTCCAGGGTTTTGATCTGTTTGTCGGGGTACAACAGCTCCGCGCCGAGCGTCCAAATCGCCAGGTTCAGAATCATCATCACTGTAACGGCCAAAAGGAAATCGTAGAATTGCACGCGCCGATATTGCGGACCGCGCCACCCTTTAGCTTCGAGGAAATATGGATAAACCAAATTCATCAGCGAACCGCCAACGGCGCCAATCATCGCGACCGCCACGAGCATTGGATTGAACTTGCCCGCGTGATCGGGCATCTCGAGACGGTACATTCCTTGCAAGAGCCCAACCGGATTGAACCCGACCCACACCGCGCAACCAACGAACGAAATGGAAAGGACAGCGAGAAAGAATTTGAAAGCCCATTCCAGGCGTTCGTAAGCCGGTCGAAAAACCAGGACCAACGCCACCGCGTTGCACAAAAGCGCCCAGTGCCAGGTCGCGCCGAAACGGAAGAGATTGCGGCACGTTTCACCCACGCCGACCGTCATGTACGCTCCATAAACATGCCCCATGAGAATCGCAGCGAAAAAGAGCGCCGGCGCATACCAAGGATGCAGCCGCGCCAATCCGTCCAGGACTCCTTCGCCATGCTGGTTGCACAATTGATAGCGCGCGATGAGCGACACAAAAAGAAACCGCATCACCACGGCAACGACCAGCACCCACAACAGCGAATAACCGTAATTGCTCCCGGCCACACCCATGTCCACCACATCCCCAGCGCCGAGCCAGGTCAGCACGACGACAATGCCGGGGCCAAAGGAACGGATGTACTCGGCGAAAGTTCGAGGAACGGGCGGAGGCGTTTGTGATCGATCGGGAGAGACTGAGCTCATAACCAAGCCTCCACAAAAACGAACGTGCAGACGCAAGCAGGCGGCGCGGAACAGGATCGGGATAAAAGCAAGCCATGCATCGGTTCGAATACTGTCAACTTCCGTCAAGCTAGCAATACCTTTGGGCTGATTCGATAGAGCCGCCTTTGGCCGAGCTTCAGGCAAAATTGACGCTGTTGCGAAATACCGTTCTCACCGGCCTGGTGTAGCAATCTAAGAAACCGGCTGCATTCGGCAATTCGGCTATTACGTCGAATTAAGATGATGATTCCGGGATTCGGATGCGATAAAGCAAGTGTCCAGAAATGGTATCGGTTGCATGTCACGAGCACTGCCCCTTGAGAGTGCGCAAAAGCCAAGATGGAAATATCGTCGGATCCGACGGCACCAAGAGTTCCTCAATCTCTGAGCAACGTGACCTGCTTGGGCAACGACGCGGGCGATTGAGTCCGGAACGTCATTGTCCAGTAGAAAAGTCATGAACTGCCTTCGGCCATCTGGCGCGCCACGAGGTAATCGATCTCGGCTAAGTGATCTTCGTAATACGCCAGACACTCGTGCGCTTGAGCGCGAGTCAGACCTGGCAATTGGCGTGTTACCGAATCAATAGTTTCGTTGTTATGCAGCAATCCAATCACATCGTGCACACAGATGCGCGTTCCTTCGATGCGAGCGTTTCCCCCGCACACTCCGGTCGTCTTTACGATGTAATGATAAGTTTCGGCAAGTTCAGCCATGCTGCGTCAAAATAATCAAACGCTCTTAAAACATCAACCGCATCTCAGAGTCCAGCCAACCGACCCTCCGCGTCGCCAAAACGGTCCAACTTCACGCCCATGCGGTCCAAGATGGAGAGGTACAAGCTGCAGAGTTTGCGGTTGTCATCGCCCGCTGTCGCATAATCAAGAACACGCCCGGTTTCGAGCGTGCCGCCCAAACCACCGGCGAGCAACACAGGCACCTTCGAATTATCATGTTTTGTTCCCGACCACATGTTCGAAACCCAGAGCAAGCAAGAGTTATCCAGCACTGTGCCTTCGCCTTCCGGCATTGCGTCAAGCCGGGCGGAAAGATAGGCGAGTTGACTGCAATAATAACGCGAGATGCGTTGGTAAGCGTCCGACTGATCATCATGCGATGAAGGGTGGTGCGCCGTCCGAACATCCAGGAAGGGATAGAACAGGCCCGACAGATCGCGGCAAAGCAACAGTGACGCGACGCGTGTTTTGTCAGTTTGAAAAGCAAGAGCGATGATGTCGCACATGAGCCGCATGTGCTCCCGGATGTCCTCCGGCAATCCGTTGTCGGGCCGCTTCATCGTGAACACAGATGGTCCGCGATCTTTGGCCTTCTCATCCGCCGTCTCTTTCGTAGCGCGCATTTGCTCGATGCGTTTCTCCACTTCACGCACGCTCGTGAGATACTCGTCCAGCTTTGCCTTGTCATTCGAACTGACGCGCCTGTTCAAACTGGCGGCTTGTTCTTTGACGCGATCCAAGATGCTCTGCGTCCGCCGGTGACCGCGATTTTCGAAGAGGCTATCAAACGCAAGCGACGGATAAACTTCCATGGGCACCGGTGACAGCGCATTTTGCCAGGAGATGTGCGAGCTGTAAGCCATCGAGAAATTCGTTTCGTGGTACCCGGTAATCGGTTGCTCGCAACCGAGCACCATACTGGGCTGGACGGTTTCCTGGCCGATATGATTCGCAAGCACTTGGTCCATGCTGATCCCGCCCTTGAGCACTGCCCCCTTTTGCAGCGATGCGCCTGAAAGGATATTGCCGGTTTGTCCGGGATGAATCCCAACGCCCGTAGCGTGCTTATTGAAAAGCCCGCTAATGAAATTCATCTTAGTTTTCAAGGGCGCCATCGGTTCGAGGCTTTTGCCGAGTTCCATCTCTGCGCCCGAAACTTTCGCCCACCAATGCTTCGGATTGATGCCATTGCCCATGAACAGCGCGGCGAAGCGTTTCGGGAAGGGCCCAGGCGGTCCATCTTTGGCGGGCGGAGCGCCCCAAACGGGAATCGACTCAAGCCAAGGCAAAGCCATTGCGACACCAACACCGTGAAGAAATGTGCGGCGAGAGAGATGCTTGGCCTCCGCATTGCGCGTTGTGTTCATAGGTTGTCCTCGGCTCGTTTATTCAAAAACTGTGGGCTCGCCACAATACTCTCGATCAAACTGCTAAAGCGATTCCCGTTGGCCGCCAGCTTCGTCCGCATCTCGCGAATCGCAGCGTCATCGGAAATCAACAACGTGCGTCCGAGCGCATAGGCTAGCAACTTGCGGCATAGATTGTCGAGAAAGTCGTCCTGCCGATGGATGCGCAGGTAATCGCGCAAACCATTCAGCCCCACACCTTCGCTCCCACCGGGAAACTCAGCCCGGATGTCCACCGGACGACCGCCCAGATCCATCGTACGACGTTCGCCGATGGGACCGTATCCTTCGAACACCAAGCCAAAAGAATCGAAACGTTTGTGGCATCCAGCGCAGCTCTTATCTTCCCGATGCTTGGCGAGCATTTCGCGCAACGTCAGGTCCCCTAGCTTCGATTCGTCATTGGGCAATTCGGGGACTGTCGGTGGCGGTGGCGGAATATTCTCCCCAAGCAAACGGCGGACAACCCAATAACCACGTTTCACGGGACTCGTCCGCAGACCGGGCGCGTTCTTAGTCAAAAAAACTGACATCGGCAAAAGGCCACCACGTCCGTACTGGTGGGCTTCATTGACCTGGACCCAGTCGTTCGATTCAACATTGAGCCCAGGCATACCGTAATGCTTCGCCAGGATTGGATTGGCAAACGCGTAATCCGCATAAAGGAAGTCGAGGACGGGACGATCGTCGCGAACCAATTGGACGAAGAAACGAATAGGCTCCTCGAACATGGCCTGGCGCAATTCGTTGTTAAAGCTCTTGAACCGCTCCCGATCAACGCTGTTGTGTTCTTCGAATCGGCGAAAGTCGAGCCAATTGCCCCCGAACTCAGTGGCCAAACCGCGAACTCGGCTATCGCGCAACATCCGGCGCGCTTGCGCTGTCAGAATCTCAGGACGCCGCAAATCTCCAGCAGCAGCGCGAGCCAACAATTCTTCATCAGGCATGCTCGCCCAGAGGAAATAACTCAAGCGGCTGGCCAACGCGTAATCGGACAACGGAATCACACGGCGTCCTTGTCTCGTAGCAGCCGAGGCAACGAGGCTCTGTTCATTCAGAATTCCACTGGACGCTACGTTGAGCGAAGCGCCGCTCGCTTGCATGGAATCGACATGGTAGCAGAAATGCGGCGACATCAGGGCGCTGACCAGGGTATCCCGAATCGCTTCTTCGTGATCGAGGTTTTCTTTCTCTCGTAGAGATACGTAGAAACTGAGCAGTTGATTGCGCTCGGTTTGTGACAATGGGCGTCTGTAAGCCCGCTCGACCAAGGCCAGCAGCGCTTCGCGGTGGCTCTGTTCTGCGGCTAACCGCGTCTCTTCAACCCGTCGAATGTCAGAAGAAATGCTCTCGAAGTAGTGTTTGATCGCGTCAATTGCCGGACCTTCGTTCGTGACACGCCGTGCCTTGGCAAGGTACGTCTCCGCCATCTGCTGAATCTTCGCGGCCGACGCCGAGTCTTTGTCCTCGGAACGGGCGAAATCGAATTCAGCCCCTCCCGCAAACCGGGGCGGCTCAGCGCGCTCGAAGAAAATGAAATCCTTGTACTGCCGCAGCGGAGCAAACGTAATGAAATTGAGTTCCTGCCAAAGGCCATCAATCTCGCGCTGGCCCTTTTCATCTAGAACCAGTTCGTAAAGCGGCGCGTCATCTCGAAAATAACCCACCATCAAATGGAAACCGGCGCTCAGTAAACGTCCCCGATCGCCTTCATCCTTCTGAAGAAAGATTCGGCCGCGCTCCGACACATAAAAGGCGTCGGGAAAAATGCGGCAGAAACGCTCGAACGCCTCTTGGCAACGCGAACGCGCCGCGTCGTCGCCCAGGATCACCACCGCGTGATTCGTCGTCGCCAGGGCTGCCGTTTTATCCCAGGCGTTTGGTTGCGCGTTCGCAGCATTCGTGGCTGGCTGCGTAATGAAGCGGACCAGCTCGAAGCCGAAATCCTTGGTTGGGATTTGGAAATGCGAGTCCGCTTCGACATGCCGCCGAGCCGCGTTCGTCGATGCTTCCAATGATTTCAATGCGATTTCGGAAATGAACGCCTCACGACGGTAACGCATGCGGTTTGTCGCGTATTGGCGATCTTTCCAAAGCACGAGTGGTTGAGAGCCGGAGGAGACACCCCGCACCGAAAGGTTCTTGAATTCCGGCTTCAGTCGTTGACGAAGTTGCAGCGCAAACGCCCGCATCTGTTCGCACCCATTGCGCACCAGGTCCGGCCGTCGCGCTTCCGCCGAAGGCAATTCACGCCACATCACCTGGAGCTTCGCCATTGGGCCGAATTCCTCCTGGGTTCCAGCCAACGCGGACCAAACAATGGCCAGATATTGGGGACTAACATTTTGCTCGCGGGCTATATCAACCAATGTCGCTTCCGGTTTGCCGAGCGCGGCACGGTGTCCGTAACGCCAAGCGGCCATGAAATAATCGGCGTAGTCCGTGGGCTGCCGCTTGTAAAAATCCACAATGCGTTGAACGCAATATTTGTCGCGGTCGGTCTCAGTCACCACCGGATGCGGCGCGAACGTGAGCCCCTGCGGTTTCAAGACGATGTGTTCGGCGACATGCCGCGCGGCCTCCAGATATTTCCGTAGCAACCCGGGCGACATACTGAGCGATTCGCCGGAGTTATCGAACCCAGCTTGATTGGCCGGATCAACGGGGAACTCGCGCGTCGGACGAATGTCGGCGCCGGTCAAATCGCGAATCGTGTAATCATACTCGGCGTTGCTCAGGCGGCGCGCCAGAACTGGGCCGGGATCGCCGGCGTTACGCTCGGCCTCGTGTTTGCGCAAGGCGCGAATCCAATCGATCACGGCCTGGCGATTCTCCCCAGATGGCTGGTGTTTAGCTTCTTCGGGAGGCATCTCTTTCTCGGCGAGTTTTTCCAGAACGAGTTCCCAACGCGGATAATCTGCAACGACTGCCTTCATCGTGGAGAATGGCGTCAAGTCGAGTTGGGCTTTCGGCTTTTCTTTGCCATGGCAATTAAAGCAGTGCGCTTCAAGGAACGGATGAACGATGCCGGCGAAACGCTTCTCCAGTTCAAGCTCGCCCGAATCGGCGCCGAGAGCGTTCAGAACGAACGCTGTCAAAGTTGCGGTAACTGTCAAACTCGCGATGCGCATTCCCATGCCGTTGTATTCTATAGCTCGTCCCACGCGCTTCGTCACTCTCTTCTCATCTGCTTTTTCCTTGTCCACGCTGCGGCAGGGAGCTTACTTTGTGGCCACTGAATCAATTGGGAAAACTCAACTTCATCTCATCATGAACATTCGATCTATTTCGCGACGGTTCGCAATTCTCAGTAGCGTGGCGCTCGTGACGATCTCCTCGGCTTTGGGCGCCGGCAGCCCCAATCAGTTTATTGGCCATTGGGCGTTAACCATCCCAGGCGGCGGCGCGGGATGGCTTGGCGTCACCGAAAACCAAGGGAAGCTATCCGCCAATATCCTGTGGGGCGGAGGCAGCGTGGTGCCGGTGACCAAAGTCGCCATGAACGGCGATACCCTTCTGCTGACGCGTGAGAGCCGCAGCGGAAGAAGGAATGCCGCCGAAGCTGTCGTCACGACCGAAACAATCACCGCCAAGCGCGAGGGCGACACTCTTAAGCTCGCGACCGTCAAGAGCCGCCCTAACCAAGCCGAGTTCGAAAAAGCCGACTTTACCGGCAAACGCACTCCACCGTTGCCGTCGAAACCGGACTTGTCGAAGCTTAAGTTTGACGAGCCAATCAAGCTCTTCAACGGCCACGACTTGACCGGTTGGAAATTAACCAATCTCCGGGCTGCCAACGGTTGGGTCGTTAAGGACGGAGTGCTCAGCAACGATCCCGTGCAAGAACAAGGTAAGAATTACGGCAACATTCGCACAGAGCGCGAATTCGAGGACTTCAATCTCACAACGGACGTCATGGTCCCTCCGCGTGGCAATAGCGGTATTTACCTCCGAGGGATTTATGAAGTGCAAGTCGGCGACACGCACGGACGCCCATTGGACTCGCACAATATGGGGGCCATTTATAGCCGCATTACTCCCACCGAAGCGGCGGAAAAGCCGGCTGGCGAATGGCA
The DNA here is from genome assembly GCA_016871515.1 of Verrucomicrobiota bacterium. Lineage (GTDB taxonomy): Bacteria > Verrucomicrobiota > Verrucomicrobiia > Limisphaerales > SIBE01 > SIBE01. Next base: position 16,029 of record VHDE01000081.1, read on the forward strand.
AACTTTGGACATCACGCTGGTGGACCGCCATGCCACGGTGATTCTGAATGGGAAAAAGATCATCGACAACCAGCCCGTTCTCGGTTGCACCGGCGGAGCACTCTGGTCTGACCCGCTCCGGACCGGTCCAATCTATCTGCAAGGCGACCACAGCGGGGTGAGTTATCGGAACCTTGTTCTGCGGCCCGTTGTGAAATAGTGCGGTTCTCGATTAACCAGCCAGGCATTGTAAGCGCTTCGCCTTATGATTCTGTCCTATTTTGTCCTGCATGATTTTGTCATTCCGTGCGGAAAATGATCAAATAACGAACAGACGACAGTCGGCGCCTTCAGCGATTGTTCAATGGATCTGTCCTTAATCTAAAGGCTGGCCTCCTCCCACACAGCCTCCGCAACCCCGCGCGGTCGGATAGGCGTGTCCGATTCAATCTGAGGTGCTCGCTTCATGTTGGGTTTTCCGTTCTTTGTCTTGAGGGCTTTTTCTGATCTTATCGCTCGCCTTCGTTTTGTCCGCAAGGTGGATGACGCTGTGATGTTAGAGTTTCATGACGCAAAGCTAGAAACCTTCTCGTCGTGCTGTTGCTGAATCAATGAAATGCACCGCGGCGCGCGCGTTGCCGCGGACTTTGTCGCTGGCATCGTTCTTGGCCACGTTGATCAGCGCCGAGAGCGCCGCCTTCGCGTTGGTTCCCAAACTGCGCAGTGCATTCGCGGCTTCGAGCCTGACAAATTCGTCCGCGTCTTCCAGCGCTTTGGTCAAAGCCGAAATCGATGCGTCCGAAGTGTTGTTCAAAACACCGAGCGCGCCGGCCGCGGTGAAGCGCACGGTTGGACTCTGATCGCCCAGCAGCGCATTCGTAATGGCGGCCGCGGCACGGTCCGCAACATTCGTCAATCGCCCTAAAGTGCGGAGCGCGTTCATTCGAACGGGATCGTTGGGATCGTTAAGCAGCGCGATAGCGCTGTTAAGGATGGGAACGGCGCTCGCTGTGTTGGGATCAATCTTCGACAATGCTCCGGAGGCGGCGGCAGCTACGGAGGTATTGGTATTGGACAAGAGTTGCTCCAAAAACGGGGCGCTGCTTTTGGCGTCTGCACCAAAGCTGCCGAGGGCTTCTGCAGCTTCTCTCTGCACCGGCGACGATTGCTCGGTGAGGAGTGCGGTCAATCGAGGCACCGATATTTCGGGCATCCGTGCGATTGCCTTCAAACCCATCACGGCGTGAATCTTTCCGTTGTCATTCGTATCGGACAGATTGTTCACAAGAAAGGGAACAGCGATGCTCGCTTGCTCATGAGAAATGTTGTTTCGATAGACGGCATTGGCCAAGCCAACCGCCATGTTCCATCGAACGAATGGGTTCGTATGGCAAAGGGCGTTCGTGATGGCGGGCAATGCCGATGGACCAATTCCAGCCAACGCGCGCGGGACGAAGCCCGGGTAATGAGGCAAAAGCTTTTGCAATTCCGGAAGGGCCGGCAGGCCTATCTCACCCAGAGCTTCAAACCCCCTGACGCCACGGTCAAGATGTTCGCCTGGCACGGCGATTTTGACGGGAATAAGTTTCTGTTTCGTCAGGAGGTTGCGTGCCAATGTCCGGAGCCGACTCTCTCGGACAACCAGATCATCGAGCAAGTATGGAATTGCATCGCTTCCGATTTGGCGCACGGCTTCTCCGGCCGCAACATTCTTCGGTGATTCTGGCATTCCTCCCGGCGTGAGGTCTGCAAGCCACGACGTCAGTGTTCGGCGCTGGTAGCTCGGCTCTCGATAAGCATAAGCCGCGACAAGAAATAAGACCGCGGCAGCGCCAACCACGATTGCGCCAATCCGCACCACACTAAGTCGCCGATTCCTCATAACGATGGACTATAATCAAAGACGGAGAGGTTCGTGAGAGAATTCGATTCGGAACACCGAGACCACGCCGCAGGAGAGCCGCAAGCAAAACGGAGCGCGGACATTCTTGTCCGCGGCAAGATTCGAATGTCTGGCCAGTCTCGGCCGTTCGAACGCGCGGCGTTCATTGCCCAGGTCTCTGTTTGCGGCGCTCGGCTTTCCTAACTTTCCCAACGAATGTGTGTCAAACTGGCGGGCGCCCTATTAGCCTGCGGGTTTTCTTTATATGGCTGAGCGTTCTGAATTGTGGTCATCGGTCCGGGAAGCCCTGCGCGGAAGCCGCCAGGACTTCACTGAGGTGCCGGCGCGCCGCGCCGTTCTGTTTCGCGTCGAGCGCCGGCACCTTCGCTTGGAGTCTGACACTATGGTGTCGCTTGTCCGGCTTTCCGCGACCGGCATGTTTCAAACCCTGATCGGCATGGCGAGCTGGCTGGCGTTGATCCGAATTCTTTCCGGATTCGGAAATGCGGCACTGGCCGGGTGCACGATCGCGATTCGACTGGTAATCTTTGCGTTGCTCCCGTCGTTCGGTCTGGCCAACGCCGGAGCCACGATGGCGGGTCAGAATTTAGGCGCTGGAAAACCTGAACGCGCCGAACAAGCGGTGTGGACGGCGGGTCTCTACAACATGATATTTCGGATTTGTCGGAACCATATTCGTAGTCTTCGCCGAACGAATTATCGGTGCGTTTGCTGACAATCCTCAAGTCGCACCATACGGCGTCAGTTGCCTGCGAAATGTGAGCCTCGGACTTCTTTTCTATGCGTATGCGATGGTGATGAGCCAAGCTTTCAACGGCGCAGGCGCGGTTTGGACGGCGACGTTCATCAATCTGTTTTGTTTTTGGCTGTGGGAACTGCCGGTCGCGTATCTGCTGGCGCATCTGTTGAGCTGTGGCCCGCGAGGCGTGTTCGCAGCGATTACGATCTCCTTTTCAACTTACGCTGTCGTAAGCGCCGCCGTTTTCAAACGCGGGCGTTGGAAACTAAAAAAAGTCTGATATGCAACCTTTTGTTCCATATGCGACAAAAAGTAGCAAGCCCTTGCCCCGTTCTCGCCTTCTCGGATCTGTCTCGATTCAGAGGGGTTCAAAATCGGAGCGTCAGTTTGGCGTAGATAGCCCGATCCACTTCGACGTCTTTCGGGCTAATGGCAGGCGGGGCCGCTTCCTGGTGATGGGCATGCAGAAGGCTGCGGCTGATGACGGCGATTTCACAGTTCGGCGTCGGCTTCCAAGCCAAGCGCGCATCTAACTCGGTGTAATCAGAGACCTGAATCCGCCGGCGGCCATCCACATACCGGCCGCCCAGCCCTAGCTCCACATTTCGTCCGAGGTCAACGTCCGACTAGAGAAAAACCTGTTGTTGAGGATCATCTTTCTCCCACCCCTCGGTAAGCGATCGCACTGGCCCGTGTGTTTTACGGTTCAGTTTTAGAAACGTGTAGCCAGCGCGGAGCCGCCAGGCATCCAGTGGCTGCCATACCGCCGACATTTCGGCTCCGTATCCTTCGCCATAAAGATCATTACTGGAGGTGGCGGTAACAAACAGATGCGGTTGCGGAACGAAGCGCAATTCACCGGGCAGCACCGTTGTTGCCCAGAGCTCGTCGTATACATTGTAGAACACTGCGCTATCCAATGTCAGGCGATCGTGCGCTTTCAGGCGATAGCCAAGTTCGTAGGCCAGCACCTTCTCCGAGTCTATTTCAGAATTACCGACACCCCAAGCCAGGACCGGAATTGGGAATGGCACCGAAACTGGTGGGTCCAAGTAAAATGACCTGCCACGTTCAGATCTCGACGGCGTGCGAACGGCGCGCGACACTGCACTCCAAATCGTGTGCCGATCATGAGGAGTCCAGGCCAGGCGAGCGCTTGGCTGCACCTCGAAACCGGTAAAGTCGTTATGCTCGACTTTCGTCCCGAGAGTCAGGCGAAGGAGATCGGGAACCACGCTGATTTCATCTTGCACAAACGCGCTGAAAAGTTGCAGGCCAAGATCGAGATCATTCACCGCAAAGTCCGGACTCTGCGCAAGCTCATCGGTGGAATATCGATATCCCAAGCCCCACACAATCTCTTGCCGTTCCCCGAGCTGAAAGCGATGTTGGGCATCGAAGTAGATCGTTTTCCTTATCTCGCTGCCAATCCCGAAAGCGCGGTCTGTCCGGTCAAAATGTGATTTCGCGGAAAAATCGGATTCCTCAGAAAACGAATGTGTCCACCGTCCAAGGAAATTCATTCCTTCGACTTTGCCGCGATAACTGGAAGGAAAGACTCCTATTGGCGACAGCGAGTGCCGCATCACCTGGCCATTCATTTGGCCGTAGTAGTAGTCGCCTTGCAGCGTCATGGTGTTAGCTTCTGACGGCTCCCAATCCAGTCGGAACCCGCCCTGCGATTTCCACCACTGGTCACCGGCGCCACGCCCGTTGGTGAGCGTGAACTCATCGCGGTTGAAGTATCTTCCATAGACGCGGTAATAGACATTAGTCGCCAACCGGCCGCCATAACGCACCGTGCCGAATCCACGCTCTTCCAATCCTCCCCCTCCGCTAATGAGCGTGCCTTGAGTTTCCTTGGCACTTTTAGTCATGATGTTAATGACGCCATTGACGGCATTGGCGCCCCAGACACTGGCGCCGGGACCGCGAATCACTTCGATGCGATCCAAATCCTCGAGGACTGTGTCGGCTTCTTCCCAATAAACACCCGAGAAACCTGGCGTGTAGAGCGCGCGCCCATCCATCAGAACCAGCAGCTTATTTGCGAATATGTTATTGAAACCCCGCGCGGTGATTGCCCACTGGTGCGAATTGGCCTGAGCGACCGCCATGCCAGGGGCCATACGAAACATCTCCGGCAACGAGTTGACACCGCTTCGGCGAATTTCCTCTTGTTGGAGGACATAGATGGCTGCGGGCGCGTCAGAAAGAGTTTCGCTTTTTCTCGAGACGGAAGTGATGGCGACCTTGCCAAGGTCTTCCAAACTTAGTTGAAGAAGAACCGGCTCGGAGCGATTGTCTGCGGCGCAGTTGTTCTCCGCCATCAGTGTCAGTGCGGCCAGAGCAAGTGCCGAAGGTATGCCCCGAAGGTGCAGAATGTGAAACGCTCTTCGCTGCTCTTGGTGCATGTCGCGGCGTCATGGTAAATGAATCGGAGTCGACTCGCCAAACATCTTTCATGAAGCAGCCGTTTTCTTCCCATGAACCTCCGGCAGGACAGGGCGTCCCGCCTGTCCTGCTTTTGGTGTACGCAGATGCTGGACAGGCGGGACGCCCTGTCCTGCCACGTTCATGGTCCCAACGCGTGTGAGCCTGAAGGCCGGGCTGTGTTGCTGACCCATTCGTCGCCATTCTGACCAAAGCCGAAATGATTCGGAAACTCTCGGCTGATCAGGCGGCCCAGGGTCATCCGGTCCGGCACTTCGATCGAAGACGAACCGGCATTCCGCCGTCTCGTCGGCAATGTCTTGAGCCGGCAAGGTTATGAAGTGCTCGCGGCTGGCTCTGGGCCGCAAGCGCGGCGGGTGTGGCGCATGGAATGCCATCGGATCGATTTGCTTTTAACCGATATTGTCATGCCGGAAGGCACTTTGGGAATTGAGCTAGCGCAGCTTTTGCAAGCCGAAAAGCCCGCTCTGAAAGTAATCTTCACCTCCGGTTACCGCCCCGACATTGCTGACAAGCGGATCGAATTGCAGGAAGGGATCAATTTCCTGGCCAGGCCCTATCTACCTCCGAAGCTTGCTCAGATCATCCGCAAGATATTTGACTCTGAAATTTCAGGTTGATAGGGTTCAAACGCGGGTTAAGGAACCGGCGAAAAAGCATTCAGCCACGAATGAAGGCGAATAAACGCGCATGAAATTCAAGAGTTCGTCCAACGGGTTTACCACATTCCGGACGCTGTGCGGCTTCACCCTGATTGAATTGCTTGTCGTCATAGCAGTCATCGCTGTACTCGCCGGCTTCTTGTTGCCAATTCTCAGCCGGGCGAAAGGGAAGGCCAAGACGGCCGTTTGTTTGCCAAAACAATCTGCGGCAACAAGGCATCCTTTTGGCAATGTATGTCGATGATCATCGAACCTATCCGCGCGACACCATCATCTATGACCCAAAGGGGCTCCGGCATGATGGCCATACGTCGAAGTTTTTCGGTGCGCTACAGGCCTATCTCGAACGGGGCGGCGCGAATCCCGATGACTTTATCCAACGAAGCACAGGACCGCGCACGATCTTTAACTGTCCAGCGCGAGGAAGGCAAAAAACTCCGCCTTCGCTGTTCGGGCCGCGGATCGAGCCGCCTTTCGAAGTTGGCTATCATTATAATGGCGCTGGCACAGCCGGAACGATCTGCGTCGAAAAACCCTTGGGACTCTCTCGGATTGTCTTTCAACCGACCAACGCGGCTGGCCAGCACCTTGGCAGCGCCTCCGTTGCCCTCACCCCATCAATGATCCAAGCATCGGCCAACATGATCGCAATGGGCGACGAGGTCGCTGTGGATGAAGTTCTCCGTTTCGCCAGCACCAAGTTCGCTGAAGTCCCGTGGATGCAAAAGCTCGGCATCCGCGTGGCCGACGTGCACGCGCAAGGCGCGAACATGGCTTTTTGCGACGGGCACGTCGAGCATCGCAAGCGAACGAAATGGGTGGAGGAAACCGACACAGCGCGCCGCCGCTGGAACAACGACAACGAGCCGCATCCCGAGACATGGTCGCGGCAGGCCTCCGGCCTGCCGTAGAGATGGGCATCCTGCCCAGCGGAACAAGCGTCTCAATCGAGTCCACCGCCGGGCCGCTCATTGTTGAAATCATCGTCGTAAACTTTGTCGAAGCCGTTTTGCTTCGGAACTTGATGTGGTTCGCAGCAGGCGCCGCCAGGACAAAGCTTGCGATTAAGTTTACGATGAAGGCGAAGCAGGCTCCTGAATACCGGGCGGCCGCCCGCCTACTTGCTCGGATATCGCCAGACCCAATCCACTTCGTTCCGTTCAATCCCGCGGTCGTCTTTTTCGTTTGGGCCAACCGAGTAAAGAACGAATTGGCCGTCGGCCGTTCGCCTATAATGGAGTTGGCCACCGCTGATCGGATCGTGCGAGATCGTGCCGAGAAATTGCGTTGTGAGCATGTTGAGCGTCTCTGGGTATTGACCGTGCGCTTGACGATAATGTTCCAAAGCACAAGCCAGCATCGTTTGGTTCACGCCAGTCTGAAGGCGCGCTGAGTCTTGGGCAAAACCGCCAATCGTCTGGTGCGCTGTTCGATTGTTCATAAATACGCCGGTCGTTTCGAGCTCGCGCTGGACTAGTTCCGCTTTGTTCATGAAGATTCGCTGCTGCTTTGGATCAATTGCTGGAACAAGGCTGCCTTCGTAGAAATGGTACACCGCTATCTGATGATGATAAGCGCGACCGCTTGGATAAAAAGGTTTCATGTGGAGGCGTCGCATCTCGTGGCCGTCGCTTTGTGACAAGTCACCGGACATCATGAGCCGAAAGCGGTTCCAGGCATCCATCTGCAGAAGAGTTTCTCCGCGGATGGTCTTTTGGTAATCCGCAAGCAGATCGAAGCGTTGGAACTGTTTCTCAATCGCCTCGATGTGTTCCTTGGACCAGTGGCGCGACGCTAGGCCTTCCCAAATTGGCTGGATGGCAAAGCCGATCAAATGATGTCGAATACGCTGAGATTGAACGAAAGGTTCGAGACGGAGCGCTTCCGCAAAACGCAGAATCAACGCGACATCACTCATGGCCTCGTCACTTTTTCCCAGAGCGAGCAAGGCGCTCGCGCGAACCTGCAAGACCTCGCCGACGTTGTGCAGGATATCGAGATGGTGCGTAACACTATAGCGCTGTGACGCCGGGTAATGGTCGATCGGGAATCGGCAAAATGGACGCTGGCCCGCTTCGCGGAATTCGTCCAGTTCCACCTGGAACTTGTCCAGAGCCGTCAGAATGTCGGCAGCCGGTTCGGCATTCGTCAGCAGCGGTTTTGGAAACTGGGTGCGGGCGCGGAAATGCTTCTGCAAGTTGGTCAGGTTGGCTGGCATTTGTTCCCGCCAATTCCCGCGCGGTTGATTGCCATAGCTGTACCCCATCCAACCCTGGGGCTGGCCTTCGAGATTGACCGTTTCGAGCGTGTTGAGAGTTCGGCGTTTGGCAAGCGCCTGCGCCTTGTTGGTGCTGGCCACAAAACCGAACACCGGCTCCCAAACTGGCGCAGCCGCAAAATTCTGATCGTCGGGGACGCGCGCTGGCAAGACAGCGTTCAGGTCAAGATTCTCGCCTTTGGCCTGCATCTCAGCTTGAAACTTGGTCCAAGCCCGCTGGCCTCGCCAGTTCTCGACCTTGTGCCAAGCAACAAGGAGAATGAACAAAGAAACGCCGCCCAACGCGAAGCGCGCTGCCAGGAGCGCGCGTTGCCGCCAAGTCCATCTCATATTGACGAACAGAAAACGGTCGGTCACCGCGACGCGGAAGTGCCGGCGCAACTTCCTCCAGGCCCAGGCCGATAGGATTGCCGTGTGGAGCAACCCCAAACCAAAACCGATTTGCAAACAGAGAAAGACATATTCGAACTCGTTCCAGAACGAGCTGATGTGATCCAGCCAATACAAGATGACGCCGTAAACGGGCCAGGGCGGAATGAGCACGAGCGCCAAGGCCGCCCAAGGCGCGGTCCGCGGGTGTTTGACTCGAATTGCCATCCACATTCCGACCCAGCCGAGGGTGATCCAACTAACGACGACCAATACGGTAAGAGCAGCGATGACCAAAGCCATGAACCGCATCACGGAAACCATCTCGCCCTGCAGTCTGGGATTACCGCTCCAAACGGCTTCGATGAATTGCCAAGGCGAGTTGATTCCAAGTTGACGCCCTTCGCCCACCACGAAGAGTTCCATGAGGCTCCAGAAAAAGAAGGCTTGCGTCAGGACGAGGATCAAAATAGGAGCCACCATCTGGCGCGCGAGCGCGAGCCACTGACCGCGCACGATGCGACGCACTTCCAGTGGAGTGGCCATGAGCAATTCGAGCGCTCCGCTTTTTCGGTCCTCGGCGAGACGATGAGCGGCGATCGTTGCGATCCTGAAAAAAACCAGAGCGTGCAA
>VHDE01000082.1 GCA_016871515.1 Verrucomicrobiota bacterium
GCTCACCTGCCAAAGTCACAGCGTGCAGGTAATGGTGTTCGACGATTAGTGCGTCGCACCGTTGGATGTCCTCGGGAGAAGTCAGCAACCGAATATGGCCATGGTCTAAAACGTGTTGTGCTTCAGCAGAAATGTCGCGGCATTTGGGTTTACTCATGCCGCAAGCGTAAAGAACTGAAAACGGAATGTTCCAAACAAAATGCTAACCTTCGTATCGGCAATCCGCTATTGCGGAGAAAAGCCGCGGCCTAGCCGACATCTACAGTCTCGGAAAAGTTCTTTACGAGATCAGCACGGGCAAGTCATTGGAGAATTTTCGGGAGGTTCCGAGCGATCACCAAGAAGGACCTCAGCGTGAACGGCAGCGAAAGTTTTATGACGTCATCTTCAAAGCATGCGAGCTGAATTCCAGGAAGCGCTTTCAGTCCGCGCAAGAGATGCACGATGAACTGGCCACAATACGCTCCGGCGCGGGGAAATCGTCTGGAGATGTGGCAGCGAGCGCGCCGGTTTCCGCCAATCCTTTGCGCGTCGCACTTCTTTATCAGCCAAATGTTCCTTCAGACGAAAGGCTGATGACATTGCTCCACGAGCGGCTGGTGGAAGAGAATTGCCAGGTGTTCGTCGACAGGCGTGTGACGATCGACGTCGCATGGGCTCGCGAGATCGAAGGCGAAATCGCGCAGGCGGACGCGGTCATTGCGCTCCTTTCGAAGGCATCAGTGGAGAGTGAGTTGATTGCCTATGAGATCGAAGTGGCCAATCAGACATCTGGTGATCAACCGGAGAAAGCGCGGATAATCCCCGTGCGCCTTCAGTTCTCTGATCCTCTCCCGAGTCAGATGGCTAGTCTCCTCGATTCATTGACGCAAATTCATTGGGCCGGTCCTATGGATGATGAGCAGGCCATGCGCGGCGTGCTCGAGGCGTTGCGTTCTAATCATCCGGCGGGTTCCGCTAAAGTGCGGCCGGTCCTGGAATCTCCAGGCGGCGCGGTGCCGCTAGCTTCCAAATTCTACGTCGTCCGACATGTAGATGAAGAGTTCGAGTCGTCGATCGCTCGTGGCACAACAAACCGGCGTTAGAGCCGGATGGGCCTTGGACAAAATTGACTTTGGCAATTTCTTACGCGACGAAGGCGCACCTCTTCATTAAGGACCTGAACCAATCGCCGTTTAATATTGGCACGCGTGTTGTGCTGGAAGACTTCCAGGCCGAACAGGTTGCCGAGTTGAACCTCCGTTACGGGAACCCGCTTAAGAATCAAAGCGAAGTGAGCCGGTTGATGAGGTTGGTTGGCGGTCAACCGTTTCTCGTCCGGCGCGCACTGGACGAATTGACGGCTAAGAAGATAAGCCTTGCGGATTTTGAAGCCCAAGCAGAGCGCGACGAAGGAATCTTTGGGGATCACTTGCGGCGCATTCTGATGTCACTAGCCAAGGATAGCGCGCTGGCGGATGTCGTTCGAGCCGTCCTGCGCGGCCAGCCCTGTCCAAGCGCGGAGAGCTTTTATCGATTGCGAAGGGCAGGTTTAGTTATCGGCGGCTCGACGGCGGACGTTCAGGCGCGCTGCCAGCTTTACGCGAACTTTCTGCGACGGCGCCTTTTATAGGCAACCGCATTGGGATGTTCTTGACCGCAGCCCTGGACAAACGCGCCGGGATTGCGTTGTCCTGAAGAATGTCTGTACGGCAGATAAGGCTGGCGCTTTCATTTTCCTCGCCGAAAATCCGTGACATTGGCGGACAGTTTCAATCTACCCCCAGGTGTACAGAGTACGGAGATCTAACCAGTGCGTTCGGCCTTGAGCGCCGAACCAATTCTTAACTCCACTTCTGAGGTGACGTGATGTGATATGGCGAACGATTTGAAGTCCACGCACGAAGCCACCGGTCAACGTTCGGCTGCCGCTCGCGCCCCGGAGCCATCCGATTTGCGAGCCCCGACGCAATCTTCGCGTGGCCTTGCTGTACCACCGCAATGTTCAAACGGATGAAGAGTTATTGCATCGAATTGAAAATGCTCTGGCGGCCAATGGCTGTTGCTTGTTTATCGATCGAAACCGAACCTTCGGGCTCGATTGGGCGAAGGAGATCGAGAATCAGATTCGAAGTGCTGACGTGGTGATTCCATTGCTTTCGGCTGTGTCTGTCGAGAATGAGATGTTTGCCTTTGAGGTCGAACTGGCTCACGAGGCATCGCCGCGCGGGGCGCATCCGAGCCACTTCATTGCAGTGCGCGTCAATTTCGAACGGTTCCTGCGCAAGGAGATTCTGGACAAAGTTCACCCACCCCTGGTGTGGGGAATCGACGAGATAGACCGGCTCTTCAACTACTCTTCAACTATCCTTTCGGAACGGAGGTCTTTGCCCTTTTCCGGTCGTGGCACAATGAACGCGCGCTCGATCCAAGCGGGCCTGGGCATGGACTGGTCCTGGCTATTGCCTACGCGACCGAAGCACATCTGTTCATCAAGGACTTGAATCAATCGCCTTTCAATGTCGGAACGCGCTTGAGTTTGGAGGACTTCACTCGCGACCAGTTGGCGGATCTGAACGAACGCTTTGGATCGCCTCTGAAAGGTCCAGGTGAACGGGCTCGCTTTGACAGATTGGTGAGCGGCCAGCCTTACCTGTCTTGTCGTGGCCTGCACGAAATCGTTGATCGCAAAATCAGCCTCGAAGATCTGGAAGGACAAGCCGATCGCGACGATGGGATTTACGGGGATCACCTGCGGAGGATTCTCGTGCTTATGGCCAAGGACGCTTAGCTGTGCGAAGCGATGCGGGAAGTTCTCTCGGGCAAACGGTGTCCGATTGGCGAAAGTTTTTACCGGTTGCGCAGCGCAGGCGTGCTCTCGGGGGCATCGCAGGCAGAAGCTCGGCCTCGCTGCCAGATATACGCGACTTACCTCGCGCGCCATCTCTTGTACGGCGCGACAGTGTTGTTCACTTCAGCGTGTTTTAGCGGGGTTCCAGTTCGATGCTTAACTGGCCTGCTTTTTCGAGTCGATCGATTTCCGCCGTGTAACCCTGCCGAAAGGTTGGATACTTGAACTGATAGCCCAACTCCATCTTGATCTTCCGGTTCGAGACCTTCTTATTGGTGACGCCACGCTTGCGAACAGCGTCATCCTCGGCGGGCGCAAACGGTGGCATCCATTTGCCCAAGGTTTCCGAGAGCCAGCGGAAGAAATGAATTTGCGCGACGGGCTCATCATCCACGGCGTTATATGCTTCGCCGGCTCGGCCACTTTTGAGCGCCGTGATGATAATCCCGACCAGATCATCCAAATGAATCATGTTGATGATCCGGTCGCCTTTTCCGGCAATCTTTGCTTCGTTCCTTAGGTATTGCTGAAACAGATGTCCTCGACCTGGCCCGTAGATGCCAGCGACACGCAAGATAATCGCAGGAAAAGCCTTCTCGTGCGCCGCGGCCAGCAGCAGTTTCTCGGTCTCGACCAGGAGCCGGCTCGTCTCGCTCCCTGGATCGGTCGGGCTGCTTTCCTTCACCAAGGACCCGTCAGTCTGGCCGTAGACGCTTGTGCTGCTGGTATAGACAAATCTCTTTGGCGGCTGCGCCGAAAGCCAATCGATCAAGTTCTTGGTTCCGTTCAGATAGACAGATCGGTACTCGTCCGCTCCGCCCCTGGTTGAAGAAACCAGATTGACGACCCAATCAAATGGGCCTGGAAGCTGCGCCAGATGCGAAGCCTGTGTGATGTCAGCCACCAAGGGCTGGATTCCAGCAGCCATCAACTCTGCGGCCAAATCAGCCGTCCGGCGAATGCCAAACACACTGTGTCCTTGCCGGACGAGCTCTGCACCGAGTGGCAATCCCACGTAACCGCAGCCGATTATCAAAACGCGCATAACCCACTGTAGTCGAGCAGCGCAAGCAATGCGACGCGGAAAATGTATCCGCCGACGACATCCGATCCAGTTGAAGATTGCGGAATCGTCAATCCATCGTAGCTTTTACGACAATTTCGCATGCAGAGCGGACCGAACGAATCCAACACAGCGAACGCATTGAGCACGATGCCGGCAGCGGCGGTTTATGCAGACTCAACTTCATCGTTGCGTCGGCCTGAACTGCTGGCGCCTGCGGGGGATTGGGAGTGTGCCAAGGCTGCCGTCGAGAGCGGCGCTGATGCCATCTACTTCGGCTTAGAGCGCTTTAATGCCCGCATGCGCGCCCATAACTTCACCGAGGCCGATTTGCCGAAGCTCATGGAGTTCCTGCATCGACGGGGCGTCAAGGGTTACGTGACCTTTAACACTCTTGTCTTTGCTAACGAACTCACCGAGGCCGAAGAGTACATTCGCACGATGATCGCTGCGGGGGTCGATGCCGCCATCGTCCAGGATATCGGCGTTTGCCGGCTGATTCGAAAGCTCTCACCGGATTTTCCAATTCATGCCTCGACGCAGATGACCATCACGAGCGCGGGCGGCGTCGAATTTGCCCGGGAGCTCGGCTGCAACTTGGTGGTGCTCGCTCGCGAATGTTCGCTGAAGGAGATCGAGAAAATTCAGTCGACGCAAAGTGCTGCATCCTCGCCCGAACCCGATCAATCACGAATCACGAATCATGATTCACGATTCACACACTCATCAGCCGCCCTCCCGCTCGAAGTCTTTGTCCATGGTGCGCTTTGTGTGGCTTATTCCGGCCAATGTCTAACGAGCGAAGCGTTGGGCGGACGTTCGGCCAATCGCGGCGAATGCGCGCAGGCCTGTCGCATGCCGTATGAATTGGTTTCTGATGGCCGGGTTGTTCCGTTGGGGGACCGTCGTTATCTCTTAAGCCCGCAAGACCTGGCAGGCCTTGAAGTGTTGCCCGATCTCATTCGATCGGGTGTTGCTTCACTCAAGATTGAAGGGCGTTTGAAAAGTCCGGAATACGTCGCCAACATCACGAGGGTTTACCGGAAAGCGCTGGACCAGCTCGGGCGGGAGGCCGCATCGTGCGATGGGACCGGCGCTCGGCAATCACGGGTTCAGCGAATTGGCCTCGAGGCGCGTTACGATGTGGAAATGGCTTTCTCGCGGGGTTTATTCACGGGTTGGTTCCGTGGCATTAACAACCAGGAACTGGTTCACGCGCGATTCGGCAAGAAGCGCGGCGTGTTCCTCGGAACCATTCGGGGAGTTAAGGATGAAAAGGTGGCCGTGCAATTGGAAGCTCCACTCAAGGCTGGAGATGGCGTTGTCTTTGATCGCGGACATCCGGACGAAGCCGAGGAAGGCGGGCGCGTCTTCGAAGTGCAGCAGTCCGGCGCAAACACATGGCTGTCGTTTGGCCATGGCCATGTCGATTTCCGACGCGTTCAAATCGGCGACAAGTTATGGAAAACGAGCGACCCGGAATTGGATCGCCGGCTCCGGGCAACCTTCAGCGGCGATCAACCTCATTTCCAGCGCCCAGTGATATTTGATCTTCATGGGTCCATTGGGCTGCCACTCACCGTTGTCGCGCGCGACGAACTGGGCCACATCGTTCAGGTGGCGTCTGCGATGCCTTTGACGAAAGCAGAAAAGCAACCCTTAACCACCGAGCGGCTCGTCGAGCAATTTGGACGCATGGGCGGAACTCCTTTCAAACTTGGCGCATTGAACAATCATCTCGAGGGCGAGGTCATTCTCCCGATGAAGGAGATGAATCGCCTGCGCCGGCAGGTCATTGCCGAACTTGAGACGCAGCGAACCAAACCGAAACGATGGACGCTTCGTACCGTAGCGCAGACATTCCTGTCAGCGGGTTCTGGGGACTTTTTAGTCCCCGGTGTGGAGAAAGGTGTCCAAGCGGGAAGCACCACCAGTGCAGAGACAGCAAAGTCCGCTTCACAGCGGCCAGCAGCTAACCTAACTGTTCTGGTCCGGAATCTCGACCAACTCAAGACCGCGCTGCAGCGCCGCACCCAGACGATCTATTGCGAGTTTGAAGACCCGAAGAAGTATCGCTTGGCCGTTGCGCAATTCCGTGAATGGCCAAAGCCGGGCGACGATCGGAATGCGAGCATCTTCGTGGCGCCTCCCCGCATTTTCAAGATGGGGGAAGAGTGGATGCTCAAGCAGGTTCGTTCGTGCGAGGCGGATGGCTATTTGGTTCGCAATTACGATCATTTGAGATTCTTTGCTGGCGAGCGGTTGGTTGGCGATTTTTCATTGAACGTCGCCAATCCGCTGACGGCCGATTACTTCCGGAATCGATTTGGTTTGGAGCGGCTGACGGCTTCGTATGATTTGAACTTTGTCCAACTCGAAGCGCTGCTTCGATCCGCGCCTCCGGAATGGTTTGAGATCACCATTCATCAGCACATGCCGATGTTTCATATGGAGCATTGCGTGTTCTGTGCCTTTCTGTCCAAGGGCACGGACTACACGAATTGCGGGCGTCCCTGTGACAAGCATCAGGTGCAACTGCGTGATCGTGTCGGAGCGGAACATCCGCTCAAAGCGGACATCGGCTGCCGAAACACCGTGTTCAACGCGCGCGCGCAAACGGGCGCTGAATATGTAGAACGCTTTCTTGATCTTGGCGTGCGCGCGTTTCGCATCGAGTTTCTCAATGAGAACGCCGATGAAGTAACGCGAACGATTGACCAGTATGTTGGGCTTTTGGAAGGACAAATCAGCGGCAATCAACTTTGGCGCGAATTGAAGTTGATCAATCAGCTGGGTGTCACGCGCGGACAGATGGGTTAGAACCGAATTGGATTGCGTCGTTTCTTGAAGTAGAGTTCTGAAAAGGCCGGCTTCGCTTACACCAGCCCTCGCTCCTCCAAATCGATCTCTTCCAGGCCTAGAAAGTGCCCCAGTTCGTGGAGGAAGGTTGTTCGGACTTCGCGGCGGTAAGCAGTCTCGTCCTCCTCAGCGAACGCCCAAATGTTCACGAGAAACAGAATGATTTGTGCCGGCATCGTTTCCGCGGCATCTTCGGTATTGAGGTAGGATTTCCCCACAAACAGACCCAGCGTGTCCTCCAAGTTGAGCGGGTGCAAATCGCCATTGTGACGCGGATCGTAGGTGACCGGCACTTGGCGCGCGACGGGTTCTAACTCGACTGGAAGGGAAGCAGTGACTGCCCGGACTTCGTCCTGGGCGACGGTGAGCAGAAAGTTCCAATCAAAGGTCATGCAATGGGATAATACAACTTCGCCCATTACGATCCTTCAATCGAGGGCAATCACGTTCTTAATGCCAGCGCGGTCGCCCAGCAACAAGTCTTTGTAGGATTCAATCGAATACCGGCCTGTAATCAGAGAGCGCAAGGCGGCAGGCCAACGATACATGAACGTTCCCAAATCGCGAATAGCCGCCTGAAACGCCGCGCGATCCGCATTTACGGTCCCAACCACCACCTGATTCCTCAGGACCAAATTGCGCATAATTTCATCGGCGTAAGTGTCCATCGGCGGCTTGGGAGCCGGGATGCCCGTGAATACGAAGATTCCGTTTGTGCCGAGAACCTTTAATACTTCGAACGAAATGCGTGCGACGCCGACCGCCTCATACACCAAGTCAATATTGCCAACGCGCTCGGCCAACTGCTCTGGAGTTTCCACCTGAGATGAAATATATTTCGCGCCGATCGCTTCGATCAACTCGGCTTTCTGATTTGGGGCAGTCGACCGCGAATAGACGTAGGTTTCAAAGCCATTCACAACCAGAACCATCGCCCCCAAAATCCCCACTGGCCCCGCACCCAGCACGACGGCGCGCAAACCGGCGCCCGGACTGGCTGCGGCGCGGTTGATCCAAGGCAATCGCTCTTGCACCTTCCAAACTTGCGCCAATGCTTTCTCAGCCACGGTCAATGGCTCCACGAGCACGGCAACGTCACGCAACTCGGGCGGAACGTGAGTCAAATGCTTTTCTTCCTCGACATAATATTCCGTCATGAACCCATGGGTCATTTTGATCCCACGTTCGGTGAAGTCCCCTGTAAAACAAAAGTCCTGCAAATCGGCTTGGCAAGGCCCACAATGAGTGTGCGGACATGGACGCCGAACCGACGGCACAACCAGATCGCCCGGTTGAAAGACCGAAACCCCCGCACCGACTTCAACCACCTGGCCAAGTGATTCGTGACCCAAGACCAAATATTCCGAACCGTTCGGTGGCGACCCGTAAACGAACGTGCAAATCTCCTTGTCCGTCCCGCAAATACCGACGTCGAGCGCGCGAATCTTCACGTCGTAAGCCCCTGTAATTTGAGGCATCGCATGTTCGAGGAGACGAAGTTCGCGTTTGCCTGGAATCACACCCACCGCTCGCATTGTGGTCTGTTTCATTTGGTGTCTGGGCTTGATTTTGGATGGACAATTACCCGCGGTTGCCGGAGAAGTCGAGCCAAAAGCCCAAATCCGAAACTCGAAATCCGGCCACAATTTGTACGCAAGCGGCGAACACTTTTGACTATTGCAGTAAGTAGAAATGTCAACGCTGGCGACTCATCGTTGTCTCTACCCACCGCGCAAACAACCAGAGCAAATCCGATAATCGATTGAGATAAACGAGAATCTCGGGATTGTGCAGTTGGTTGTTCTCATGCAGCGCGCAGACACGGCGTTCGGCCCGCCGGCAAGTGGTCCGGGCCATGTCCAATGCCGCGGAGTGGAACGCCATGCCTGGAGTCGCCCAATCGTTGTAGCTGACTTTTTGCGATTCGATCTCCGTGACCAGCGTGTCGAGCTTTGCGGTTAACTCTGGTTTAACCAAGCAAAAGCCGTCCTTGACGTAACGAGGCAAGTCCTCGACGGCCGTCGCCAATTCACCCATGACGATGACCAAGTCCTTTTGAATGATCAACAAATTGTCGCGCACGAACGCGTATTCGGTGCTGGCTCGAGCCAGTCCCATCGCGGCGTTAAGTTCATCGACACAGCCGTAAGCTTCGACGCGCGGATGGCGCTTCGATACTCGGCGATTGTACATCAAACCGGTCGTGCCGTTGTCGCCCGTTTTTGTAGAAATGCTCATGAGAAATGATGCGTGAAACGTGAGGCGTGAAATGATCAAGCCGACATTTCGAGAATCCCAATTCCGACCCTTCAAGCATCACGTATCAAGCATCACGTATCATATGCTCATTGACGCCTGCAAGGGTAATTCGTACCGTCGTCTCGTTTTAACTTTTATGAACGCGAAGCTTCTTTTGAAGACAGTTTTCCTGATCGTCATCCTCTTGCTGTTAGTCATCATGGGGATGCACAATCTGAAGGCGGTGCCGTTCAAACTTCCGCCTCTGATTAGCAAAGAAATTTCTCAGCCGGCCGCGTTAATGTATTTTGCTTTCTTCGCTATCGGCGTCCTCACGGGGACGGTCCTGACCGCTGGAGGTGGCAAAAAGGGCGGCAGCACCTCAGCCAGCAAATCGTCGGCCAAATAATTCCACAGCGGCTAGGGGTATTTCTTGAGGAATATGGGCGACAGGCTGAATGACTCGAAAGTGTCTCCCAGTGGCGACACTTTTTGAATTCGACTCTATTAACTTCACAAGATCCGGTAACTAAAATTCAACCGCTCGGTTTACCCGCACGCGGTGGCAACGCCAGATACTCGACCCGCTGGGGTTCGGAGTTGCGCATGCTAATTCAGGGCGTCGCTAAAGCCATGGTTCCCGATGGTTTCGGGCCAGGCGCCCAAGCTCAGGTACATGTGAACGGCGAGGGAGAAAAACATTACGAAGCAAGAAAGCGGAGGTAACGCGGCCAGGAACATGCCTCTCGAAGATAACGTCACAGCTATCTTTCTTTGAAACTCACAAACCACCCGCCCAAACCAATCACACCAATTACGCAACCAACGATTTGATCGAAGAGCTTCCGAAGCAGTTAGCCAGCCAGCGATAGTGGCTTGATTATCGGATCGAAGTGCCGGGCCACGGATACTAGGAGAGCACGTGGGTTCAGTCCATGCGAATGAATTCTAGCGGCGTCGCGTCCTTGACTCCGAATGCGCCCTTGAGGATGGCCTTTGCCGTTCCTGCGACTGCCGGCGGCTCGCCATAGATATCAATCAACGCGATCGACTCCTCGTTCTCCATTGGAATAATTCTCAAGCGAAGCCTTGTCTCTGCACAAACCGCCTTCAGCGCGGCAAGGCGCTCATCTTGTCCTTTCGCTCCGAACCCTTGCATTTGAACGCCCGTCTTATCCAGAAGCGTGGCGCCGTTGGAAAAGTCAATGCATTCGCCCGTGCTCGGAATTTTCACGCAAAAACTGCGGTGACGCTTTCGGTTTTTCATGATCCGCTGGATTTGTTGATCGACCAACGCCAGCGTTACCTGATCTGTGTCTTTGCTCGGGTCGACATGACGAGAGGTTGTCGTCGCCATACCGATCCCCATCATCATAGCGGGCGCCGCCCAAACCATGTTCGGATCGAACTCGCGCTCGTGACGCGCTTCGAACTGGCCGCGTAATGCGGCGTAGTTTATTCCCTCGCTGCGGACATCGACGCGCAACACGAAATCCAGGTTATTGCGCCAATCCAATTCCATCTCTCCTTTGAGCGGTACGGCTGCGGATAGATCGAACTCCTTGGAAAGGCTGGTTGGCCGCAGCGGCCCGCCCAGCGGTCTGGATTTGCGAATCAGCCACGCTCGCAATTCGCCGTTGCTCGATTGGGCATGCAGCGTCTTCTCCGGTTCGACGACGGGATGCCGCAGCACAAACGAAACTGCCGGATCCAATGACATACTCAGAAGCCGCCCGCCATTCTGGCTCGGTATCGAAGACATTCCTCCGATAGCTCGCGTTCCTTCCTCGATCCAACCATCCCCAGCCAGGTTCTCCATGCGTCCGTGGAATACGTGGTGGGTGTGGGTCGTGCAACCACACGTCAACAGGACCAACACGAATGGAAAAAGACGCACCATAATGATCACAGTTTAGCTTAGGACGGCTGTCGAGTCATGCGGCCTGCATGTTTTTGGTGCGCTGTTTGAGATGCGGCCACCATTATGGCGACGCAATCAGAGTTCGGCTGGCAAATCGACCGCCGGGTTGTCACCCACCACAGTCGTCCATTCCCGAACCCGCCACGCGCTGACAAGCCCATTGAGGACGTACGGGTCCGCTTTGGCAAAGTTCTCGGCAACGCTTGGCGACGCGCCTTGGAACAGCAGGACGGCGCCATCAATCGGATTCGCGAGCGCGCCTCCGAGCAGCAATTCACCGCGTTGATGCGCTTCGCGAGCGTGGGCCAAATGCGCGGACCGGAAGGCCAGCCGACGCTCGGCATAATTGGGAATGACATCGTAGAACAACAGCAAATGCATCGGGATCATCATAGTTTGAGAGCCGGCACCGGATCAATTTTCATCAGTGGGATAATGCCAAACCAAACAACAATTAAGTCGTTTCTTCAAAAAAGCCCAAGTGGCGCTACGCAGCCGTCGCCTGCGCCCTTGGCTTGGCCTGGTTTCTCTTCAAGGACGGCGCCAAGACCGATGCTTCGGGCACCATCTTTGTCGCCCGGCGCGGGCTGTTGGACATAACAGTTCTCGAAGGCGGAAGCGTTCAGGCTATGGAGTCCCAGGAGGTCAAGCGCGAAGTGCGCGTTGGTTATCAGGGAATCAAGGTCCTCAAGATCGTCGAAGAAGGTTATCTATTACATCGTTTCATTAGAGTATCGACAGACCGTGGTGGATAAAGGTGTTCCATGGCAAGATGGCTGGAAAATCGAAGCGTCCGGTTTTGTTGATCACGGTTCCCGAGTTGGAATCTCTCCAGGCGGTGGCGCAGTCGCGAACGCAACCTTCGCGCAAAGTCGTGCGCGCTAAAATCCTGTTCCGTTACCAGGCGGCCGAGCAGAAAGCCAAGTTCGCTCGCATGGACTTCGAGAAATTCATGGGCGATCAAGCGACGAAGGAGATTATCGAACAACTCGGCTTAGGCGAAGAACCCACCGAGGAATCGAACTCGAAGGCTCCCAAAGCTCTGGAGCCCCCTGCTCTCGGGCACGCCGCCACAGTTGGTGCAGGCACTGCTAGCACGGGGACTTCGAACGGTGAGCTTTCGGGCGGCGGCAGCGCCAGCGGCACTGATGGAGATCTAGCGATCACCAGCGGCGAACTGCCTTTGCAGGTGCTGCAGTCGGCGCTGACGAACACCACAGCGAAAACCGAAACGAAGCCGAGCCTGCCATTTCAGGTGTCGGCCAACCCGTCACCGATCGCGCCACCGAAATCAGTCATGATCGACTTCGCCAAATACGCCGACATAAAAGTTTTGGGTGACGGCGAGGCCAAACAAAAGATTCGCAAACTGGAAGACGATTGGCAGGTGGCCCAGAAGGAATACAACCAGGTGAAAACGACGTTGGAAGGCACTCAACGCCTTTTCGAACGCGGGTTCGTCACCAAGACGGAGCTAGATAGCGAAGCGCTCAAGCTCGAAACCAGCCGGTTGAAAGTGCAAACCGCTGAAACCGCGCGTTCACTCTTTCTGAAGTACGAGTTCCTCAAGTCAGCTGAGGAGTTCATGTCAAAGTATGTCGAAGCCATGCGAGAATTGGATCGCGCACGGAAAGGCGCCGTCTCCAAATTGGCGCAGGCCGAAGCGAAGCTCAAATCGGCGCAAGGCAAATACAATCTCGAGTTGCGACAGCGCAAGGACCTGAAGGAGCAAGTCGAGAAGTGCATGATTAAAGCGAAGAAGCAGGGACTCGTGGTTTACGGCGGCGGTGGTGACGAATCGTACTTATTACAGCGGGCAGGAACAGATTCGTGAAGGCGCGACGGTGCGCGAACGCCAGTCGATCATCACCATTCCCGACATGCTCAAGATGTCCGTCAAAGTGAAGATTCACGAAACGTACATCAAGAAGATTGCCAAAGGCCAAAGAGCGCGCATCACCGTGGACGCATTCCCGGACAAGGTCCTCGAAGGGGAGGTTATTAAGGTGGGCGTGCTGCCGGATTCGCAGAACCGATGGATGAATCCCGATCTTAAGGTCTATTTGACGACGATTGCCATACAGGGCGTGCAGGATTGGTTAAAGCCTGGCATGAGTGCCAAAGTCGAGGTTGTCGTGAAACAACTACCGGAAGTTGTCTATGTGCCGATGCAGGCGGTCACTACGACTGAGGGCAAGCGATACTGTTACGTCGCAAATGGCGCCGATCAGGAGCGCCGTGAAGTTGAGGTGGGCGATTTCAACGACGAGTTCATCGAGATTAAGAGCGGAATCAAAGAAGGCGAAAAGGTTTGTTTGAAGGCTCCGGAGGATTCAGACGGAGGTGAAGTCGGAAGTGAACCGAAGAGTGGCGAACCCGGCAAGAAACCTGGCGAGGCGGTTAAAGACAAACCAGTGGCTGCGCCGACGCAAACAGCGACGAAAGCGAAGGCGTGAACGGACCGAGCATGGTTAAATAGGTGACAAGTGTTAAATGGTTAAATGGTTAAATCGTTAAATGAGTTACATTCCAATTGCCTCAGTGACTGGGCATCGCTTTAGACGTTTCAGCGCGTCAGAAGCGGACTTCAATCTGTGCGGTCCCGCGGGCGCGGCCCATTTAACCCATTTAACCATTCCCCCGTGTCCGCCGCCGCTCTCGTCCAATTGCAAGACATCCCCAGATGGGTTCGGTCACCGTGGAGGCTTTGCGCGGCGTCTCGCTAGAGTTCCATCAAGGTGAGTACGTCAGCATCATGGGACCGTCGGGTTGCGGCAAATCGACGATGCTCAATCTGCTCGGCTGTTTGGACCGGCCCACCACTGGACGATTCGTGCTCGGGGGCGAAGATGTGTCCTTGATGGACGACGACGCGCTTTCTGCGATACGAGGAGCGCGGCTTGGTTTCGTGTTTCAGTCCTACAACTTGATCCAGCATTTTTCTGTCGTAGAGAACATCGAGATTCCGCTTTATTACCAAGGCTGGCCCGAGCAAGAGAGCCGCTCACTGGCTAAGGAATTGGCGGCATTGGTTGGATTGGAAAAACGGCTCGACCATAAGCCATTCGAGCTCTCCGGCGGGCAGCAGCAACGCGTGGCCATCGCGCGTGCGTTGGTGAACGACCCATTGATCATTCTTGCCGACGAGCCGACAGGCAATCTCGACTCGGTGTCCGGGGCCGAAATCTTGAAGCTCTTCGATGATCTGACCACTCAAGGCAAAACAATCATCCTGGTCACGCACGACGATGACGTTGCTCGCCGAACCAGCCGCTCCATTCGCCTGCGGGACGGACAAGTGGAAACTGATGTTCGGCGGCGAGTATGAAGTTGCACGAGCCCTTCTCCCTGAATTTGGCAAGGACGGATTCCACTCCGTCCCTGATTCCTTTAGGCCGAGATGTCAGGGACGCGGTGGAACGCGTCCTTAGCAAATTCAAGGAGAGATTTTTCCGAAACACAATTTCGCGCATTGCGCCCATGAACCTGGTAGGACAGCGCGTCTCGCCTGTCTATGCTCTTGGTGTGCGCAAATGCTGGACAGGCGGGACGCCTATCCTACCGCGCAGGTTCATGGGGAGGGGCTCGTGTAAGTGACTTCGCCCGTTTCCATCCGCACGATTCGGCGGCCCGGCCACCGAATGGTTCGTCCCGTGAGTCCGCTGAGTGCAGCGCGGCTCAAACGGACCGTTCGGCTCGGGATCAAAAGCCTTTGGCTGCATCGCCTCCGATCATTGTTGACCGTGCTGGGCATCGTCTTTGGCGTTTGTTCGGTGATCGCGATGCTTGCGATTAGTGAAGGCGCGAGTTTCGAGGCCCAGGAACAAATCAAGAATCTCGGCAGCCAAAACATCATTCTGCGCAGCGTCAAACCGCCGGAAGAGCAGAAGGTATCCGACAAGAACAACCAAAGCTACGTGCTTCAATACGGCTTGACCTACACGGACATCAAACGCATCGAAGCCACCATTCCCGGAGTTACTGTGGTGGTTCCGGCGCGCATCATCCGCGAGTACGTCTGGAACATCAGCCGGCGCGTGGATTGCGATGTGATGGGCACGGTGCCCTGGTACCCGCAAATGCGGAATCATCGCGTCACCAAAGGCCGCTTCTTCAGCGAAGCGGAGATGGAAGAGAAAGCCAATGTCTGCGTCCTCAGTGCGGAGATGGCGGAGAAGTTGTTTCCACTGGATTCACCCATGGGCGGAGATGTTCGGGTTGGTAACGGCTATTATCGCGTGATCGGCATTATGGGACCGCGAAGCAAAAGCGCGAAAACCGATGAACCGCCCGACGCGACCCAAAGCCAGGCCAGCGGGGCGGATCGTATGTTTATTCCGCTTGAAACAGCCAAGACACGGTGCGGCGAAATCCTCCGCAAGATGCGCAGCGGCAGTTTCGAGCAAGAACGCGTCGCGTTACACGAGGTCACGGTCAAGGTTTCGAAGCCCGAGGAGGTCGTTCCAGTTTCAGGGGCCATCCAAGGCCTGATGGAGCGGCATCACAAAAAGAAAGATTACGAAATTGTCGTGCCCCTCGAATTGCTGAAACGCGCTGAACGCACGAAACAAATCTTCAACATCGTCCTTGGTTCCATTGCGGCAATCTCGCTGATTGTCGGCGGCATCGGCATTATGAATATTATGAATATTATGCTCGCGAGTGTGACGGAGCGAACACGCGAGATCGGCATTCGACGCGCCTTGGGCGCAAAGCGGCAGGATATCATCGTCCAGTTCCTCGTGGAAACTGTCATGCTGGCGAGCGCGGGCGGCTTGATTGGAGTCGTTCTCGGTGTGAGCATCCCCTTCCTGGTGACTTACTTTGCCAAGATGATCACGATCGTGACGTTTTGGTCGCCAATAATTACTTTCTCGATATCAGCGTTGGTGGGCGTGATCTTTGGGCTCTACCCCGCGTTTCGCGCCGCCAACATGGATCCAGTGGAAGCCCTGCGGCACGAATAACGCAGACGGTGATCTTTCGATGAGATCGCAGCGTCGTTCAAGCCTTGGTATGATAAAATCCGTTTCGTCGGTTTGCTGTCCCAATGACTCCACTGGTCGTTTCAGCGCTTGTGTATCCTCTCGTTCCCGATCGTTTTCACGCAGTCAGTTCAGCGTCATCTCGAAGGCGGCGGGATAGTCAGCAAATCGACCGTTCCATTCGATCGCACTATGCGGACCCGCGGACTGGCGGACGCCCGCGAGTCGCTTTCTGATAGGAAGATTGCATCACCAAAAGTAGCGACGCCGGTCGCGCGCCATCCGTCTTCGCTGTGAGCGATTTCGTGCAGCTTGCCGTTTTTGTCAACGCGATAGACCTTGCCGAGGTCCGGCAGAGCCGCGAGGACACTTCCTTTGTCGTCAATAGCGAGGCTGAAGATGGTGGGCGTTTCACTGACGTTCCAGATATTGGGTTCCAGGAACTTGCCTTCGATCTTAGCGACGAGGCTCGCAACACCGTTGCGGTCGATGCGACGAATTTGGTTCTGATCGCTAAACAGCAATTCGCCATCGGGAGCCCACGCATAGGCCGTCACCTTTCCAACCATCGGCGGGTTCGATGATGGCCTGAAGGGAGATTCTTTACCATTCGCGCGCGAGACGAGCGATGAACCTCGCTGGAACACCAGCGAACCGTCGCGGTCCACGGCGAAGGTGAGGGCGCGAATTTCATCGCGGTGGATGACTTCGGTGAGTTTTCCACTTTGTAGATCGAATTGGAAAGCGGCAGAACTCCAGGCACCTCCCGATTCCTGAAACGCTTCGACATACAGGTTGCCGTTAAGACCTTGGGCCATCCAATGGCCATGGAATTTTGAGACGAGTCGTTTCGGCTCCTTTCCCTTTTCGAGCAGCCTGACGAAATTCTCCGTCGGATCGGCCACGATCACTGAATTCTCAGAGAGGGCGATAATGCCGCCTCCTGGGTGAGGGAAAGCGGCGATCGATAGCATGGCTAGACAAAATGCGCAGAGGATTTTCATGAGAGGATATTGAGAAGCACTCACCCACTGTAAACACGACTTGGTTTCCTTGCGACCAGCGGCTTCGCAGCCAGGGCTTCCATCAGAGAATGAGTTGCGGTGATAGGATTGGGACGAATCATCACCAATGCCATCGCCTCTGTCATTTGTTTGGTTGTAGAGCGCAAGAAAGTCTAGCCCGACAAATCGACTTTTTGGGGCGGTTCTGTTCGGGCGTTAAGGAAGCGCTTGGCGAGCTCTTGGAACCGTTCAACCTCGTCGGTCACGAATGGCCAAATCTTTCCGATTCGACGGCGGTTCTGGCTCAGCAATTGATAACTCTGCAAGCGTTCGCGCACATCAGTAGCGCAGCTTGCTCCGGAGTCGACGAGCGCCAGCCTTCGGTTCACAACTTTTCGCAAGGCTGGCTTGAGGAGCGGATAATGTGTGCATCCCAGCACTAGTGTATCAATACCATGACGGAGGAGCGGTTTCAGGTACTCCTTTAAGACCTGCACAGTTACAGGGTGGTCCATCCATCCTTCTTCGACCAGCGGCACCAGGAGTGGACAGGCCTTCGCGAACACTTGCGCCCCGGCATTTCGGGCTAAGATGCAACGCGTGTAAGCCTGACTCCGAATCGTCGCGCTGGTTCCAATGATGCCGATCCGTTGGTTGCGACTCATATTCAGGGCCGCGCTTGCTCCCGGAAGAATGACGCCGAAAATCGGCAAGCTAAAACTCTGTTCCAAAGTAGGCAACGCCCACGCCGACGCTGTATTGCACGCCACGACGACGGCTTTGACGCGATGTTGAAGGAGAAAACGAGTATCCTCGCAGGCGAATCTGATGACGGTGGGGGCGGACTTGGTGCCGTAGGGCACGCGAGCGGTGTCGCCCAGATAAATCAAATCTTCGCGCGGCAAAACACGATGAATATGTTTTACCACTGTTAGACCGCCGATGCCGGAGTCAAAAATTCCAATGGGTAGTTCGGAGCGTCTGCCCATGTGCGGCGCGAATGTGCCGATGGCCGCCGAATTGTTCAAGGTGATAGGGTGATAGGGAAAACCGTTGACTGACCCGAACTCGTTACCTAGATTCACCGGCACATTTGAGCACAACTAGAACAATAACTGAACAAAACTAGCATTAGCGTCCCCGATTTCGCATGACCACAACTGCTGCTCCCTCCAAAGGTCTGGAAGGCGTTGTTGCCGCCAGCACTCGCTTAAGTGATGTCAAAGGCGACATCGGCGAATTGATTTATTCTGGCTACAACATTGACGAATTGGCCGGCAAAGTTTCGTACGAAGAGGTCGTTCATCTTCTGCACGAGGGGCGCTTGCCCAACTCCAAAGAGTTAGCCGAACTCAAGAGCAAACTGGTCCGCGAACGAGAACTTCCGAAAGGCGTGGCCGAAATTATCAAGGGCCTGCCAAAATCGACACCGCCCATGAATGCCATCCGGACCGGCGTTTCAGCCTTGGGCTGCTTTGATCCCGAATCCGAAGACGATTCGCCGGCGGCGCAAAAGAACAAAGCACTCCGGTTGATCGCTCAGATTCCGATCGTGACCGCTTACTTTCACCGCGCTCGACAAGGCAAAAGCCTGTTGCCTTCCGATCCCGCGCTGGGCGAAGCGGCGAATTTCCTTTATCTGGTCGATGGCGAGAGGCCGTCTGCCGAGAAGGAACGCACGATGGACATGTGTTACGTGTTGCACGCGGACCATGGGATGAACGCCTCAACTTTCAGCGCCCGAGTTACCATTGCCACGTTAAGTGACATGTACTCTGCGATCACATCGGCTATTGGCACCTTGAAGGGACCGCTGCACGGCGGCGCGAACGAAGGCGTCATCAAGATGCTCCAGGAGATTGGCACGCTTGAGAAAGTGGACGCCTGGGTTGCCGATTGTCTCGCCCAAAAGAAAAAGATCATGGGCATTGGCCACCGCGTTTATAAAACGCTCGATCCCCGAGCGCCGCACCTCAAGCGGATGGCGCAGATTCTCAGCGAAAAGCTTGGCGAACCGAAATGGATTCAGATGAGCGAGCGGATTGCATCGATCATGCTGAAAGAAAAGAATCTGAATGCGAACGTCGATTTTTACTCGGCCACGGTTTATTATTCGCTCGGCATCCCAACAGACCTTTTCACACCTATCTTTGCCATCGCGCGCACCTCAGGTTGGACGGCCCACATTCTCGAACAATTGGCCGACAACCGATTGATCCGTCCGCAGAGCATTTACACCGGACCGGTCGGGTTGAAAGTGACGCCGATCGATCAGCGATAATTTCTGCTGCAGGCTGCGAACGTGGACTTCTTGCATGCCTTATGCCAACCGTCATGCTTGTCAACGGCTGGCGGTTTTTCTTTTATGCCAACGAGCGCAACGAACCAATACACATCCATTGCCGCAAGGCAGAGAAAGAGTGTAAATACTGGCTGGACCGCGAAAACTTTACGGTCACTGGGGCCTGCGCCTATAACTACTTGAGGAGGCGATCGGCGTGAAGTCAAACGGATCATCTTTGAATTCTTTGAGCAAATCGAAGCAGAATGGGATAGATTCCACGGGCCATGAAGCCGACTAAGAAGCATCAAGTAGTTGGATTTATCTATCGATGGCTTGCTAAGGAATCAGCCATAGCCCCTTCGACTCGAAATCCGCATGAACCTTCACGAATACCAAGCTAAACAACTGCTGACGGAAAACGGTGTTGCCGTTCCTCCGGGGCAGGTTTGTTCCACTGCAGACGAAGCCAGGAGCGCCGCTGAGAAGCATTTCGCCAGCGGAGCGCGCCGTGTCGTAATCAAGGCTCAAACCCATGCAGGTGGACGCGGCAAGGGGACTTTCAAAAACGGATTTCAAGGGGGCGTTAAAGTTTGTCAATCCGCTGACCAGCTTTATGAAGCAGCGCAAGCCATGCTTGGACAAGTGTTGGTCACCAAGCAGACCGGTTCGGATGGCCGTCTCATTGGCAAGGTTCTAATCGAAGCAGCTTCAAACATTAAAAAGGAATTCTATCTGGCGGTGCTGCTCGACCGCGCATTATCGCGTCCGATTGTCATGACGAGTTCGGAGGGCGGGATGGACATTGAAGAAGTTGCGGAAGAACATCCCGAGAAGATCGTCAAAGAGGCGATTGACCCCGCCGTGGGAATGATGCCGTACCAAGCCCGCAAGCTCTCGGCAGCTTTAGGCATCAAGGGTGATCTGATCAATCCGGCGGCCAAACTGTTGCTCGGTGTTTACAAAGTTTGGTGGGAATGTGATGCCTCCTTAGTCGAGATCAATCCGCTTTGCATTGTCGAAACATCGGACCGCAAACAGGCTCTTGTCGCGGTCGATGCGAAAATCTCCATCGATGATAATGCGCTCTATCGTCACAAGAATATTCAGGAGATGCGGGATTTGGGCGAAGAAGCGCCACTCGAAATCGAAGCCAGCAAGTTTAATCTGAACTACATCAAGCTGGACGGCGACATCGCCTGTCTTGTCAACGGCGCCGGATTGGCCATGGCGACCATGGATATCATCCAGCATTACGGCGGCCGGCCGGCCAATTTCCTGGACGTCGGCGGTGGCGCGAGCAAGGAACAAGTAACGGCCGCGTTCAAAATCATTCTCAGCGATCCCAACGTCAAAGCGATTCTGGTAAACATCTTTGGCGGCATTATGGACTGCAATGTGATTGCGACGGGAATTGTTGCCGCGGTAAAGGAAACGGGCTTAAAGCTTCCGTTGGTGGTCCGGCTCGAAGGCAATAACGTCAAGGCGGGCCTCAAGACATTGGCGGACTCCGGGCTTAATCTTGTTCTCGCTACTTCGATGGCGGATGGCGCGGAAAAGGTCGTCAAAGCAGTCGGCGGCCGTTAACCTTGCGCACGCATTGGGACCATGAACCTGGTAGGACAGCGCGTCTCGCCTGTCTCATCCTGTCTTCGTGTACGCAAATGCTGGACAGGCGGGACGCCTATCCTACTGCGCAGGTTTATGGGGAAAGTTAGGGACCTTTGCAACTGACGATTCACGCTTAACTATGGCGATTCTTGTTCAACCCTCCACTAAGGTTCTCATTCAGGGCATTACCGGCAGCTTTGGCGCGCGGCACACGCAACTTAGCTTGGAATATGGCAGCCAGATTGTGGCAGGCGTCACTCCGGGCAAAGGCGGACAAATGTTCGAAAATAAAGTGCCGATCTTCGATACCGTTGCTGAGGCTGCGAAACAAACCGGTGCAACCGCCTCAGCCATCTTCGTTCCGCCACCCTTCGCGGCTGATGCAATTCTCGAAGCGGTCGATGCTGGGCTTGCTCTGGTCGTGTGCATTACGGAAGGCATACCCGTCAACGATATGGTCAAGGTGAAGCGCGCGATGGAGAACAAGCGAACGCGGCTGATCGGCCCGAATTGCCCCGGCATCGTCACTCCTGGTGAAGGGCCGGAATCGCGCGGCGGTTGCCGCATCGGCATCGCGCCAGGTTATATCCACAAAAAGGGACATATCGGTGTCGTCTCGCGAAGCGGCACATTAACTTATGAAGCGGTTTGGCAACTCACCACGCGCGGCGTTGGCCAATCCACCTGCGTCGGAATCGGGGGCGATCCCGTCAATGGGACATCCCATCTCGACGTCATCAAAATGTTTGACGACGATCCAGAGACGCATGGCATGATCATGATCGGAGAGATTGGTGGCTCCGCAGAAGAAGAAGCTGCCGAATGGATCAAAAAGAATTGCCGAAAACCGGTCGCGGGATTTATTGCCGGCGCGACCGCTCCGCCTGGACGGAGGATGGGACACGCGGGCGCCATTGTTAGCGGTGGCAAAGGCACAGCGGCCGCGAAGATCGCGGCCTTCAAAGAGGCTGGAATCGGTGTTGCTCCTACTCCATCCGACATGGCCGATACCCTGTTGAAGATGATGTAAGACGTCGGCCGCTGCTCCAGTGAAAGCGCAGATCGGGTAATCGTGGTGCTTTCGAGCCTTTTCGAGCGCAACTAGAGGAAGGGATACTGCGTTCGGCAGAAGCCGGACCGTGCCCATTTGGTGAGATGATCCTGGTTCACCTGATACTCAACCTTGCTTGTTTGCTTCTTTGGGTGAATTGGCGCTCCGTCGGATTTGTCGAGCCCAACCTGGCTTCGCAGTTTTCGCTGCTTTCCACACTCAAGCGCACCAAACCGCAGGCAGCCAGGCGCTGGCTCAACTTAATCAGCTTGGGCGTTCCTCTTGTCGTTGGCAGCCTGTTTTATTGGCAAATGGGATCGGCGACGAATTGGACGCCCATCGTTGACCTCGTGGCGATCACCTTGCCATTCCGAAGCGATTATTTCTTATTGATGCTGCTCTTTTCGGTGGTGAGCTTCGGACTTTGGCTGGCTGGGTTCTATGCATGGCTGCTGCTCATTTCCGCAGCGAACCGCAGTATTCCAGACATGGAGCCGATGCAAAAGCTCTTGCGTTTTCATTTAGGTTGGCTGGAGCAGATTCCCGCAGCGATCAAATTAGCCTTGCCTTCGATTGTCGCCCTCTTGAGTTGGGCTTTGTCCAACGCGAGCTTGGCTCGCCTGGGAATTATTCCATCGACTGCTTCAAGCGCGCAACTTTGGCAACAAAGCGCAGTGGTTAGCCTCGCTTCTGTTATGGTGTGGGAATTTCTGTTGCTCGGATTGCTTGTGCTCCATCTGCTCAACAGTTACGTCTATCTGGGTAACGCGTCCTTTTGGAGTTTTGTGAATGTTACCGCACGCAACATCCTCCGGCCTATCTCATGGCTTTCGCCGAAAGTCGGAAAAGTGGAGTTGGCTCCAATCGTCGGGATTGCGCTGATTTTGGTTGGTGCGGCTCTCGGCAAGCGATGGTTGCCGGTCCTTTATCAACGTCTCCCCCTATGATCGAATGACGGCATTCTTGCATCCTCATGCCGATGGGGTCGCATTGTCCGTAAGACTCCAACCGCGCGCCTCGAAGAACCAAATCGATGAACCGGTCGGATCGGAACTAAAGATTCGTGTCACAGCGCCGCCCGTGGATGCGGCAGCGAATCAAGCGTTGCTGCGTTTGCTGTCTGACGTGTTGGATTGCCCGCGTCATTCGATTGAATTACTGCGCGGCCAAACATCGCGGCACAAGGTGATTCTGATTCGCGGGCTGCCGCTTGCTTTCGTCGAAGAAAAACTCTTAGGCCGGAAATAGCTAGAGCTGTGGCAAGACGAGCAAGAGCCTGCGATGACCGAGACTTAGATAAATCAAACAATGGATTCTCAGAATTTACGGACCGGGTCCCGTTGGTTTCTCGTCGGTTGCGCCTTCGAGTTGTCGCTCGGAGTTTTAGCCGTATTGTTGGCCTGGTTATTTAACCGACCGCTATTCGGGGACGTTCGTTGGAGCTGGAAAGATCTGTTGGCAGGCCTTGGCTCCGCGGCTGCGCTCTTTGGGCTGCTGCTCTGGACTCTGAACTCCCACAGCTCCTACGATGGGCGTCTAAGGTCCGTTCTCGAACGCGTCATTCGGCCCTTCTTCGGAGGATGGTCCATCTTTCAGCTGGGTGTGATCTCTATCGTGGCTGGCATCTGTGAAGAGCTATTGTTTCGAGGTTTGATTCAAGGCATCTTGCACGACACGCTTCGGGCAGCTGTTCCTGCGCTCGTCATCGCGAGCCTCATCTTCGGATTAGCTCATTTCTTGAGCCTCGAATATTTCACGATCACTACCTTGATCGGCATATATCTGTCAGTGATTTGGGCGGCGACCGACAATTTGTTCACGCCGATCGTCGCCCATGCGGCGTATGATTTTGCCGCTTTGGTTTATTTTCTGAGAATTCACCGGCCTTAAAATATCGCCGCAGCATGTTGTCCCTGCCTGCCCGCACGATGCGCGGTTCACCGCAACTTAGGGAAAAACGCTTCGGCCGTCGCACACGTGGCCTTGCCCAATTCCTCCAGCGTGCAGTTCTTTACCTGCGCTATTGCCAGCGCGATTTCGCGAACGTAGGCCGGTTCGCAACGTTTGCCGCGGTAGGGCATCGGGGCGAGAAACGGACAATCCGTTTCCAACATTAGCCGATCCAGAGGTGCTGCGGCTAATGTATCGCGCACATTTTGCGCGTTCTTGAAAGTAACGATTCCGGTAAAGCTGACCAGCGAGCCCATCGCCACGATGCGTTGCATCGCGGGAACGTCATCGACGAAACAATGGAAGACGCCCCGAAGACGGCCAGCAAAAGGTTCTATCTGCCTCAAAGCATCTTGAAGAGAATCGCGTTGGTGGACGATGCAGTTGAACCCGAGCTCCGCCGCTACTTCGAGTTGTTGCTGAAACAGATCGGCTTGCCTTTGTTTGTACTGTTCATCAGCCGGGCCGAAGCCCGCGGTCTTGCTTGGCAAACGATGATAATCGAGGCCTGTTTCACCAATTGCCACGACTTTTGGATGGGAGGCAAGTTTCCGCAGCGCTGGCCGCACATCAGCCGGCGCTTCCGAGACATGGCCTGGATGCCAGCCAACAGCGGCATACACATTTGCGAAGCGTTCCGCGAGTTCGATTGCGCGGGCGCTGCTGGCTAAGTCCGTGCCAATCGTAATTATCTTCGAGACCCCGGCGGCCTTAGCTCGCTCGATCGCGTCCGCCAAGTCGTGGGCGAAGTCGGGAAAATCGAGATGTGCGTGTGTATCATAGAACAGCATGCCTCTTTGCTAAGGCAATGTCCGGGAATTGGAAAGCGCAACGTCAATGCAGTCCGAGGCACGTGTGCAGCATGCACCGGACGTCGAGTTACTTCTTGCTGGAGGTTCGTTCGGCCATCCAAATGACGTCTAGGTTGTTAGGCGACGCTACATTTCGCTACATTGAGCGCCGGCACTTTTTCTTTGGGTTTTGTTCTTGGATCAGACAGATTACGTCTCTGGGGGATCATTGAATACTCCTTCACTGCATAAACTACAAACACTACAACTACGTTCTGCCCCAAAATAAAACAGGCCTCCTAAAGCGAAAGGAGGAGGAGCCTCCTTTGAGCACAAAAAAAGACCGCATCTCTTCGAACATGATGCGGTCGCGGAAGAATGACTTC
>VHDE01000083.1 GCA_016871515.1 Verrucomicrobiota bacterium
AGCCCAAACTCTGGGGAGTTTTACAACGCGGTTTTCGGTCCAATTTCGAGAGCCGTTCATTCACACTCACTCAACTCTGCCCCCCACAGAACCCTGCAGAATCACCAACAACTTCAAGATGCACGGGGCCGTTGGGGGGATCGAGGTTGGGTCGGTTGGGAAAGGCGTACTTCAACGAATTGGAGACCAATTCATTAATCATTAGGCCAACGGGAATCGCGGTATCAATGTTCAGAAACACTGGAGCGACCGAGAGGTCCAGTTTGACTGCCCCGGAGTTCGTTCCGCACGAGCGGAAGAGCATCGAAACGAGGCTCAAGACGTATTCTTCAAACTCAATTTTCACAAGGTCCTGCGATTGATAAAGTTTCTCATGAATGAGCGCCCTCGATCGAACGCGATTCTGGCTTTCGCGGAAGAGTTCGTGCGTTTGTTGGTCCTGAATGTAACCCGACTGCAAGTTGAGAAGGCTCGAGATCACTTGCAGGTTATTCTTCACTCGATGGTGAATCTCCTTGAGGAGGACATCCTTTTCTCTGAGAGAATTCTTAATTTGTTCGTCCGCCCGTTTTTTTCGGTGATATCCTCTTGGACGCAGACAAAGTATTTGCGGCCCGAAATCTCCAGCAATGAAATCCTCGCCGAAGTCGTAAAGTCGCTGCCGTACTTTTTTCGATTTGTGAACTCACCGGTCCAAGCGCCCGTTGTCTGAACCTGGTCGATCACCTCCTGAACGATGCGCGAATTCTCATCAGGAGGATATTGATTCAGAATGGCGACATGCTTTCCGATAAGTTCAGCCGGTTCATAGCCGAACATGGCCTCTTCAGCGGCGTTGGTGTAAACCATCAACCCGTTTTCGTCCGTCAGGCAAACGCCTTCGGACATGTTCTGCAAAACCTGGGCTTGCATGATCAGCGCTTCCTCCGCCCGCCGGCGCTCCGTTATGTCCTGGATCTGCGCGATAAAATGAATCGGTTTTCCCTGACCGTCTCGCAGCAAAGACGCGTTGAGGAGAATCCACACAATTGCTCCAGATTTGTGGCGATGGCGCAGTTCTCTCTGATAGGTCCGAACATCTCCGGCCAGCAACTGCTGAAAGTGCTCGTGGCTGTTCTTTAAGTCGTCCGGATGCACGCAATCGTGGAACGAGCGGGCCAGCAATTCCTCCTGTGAATAACCGACAATGTCGCACAAGGTCTGGTTGACTTTCATCCATTTGCCATCAATCCCGACCAATGCCATGCCGATGGCCGCGTAATTAAACGCGCTGCGAAACCGTTCTTCGCTCTCGCGCAACGGGAGAATTGTCCGCGTGTGTTCGGCCAGCAAAGCTTGCTTTGCTCCGAAAGCCACGGCTTGATTCACCGCCACGGCCATGAAATGAGCGACGAATTGCAACGTCTGAATGTCCGATTCGTTGAAAGCGTTGAGCCGAAGAGAAAGCACCTTCAAGACACCCATCGAATTGTACTGATGTCTCAATGGCACGACGATCACCGAGCGAGCCCCCACCAAATGGCCTAGTTCCCCGGCCACGCGAGGATCAACTCCGGCATCGTCGCACC
Source organism: Verrucomicrobiota bacterium (assembly GCA_016871515.1). Classification (GTDB taxonomy): domain Bacteria; phylum Verrucomicrobiota; class Verrucomicrobiia; order Limisphaerales; family SIBE01; genus SIBE01. The sequence goes on from VHDE01000083.1 coordinate 1,569, forward strand.
GGAGAATCTCCTCGGTACGCACACACAATCCGGAAAAACTCGTCGCAATACCCAGCCGAAGGCCTAACTGAGCCGACGCGATTCCGCTAACGGCGCGATAGACCATCTCATCTCCTTCGACGAGTTCAATAACGGCGCCTTCCGCTCGAGTCAGCGTTTGCGCTCGATCCACAACCAGCTTCATAATGCCAGCCGGATCCGGCGCGGCCGCGGCTATTTTCTGTTGCGTGGCAATGATCGCTGAGAGACGCTGCGATTCGGCGCGCATGGAGGACTTGGCCCGATCGGGAGCCGGCAGATGAAAACGGTTGCGCTCTGGGATCAGAGTTTTAGTCTTTCGTCTCACAGTGCTGGAATTGGCGCCAGGGTGAATGGTCTGCTGGCGGCGCATTCACGCGCTGGGCCCTAGCAAAAACCGAAGGATTAACAATGCAATTAGGAATAGAATCGATTTGCCGGTCACATTCGCGCAACGGTATCACTTGAGCGCTTTCTAAGATCTACGCGCCACACATGCAGAATCGAGAACATGACCGCACCGTTCTGGAGTTGAGCCATGTCACTAAGCTCTTCGGCGCCTTTCAAGCCGTGAATGATCTCTGTTTCCGCGTGCCACGGGGTTCGATCTACGGGTTTCTCGGTCCGAACGGCGCTGGCAAGACTACAACGATCCGGATGATTCTCGACATCATCAAGCCGAGTTCAGGCGAAATTACTGTGCTCGGAAAACGTTCTGCGCTCGAAGTCAGGCAGCGGCTCGGATATTTGCCGGAAGAGAAGGGGCTTTATAAGAAGATGAAAGCGTGGGCCATCATCAGCTACTTCGCCATGCTGAAAGGAATGAGCCGGCGCGATTCCCGCAAGCGTGCCTGCGAATTGCTCGAACGCTACGGCCTCGGCGCCTTTGCGGAAACCAAGGCCGAAGCTCTCTCAAAAGGCATGGGCCAAAAGGTTCAAATGCTGGCCGCCGTGGCCCACGATCCGGAATTCGTGATCCTCGACGAACCGTTCTCGGGTCTGGACCCCGTGAATCAGCAAGTGATGGAGACTCTGATTCGAGATATGGCTGATCGCGGCCAAACCGTAATTTTTTCGACACATGTCATGCAGCACGCGGAACGCCTTTGCGACCGCATTCTATTGATCGCCAAAGGCCGCAAGATTTTTGACGGCACCTTGCCAGAAGCGCGCCGAGCCATACCGCGACGAGTCCGTATTGAAACTGAGGATGACATCGGCCAGTTGCGAGAATTGCCAGAGGTCCTGGCAATCTTTCCAAATGACGGACTTGCCCGCGGTGGGGTGTCTGCGCCGCCGTGTTCGCATTGGGAATTTCAACTGCGGGAAAATGCCGATCCTCAAATCATCCTGCAAGCGTGCTTCACGAAAGGCATTCGCTTGCGCAGCTTCAATCAAGCCGAACCGAGTTTGCATGAAGTCTTCGTTCATCTCGTCGGCTCCGACGCTGCGCCTCCATCAAACACAATGCCTAATCAGCGAGTATGCAATCAGTGATGCTTTTGCCCATGAACGGCACGGAGTGCCGGCAGCCTTGTCCGCGCGATGCGAACAAACTGCCAGCGATACGCGGACAAAGCTGTCCGCGCTCCGTACCGCTCATGGGCAAAGAAACGCGCTGTCCTGCCATGTAGTCCCATGAAAAACGCATTCATCATCGCTCTGCGCGAATACAGCGACAACGCCAAGACCAAAGGATTCTGGATTGGTCTGACCTTTATTCCGTTACTCCTGTTTGGCAGCATTCAAGTGCCCCTCTGGATCGAAAAGAAAGCTGCCCCGATCCGCCATTTCGTTTTCGTGGATCAATCCGGCAAGTTTGAGCAGACCGTCGCGGCGCGTCTTGATCGGGCGCACGATAGGAGAGTTCGAGAAGCTTTGAACGAATACACGGTCCGATATTCCAAACCCAATACCGTCAAGCACGCTTTGACCAAGATCGATCTGGAGAGAATCCCGGCTCCGAATCGAAGAGTGGACGATTTCGTCGGCGGCTTGACGGGGCCGGAAGCGGAGCGTCCCGCGGAGGATCCAGGCAGCAGAGAGGCTCAACTCCTCCAATTGAAGCCGTACCTCCGGGAGAATGCTCCGCCATTCATCGAGCCGAAGCGAATTTTTCACAGAGTTCCTCTGCCCAAAGAAATAACACCCGATTGGGATATGCCCTCGCTCGCCCGAGAGTTGAAACCATATCTCCGTGGCGACAAGCGGATCACCGTCGATGGCCAGAAGGTGCGGTTGCATGCCGCGATTTTGATTCCCGCCGATGTCGATCAGAAAATTGTGCGGGGTGCGTCTGCGTCCGGTGCGCCCGGGTTAGATGCGCCCAAAGGAATTGAATATTGGTCGGGTAATCTTGCGGACCCACAGCTTCGCGATGAAATCGAACGAGCGGTCAACGGCGAGGTTCGCCGTCGTGAAGCGCTCGATCGAGGTTTGGATGTTGGCGCTATGCGCAATGTGCTGCAAACGCATGTTCCCGTCGTCGATCTCAATCCCCAAAAAGAGGCTGGTCAGGAGACAGTCAGTCTGGCTGATCGGATTCGTCAATGGTCGCCGGTAGCTTTCGTTTACCTGTTGTGGCTCGCCATTTTTTCAATCGTCCAGATGCTCTTGAACAATACGATCGAGGAGAAATCAAACCGGTTGATTGAAGTGTTGTTGTCGTCAGTAACCCCAGGAGAACTGATGATGGGCAAGTTGATGGGCATCTCCGCGATTGGCTTGACATTGGTTGGGGCTTGGCTGCTCGCGATGGTGGGCGTGCTCGCGTGGAAATCGAGCCCGGAGTCGGAATTGGCCAGCCAGGCATTCATGGTCATTCGCACATCGAATTTATTGCCAGCGTTTCTGATTTATTTTCTTCTCGGATACCTGCTTTATGCCGGAATCTTTCTCTCCATCGGAAGCGTCTGCAATTCTCTGAAAGAAGCCCAAAGCTACATGTCGGTCATTACGATGATGATGATGGCGCCGCTGCTGACGATGATGTTCATCCCGCGGGACCCGAATGGCGCGTTGGCAACGATTCTATCGTGGATCCCTATTTACACGCCTTTCATCATGATGAACCGCGCCATGGCTGATCCGCCTCTGTTTGATTTGATTGGCACGCTGGTTCTGATGCTCGTCTCGGCTGGCTGGGTATTGTGGCTGGCTGGGAAGATTTTTCGCATCGGAATTCTTCGCACCGGCCAGCCGCCCAAGCTCCTCGAAATGCTCTCGTGGCTGCGAAGTGATTCCACGCCGCGGAATGGCTCGTAGGACGGGCGTCCCGCCTGTCTGGCATTTGCGTGCACCAAGCCTGGCAGGACAGGCGAGACGCGCTGTCCTACGCGGTTCATCACTTACGGCGAACTGCAAAATGCCGCTGCCGTCAGCGCGTACACCTGAGCCACGCGCACCAAATCGTCAATTGAGACCCATTCATTGACAGTATGCTGTCCACCGGCGCGTGGCCCGTGCGTAATGGCGGGAACCTTGGCATCAGCCGAGAAACTATTTCCGTCATCGACAAAGGGCTTTGGACCGATGGGCAAGTCTTGGCCCGTGACAGCTCGGTACGATTGCTGAAAGGCCGATACAAATGGATGCTGTTGTTCCAAAAAGAAAGCGTCGCGGATAAATCGAAAATCGGCGGCAATACTAACGCCAGTTTCCTTTTCGAGGCGCGACAAGATATCCCTGAATTCGGCTTTGACCGTTTCCTTCGCGGTTCCCGGCAACCACCGCCGTGTTCCCTCGAGCCAGCATTCTTGCGGATATTGATTGTATATCTCGCCGCTATGGATTTGACCGACAAACAGACTGGCGCTTCCAGCCAGTGCGTCCGACTGAAAGGCCAACTGCCTGTTCAATCGTTCCAAACGACCGACCAATTCAGCGCCTGCCGCGATGACACTTGGTTCGTCCTTGGGCCTCATCACTTCATGCACCGGCGGGCCAGTTCGTCGAATGGAGACTTTCCATGTCGCCGCACCGCGGCCAATCACCGGAAGCTGAGTGCTCAGCGGTTCGGGAATTAGCACGGCGTCGCCGACGCAACCATCGCGAATTAAGTGATCCAATTGTTGGCCAAATCCCCAAGGCGCTTCGTGAAGGTCATGACCAGTCAGCAGGATTGATCCAGTACGAAGAGCGTTCGCGTCGCGTAACGCGCGCAAAGCTTCAACGGCTGCAGCCATGCCCGCCTTCATATCGGCTGCCCCGCTGCCTGTGAGCTGATCGCCATCAACCCGGGGCGGCACAAATGGCAAATGGACTGTGTCCAGATGCCCGTTGAACTGCAGAACAGGCCCCTTGCGTCCGCTGTCGAAACGAACTGCTACAGCTGGCGAAGATGGGTGGCCTGCCGCCGGCCTTGTCACAGCAAAACCATCCGCGCGCAGAATCTCCGCCAAACAGTCGGCCGCTTTTCCAGCGTCCCCGGTCGGGCTTGGGGCTGAGACTAGCTGGACCGCTGTCTGAACCAGCCGTTGAGGGTTCACGGCATTGCACAAGCTTGCGAGGGGTTCGTGTTTAACCTTCATGACTAAGTTGCATTGTACACAGCGAATGCATCCGGTCGCTAAAAAAGTCCAGCACGTTTCGGTTGCTTGGCGACGCGCCCTCGATCCCGCAACCTAAGATCGAGAGGAACGGATCGATGGCGCTATGCCCGCCCGCTGAACCTAAAGCGTCAGCCAATACCTTAACCGAATGGATGGGATGGCGCGCCAGTCCCTTTGCATTAGGGATATGAGCTGAGCTTGGTTAAGCTTGGTTCTTGCTCGTTGATTCTGATCTTGCCCTTGCTTTACAGGGAACGCATAGCAACATAGATTGCAAGAAACTGAGATGCGCGCGGTGACAGTCCTGAGCGTCCTGAGAGCAGAAGAGTGCTGACAACGCGATAGAACCCTGTACACTTTCGACCTCCAGATGGACGAAAACCTAATTTCACCCGGCGTGCTTCTGTTGTTGTATTCTGTTCTCATCTTGGTGGCGTCGCTCGCGGGTGGTTGGATTCCGTTATTTGTCCGGCTGACTCATACACGGATGCAGGTGGCAACCAGCTTCGTCGCCGGGTTGATGTTAGGGGTAGGCCTGTTGCATTTGCTCCCGCACGCGTGGTTCGAGTTACGTTCCATCGACCGGACTGCTTGGTGTTTGCTCGCTGGATTCCTGGTCATGTTTTTTATCCAACGCTTCTTTCATTTCCATCATCACGATGTTCCCGAGGAAGCGCCCGAAGGCGACCAACCGCACACCTTGGCCGACAAATCTGCGGGCCATCTGTCGTGGAGCGGCGCGGCGCTCGGATTGACGTTGCACACATTAATCGATGGGATTGCGCTGGCCGCGAGTGTCAAAGCGGAAACGCAAGCGGATGGCGTTGAATTGCTGGCGGGTTTCGAGACTTTTCTCGTGGTGATTTTGCACAAACCATTTGACGCAATGGCCATTGGCACCCTCATGGCCGCGGGCGGTTGGTCGAAGCAGTCGCGGCATCTCGTCAACAGCGCTTTTGCTTTGGCTATTCCAGTGGGTGTTGCGTTATTTCATCTAGGAGCCAACGCGTATGGCGGTTCGGCCGATGTGTTCCTGGGTGGCGCTCTGGCTTTTGCTGCTGGAACGTTCCTTTGCACCGCTGCGAGTGACCTGCTTCCTGAGCTTCAATTTCACGCCCACGATCGGGGCAAGCTGTCAGTCGCCTTGATCGCCGGGTTGCTTCTCGCGGCTGTGATTGGGAAATTTGAGACAAGAGGTCACGACCACGCGGAAAGGACCGGAACCACGAAAACAGAGGCGCATGATAATGACAAGCACGACGGCCATGATCACAACGGAGACAAAGCCGAACCAAAGCCGGTTCCTTGATTGTTTTTTTCTATCGGCTAAGTTATGAACAGACGAACCACTTTGAATCAAGGAAACGCTATGAAATATTTAACAGGACTGATCGTGGCTCTAAATCTCGTCGGAAGCGCGCAGATGAAAGCCGCGGATTGGGTTGTTTACCAAGGCAAAGAAGGGCCAGGCCAAGGCAAGCACATTGTTTTCGTCACCGGCGATGAAGAATATCGCTCGGAGGAAGGCATGCCCATGCTCGCCAAGATTCTCGCCGTTCGCCACGGCTTCAAGTGCACCGTGCTTTTTCCGATCAACCCGGCTGACGGCACGATCGATCCCAATAACCAGACAAACATCGTCGGACTGAAAGCGCTCGAAAATGCGGACATGATGGTCCTCTTCGCGCGGTTCCGCGAGCCCCCGGACGATCAGATGAAGTATATCGTCGACTTTGTGAATTCGGGAAAACCGATCCTGGGATTGCGCACTTCGACACATGCGTTCGAAATCAAGCGAAACAAACAAAGCGCTTACGCGAAGTACGACTGGCGCAGCAAAGAATGGCCCGGCGGTTTCGGCCAACACGTGCTGGGTGATACCTGGATCAGTCACCATGGCAATCATGGGAAAGAAAGCACGCGAGGCATTATTAACGCCGCAATGAAAGATCATCCCATTCTCAAAAGTGTGGATGACATCTGGGGACCGACGGATGTTTATGGGATCATTCATTTACCCGCCGACGCGAAAGTGCTCGTCTTGGGCCAAGTGCTGGCCGGCATGAATCCGAGCGATAAACCTGTGGAAGGCCCGAAGAACAATCCAATGATGCCGTTAATATGGGTCCGCAATTACACCGGCGAAACCGGGAAAACATCGCGCATCATTGGCAGCACCATTGGCGCAGCGTCTGACCTCGAAAGCGAGGGATTGCGCCGGTTGCTCGTCAATGCCTGTTATTGGGGGTTGGGGTTGCAAGGCAAGATTCCCGCGAAGAGCAACGTTGATTATGTTGGTGAATTCAAGCCGACCTTTTTTGGATTTAACAAGGGTAAGAAAGGCATCAAACCCGCAGACCACGAGCTTAAGTAAGACAAGCAGGCAGGAGAGCGCGGCCCCGCCGGTCCAGCTTTTGGTGTGCGCAGTTGATGGACAGGCGGGACACACTCTCCTGCCAAACAGTTTATGGGAGCCACCACGCGTTTTTGGCGCTAATTGGGCCTACTGTCCGCGTGGGTCGTTCTTAAAACGGAAGGGCGGGCGGCCCGTGATGTCTGAACTGGTAAAGGACGGGCACCAATATTTCTCGATGTGTTCCACCACGAGAACCGTTCCCTGAAAATGGCTCACGTGAGGCCGTTTCTCGGGATTATACATCGTGTCTGTCATATCGCGCACCAGAGCCACGTTCTTGCCGATGTTCACCATCTGACGGATGGCAAAAGGCCGGCCCAGCACGCACATGTTCAGGTGCACTCCCATTAGGATCACGTTATCAATGCCTCGAGCGTGAAGCAGATTGCAAGTCTCCTGCCCGTTGTCCGTAATAGCATCGCCGGCGGCAATCTCGATCGTCGCGATCTGGCGTGTCCAAGCATCGCGGATCGTGCATTTCGTGGCGCAATCGCAGCCCATATCGGAGTCGTCGATCGGCAGTTCGCCTTCTCGGGCAGAGTCCGGCCAGCACCAAGTTGTGCCCCAGCGCTCCGCTGTGGACAAAGGCACTGTCGATTTGGCGAACGGCGCATTTTGCGCAAGTTTGCGTTGGGGTGTCTCTTTGTAGAAGTTCACCACACTGCTCGGCGCGTGGATAATGAAGACACCCTTGGATCGCGCGGTTTTTACGACGTCGTTCATTGGCTTGGCCAATTCGTCAACACGACGCGCCGCCGACTTGCACCAATGATCGTCCCACATATCGCAGATGATCAGGGCCGTCTTTTTCGGATCCCAACTCGCCTTTTTCTCGACCGTGGCAAATGTTGGATTCTCTGCGTCTTTAACGCGCGAACGCAACGTTAGCGGCAAAAGATTGTCCTGGCTTTGAGTTGGCAAGGTCATCGCGATAAGTACAAGCGCTGACGCGAAAGGGCTGACGCATGAGTGCCGCACATTCATAGGTCATCAAGAAAGCCAAAAGCCGGACTATCGGGCAATGTATTTCTATGTTCTGTTTCGGTCAGGGAGCGCAGCGTTTGCGCTGCAGAAGCTGAAATTGCCGGACGGGTCGAAAATTCCTCAAAAAGCTTCCACTCTGCGAACGTTTCTGCAACGTCAACGCCGGCTACATCCCCATTACTTGATAGCCGCAATCGACGTAAATCACCTGGCCGGTAATGGCGGCGGCGCCATCGCTTGCGAGAAAGGCGCCAGTAGCGCCGAGTTCGTCCGGCAGCACGTTGCGCTTGAGGGGAGCGTGCGCTTCGTAATGCTTCAACATTTCGCCGAAACCCGAAATGCCACGCGCGGCGAGCGTATTGACCGGCCCCGCGCTGATGCAGTTCACCCGAATTTTCTTTGGCCCCAGATCATAAGCAAGGTATCGCGTGCTCGCTTCGAGGGATGCTTTGGCCACGCCCATGACGTTGTAATGCGGCACCACTTTTTCCGAACCGTAGTAAGTCATGGCCACAATGCTGCCACCGTCGGTCATAATCGGCGCAGCGCCACGAGCTAAAGCGACGAGTGAATAGGCGCTGACATCGTGAGCGATCCGAAACGCTTCGCGACTCGTGCTGAGGAAGTCGCCCTCGAGCGCTTCGCGCGGCGCGAACGCTACCGAATGCAAGAGCAGATGCAGTTTCCCGAACTTCTCGCCGACGCGAGCGAAAACCTGAGTGATCTCGTCGTCCATCGTGACATCACACGGGAGGATAAGCGTATCAGCGCCGAACGTGCCCGCGAGTTCCTCGACGTTTTCCTTGAGGCGTTCCCCTTGATAGGTAAAGGCCAGCTTGGCGCCGGCCTGATGCCAAGCTTGCGCGATCGCCCAAGCGATCGAGCGCTTGTTCGCGACGCCGAAGACAATGCCAAGTTTTCCAGCCAGTGAAGCCATGCTAGGCAACCCCTCTCCCGGTTGAACCGTCGCTGGACAGGCGTCTCGCCTGTCCAGCATTCGCGTACAACAGAAGCAAGACAGGCGGGACGCCCTGTCCTGCCAACTTGACGAGGGGTTGCGCGCTCACGCTTAAGTCGTTTCGGCCTTGCCTGGACGTGGCTTGCGCTGCGAACGCTCCTTTTCCTTCCTCGCTTCCGGCTTTTCGGCGGGCGCAGCTTTGGCGGCGGCCGGTTCTTTCGCGGCCCTGCCTTCAGCAGCGGGAGATTCAGCAGGCTTTGCCGCAGGCGTCGTGCTGTCCACGCGGACTTTAAGCGTCGTTACGACATCCTGGTGCAGGCGTAGTTCCACGTCATGCTCGCCCAGTTTTTTGATCGGTTGAGGCAGGTGGATTTTTCGTTTGTCAACGGCAGCTTCGAATTGATGCTTCAGCTCGTCAGCGATTGTGCCTGCGGTAACGGAACCGAAGAGTTTGCCGTCTTCGCCGGTTTTCATGGCGATGACCAGCGTCAGCTTGGACAAGCTTTGGGCGAGTTCGGTCATTGAGTTGAGCTCATGAGATTCGCGCTCGGCGCGCCGTTGCCGCAGGACTTCCAAGCGCCGCTTGTTCGCAGCCGTCACAGGAATGGCGAGACCTTGGGGAAAAAGGTAATTGCGCGCGTAACCAGCGGCGACTTTTACTTGGTCCGACTCGCCTCCCAAGCCGACGACATTATGAGTAAGGATGACTTCAGTTTTGGCCATAAAAATTATTATTTCGCTTAGAAAGGAACATCGTCCTCTTCTGGGGGTCTCTCTTCTGCTTCCGGCGCGCCAGACGGTGCGGCCGACGGAGGAGCGGGACGCGCTCGCGCCGGTTCGGCGGAACCCCCTTCGCCGCGATTGGCGCCGGAATCGAGGAATTGAAACGATTCCAAGACGACTCCTAACTTGCTGCGTTTTTGATTCGTCTGTTTATCGTCCCAAGTATCGAGACGGAGGCGGCCCTCAACCATAAGCGGGCGGCCCTTTTTCAAATATTGTCCTATTGTTTCGGCCTGTTTCCCAAAAGCATCAATATCGATGAACGTCACTTCTTCGCGAAGTTCGCCCGTCGCTTGGTCGCGCCAGGAACGATTCACAGCGAGACCGAGTTTAGCAATAGCCAGCCCCTTAGGGGTGTAACGCAACTCTGGATCGCGAGTCAGATTTCCGATGAGGATGACTTTGTTATAACTGGGCATGATCTTTAGGCGCCCTGCTGATCTTTCTTCGGCGCCGGCGCTTTGGTAAAGAGAACACGAAAAATCTCGTCGTTCAACGCGAAGCGGTGCTTGAGCTGATCGATCGCGCCAGGTTTGCTGTCAAAAATGACGTTGACGTAAAACCCCGCGTTGTACTTCTTGTTGGCGATTCGCGAGAATGGACGTTTATCCATTTTCTGAACCGTCTCGACCTTTCCTCCCGCCGCGGCAATCTCGGCGGAAATCTTGTCGATCGTTTCTTTAATACCCTCTTCCTTGCCCGCCGTATTCAATATAAACAGACCTTCGTACTTATTCACTTAACTTTCTTTCTCTACCGGAGGTTTGACCGTTCCGTTAAATTCACTCATTGCTCTTTGTATTCCAGTCGTCAACCAGCATTCCATTTGGTCGACCGCCCGTTCGATGACCGTTTTCACGACCTCAAACTCGACTGCACCAAACCGGCCAAGCACATGCCCCGTAATCTCTCGCGATTGGCTGGCTTGGCGTCCGATGCCAAGCCTCAACCGCGGATAATTCCGCGTGGCCAAATGCTGCTCGATCGATTCCAGCCCGTGATGGCCGCCGCTGCTGCCGCTGGCGCGCATTCTGATTTCGCCGAGCGGCAAATCGGCATCATCGACAACCACCAGCAAACGCCCCAGAGCGACCTTATAATATTCGGTGATCGCCTGAACCGCTATCCCACTTAGATTCATGTAGGTTTGCGGTTCGCAAACCAGCGTTTGGCGTTCTTTCACTTCCATGCGCGCCAAACGCGCCTTAAATTTTCTTTCGAACGTCCAGCGACCGCCCCACCGTTCGCCGAGTCGTTCGACGGCCATAAATCCAATATTGTGGCGCGTCGAAACGTAGTCCGCCCCTGGATTTCCTAATCCCACGATGAGATAACAATTCTCCATGGGAAAGTTTAGGCCGCGTCAAGCGCGCGGACTGACAGCTGCGGCTTTACTTCTTTTTCTCGGCCTTCTTCTCGGGCTTTTCGCCCGCTTTCTCGGGGGCTGCCTTCTCCGCAGCCTTTTCCGCGCCCTTCTCAGCCGCCGGGGCCGCGCCCTCTTCCTTCTTCTCTTTGATCATTTCGGGTTCAGCTGGTCCAGCTGCTGCAGCCGCTTCTTCAGCTGCTTCCTGAGCTTCGGTCTTCGGCACTGCAACAGAAATGACGACGATTTTCTTGTCGCCGAGAATCTCCACACCTTCCGGAGCTTTGATCTCACCGATGTGAATCGACTTGCCGAGTTCGAGGTTACTGACGTCGATCTGGATAGCTTCAGGCAGATCTTTCGGCAGGGCTCGGACTTTGAGGCGAAATAAGACATGCTCCAAGATGCCGCCGCCCGTTTTGACTCCGATCGCTTCGCCGAGAGTTTCAAGTGGAACGTTGACATTGACTTTTTCGTCCTCGACTACTTCGTGCAGATCGACGTGCAGGACTTTGCCGCTCAAGGCGTGATGCTGCACCTCTTGCACGAGCGCCAGACGCTTCGGCTTCGGATCGTCGGCAACGGACAAATCCAGGAGAATATTTTCTGACGCTGAGGCGTGAATGAGGTCTTCCATGTCCTTGGCGCCAATCTCAAGATTTTGAGGCGGGTTATGCCGGCCGTAAATCACGGCGGGAATACGCGCGGCGCGGCGCACCTTTTTCAAACCAGCCCGCCGGACTCCCGCGCGGGGATAAGCAGTCAAAGATACAGATTTCATTCTTAAATTTTTCCAAATCCAAATTAATCGCGGCGCCCAGCTCAACTGGTGCGTCCGCCCTTAAACTCAAAAAGCGAAGTTACAGACGAATTACTATGGATTCGTTTGATTGCTTCGCCAAGCAGTCCCGCTACCGACAGCGTGGTGATATTAACCCCGTCAAACGCAGGGCGTAGAACAGTATCAGTCGTAATCAGTTCGTCAATATTAGATTTTCGGAGTCGCGACACCCCTAAATCGTTCAATATGGCGTGGGAAACGCACGCATAAAGCTTCCTGGCTCCCTTGCGTTTAAGCAAAGCCGCCGCTGCCGTAAGTGTTCCAGCCGTTTCGGTTAAGTCGTCGACCATCAGCACCGTTTTGCCGCGAATCTCACCGATGACAGTCATCGATTCAATCTCGGTTGCGTTCTTGCGCCGCTTGGCCACGATAGCCAAGCCGGCTTCCAATACCTGTGAGTACGCGTGAGCCATTTTTAACCCACCAACGTCTGGACTAACAACCACCAAGTCCGGCAACCGCTTTGCCTTCAAGTACTCATACATCACCGGCGCCGCGTAGAGGTGGTCTACCGGGATATCGAAGAACCCTTGAATTTGCTGGGCGTGCAGATCCATGGTGAGGATTCGATTCGCGCCGGCGGCCACCAAAAGGTTCGCCACCAACTTGGCGGTAATTGGGACGCGCGGTTGATCTTTGCGGTCTTGACGGGCGTAACCATAAAATGGAAGGACCGCCGTAATGCGGGACGCGCTCGCCCGGCGGAGAGCGTCCATTAATATGAACATCTCCATCAAATGATGGTTGGTCGGAGGCGACGTCGATTGAACCAGATAAACGTCCTCTCCCCGGACATTCTCCTCGATCTTGACGAACGTTTCGCCATCCGGAAAAGCGCTAACGGTGGATTTGCCAAGTTCGGTCCCGATGGAAGCTGCGATAGCTTTTGCCAAGGGCGGATTAGAGGTGCCGCTGAAGATTTTCAAAATCGTTTCGGTTAAAGCTAGTCAGCTAAAATAAAAAACCACCGCGAAAGGTGGATCGCCACGTTAGGTAAACTGTGGAAAAAACTCTAGCGCCGAGGTTCGCTGGCGCAAGCGCAATCTTGTTGCAATTGATTGCTTCAGCGCCGCTCCCAGACGGCGGGCAACGACGCTGAATCAGCACCGTAGGTCTGCGAGACGACAAAGCCGCTCGCTTGCGAGGTGTAAAAGATGCGACCGTTTGAGACCACGGCGCCCAGACATTCGCGCGAATCAATGGCCGGGCCGGTCGAGACAAGTTTTCCGTTATCGGAAAGGTCAATCATGTCCATGTTGGCGCCGAGGACGTAGGGCTCGGACAATGTGAAACGGCAGCAGGCATAATTGTGGCCGATGCTGCTGACAACTTTGCCGGTTTGGCGGTCGAAGACATTCCCTTTGCCGCGCAGCGCATTGGAGAAAATGAATTGCTGGCCGACGGTGACGACATTTAACGCTGAGGTGACTGGGTCGGACTGCCAGACGAGCGAGCCATCCTTGGCGTCAAGGCACCAGACGAAGCGGTCCTTGGTTCCTTCGTAAGCCTGGTTGTTTCCGCCGAGGTAAATGCGACCATCTCGCGCGCTGAGCGTGCATTTGGCGGTTACATAGTATTTGGTCGTCAGCCACAGGACTTTGCCAGTTTGTGGGTCAAGACATGCGGTAAGACCGTTGTTTTCGGGAGGGAGCCCTCGCCGCGCACGCGCGCTGGACGCATAACCGAAGAAGGTCGAGTAATAGAGTTTGCCGTCGAGCAAACAGATGCCGCAGTCGTTGCCGCCGCGGCCATATTCAGAGAAATCTTTTTCCCAAACGACTTTGCCGGTGTCGAGGTCCCACGCCCAGAGGCGAGGGCGATTGTGTTTCGGATAGTAAGGATTGTCGTTCGAATAAATCCAGCTCATCACTTCGCGCCCGCCCGCATCGACCGGCGTGCCGCCAAAAGTGAAGGGCGGTTCCGTTCCTTGCGCGGCGTATTCGCCGGACCCGGAAGCGTAAATGGCGACCTTGCCATGAACAACTGGCGGGAATTGACGGCTCCAACTGGGCGAACCGGTGAATGACGCTTCCCAGAGCAGTTTTCCCGTGGCCGCGTCCAAACAGCGCACAAGCGAACGCTTCATTCCGGCCTGCGGCACCAAGAGTTTGCCGCCAACATAGAGCGGCGAGGTGAACGACAAATAGACGTCAGGCCAGTAACGTCTCCAAAGCAAGCGGCCCGTATCCTGTTCGACGGCGATAATCTGCCCTTCGGCAGTGTGAGTGTACAGTCGTCCGCCGCCGCAGACGGGTTCGTGCTTTACCGTGCCTTCCAAGCGGCGTGCCCAACGCATCCGCAGCGGAGGCTTCAATCCTTGATCGTTTGCGTTCGAACCTTGGAAATCTCCATAATTGGTGTACCAGTCGAATTCTGGGCCGGCTTTCGATCCGGTCAATGGACTGCGAATCTTGGTTAACTGGAAATCTTTCGTCGGCAGCGGTGCGTTTCCATTCGGGCCGAGCGCGTAGAGATAACCATCTTCGCAAGCAACGTAGAGCCGCCCATCGGCGACCGCGACAGGCGCCGTAATCGGTGCGCCGAAAGCTGTGGCAAACGACCAGGGGGTGCCGCCCGCCAATGGGACCAGATACAGCTTGCCATCCAGGCCGCCATAAATCGCATGATCGCGGGTCAAGACCGGCGGACAGATCGAACCAGCGTCGTTCAATGCTTGCGGTTGATCCTTCCCGTTGGTGTGACGACACAAGCCCAGCCCTTGCTCCGGGCGAACACGATAGACGTCATCGCCGCGAATACTCACCGGCGCAAAGCTCAACAGGCCCGGTAGACGAATCAGGGTTTCCGTTCCCTTTACGTAATCCATCTCCAGCTTGTCATCGACCAGCCGCATCTTTTCGACGCGGCCGGAATTATCACGGCGATGCCATTGCACGTAAACGTTCCCAGCCGCGTCAGCGCTCTGGCCGAACGTGGCGGGAAATTCCTTGCCCGCGTAATCGGGAATTTCGCCCAGCGCGCGCAGCTTTGGACCTTTGCCGCTATCTTCCAGAAACAGCGTTCGTCCTCCAGCGGGCATGACAATGGTCTTGCCATTATTGATCAGGCAGATGTCGCGCGAGCAAACGAAGTGATCTTTCCAGGTCACTCGATCCTTGCGACTCGCGAGCCAATCTGCGCCGCTCCAGCGATTGCCGTCGAACTTGACGACCTCCTTTACAAAATCCCAGGTCCAAGCCATGTCGCCATTTGGTTCGAGTGCATAAACTCGAGCTCCGAGCGTGGCGAAGTACACTCGATTCTGTCCGACAGCGGGCGCAGAAAAAATCGGTTCCTGGCAATCGATCTCTTTCATCACTGTGCCGGTGTCCTTATCGAAAACATAGTAATAGCCGGCTGTTGTGCCGACATGCAGGTGCTTTCCCGCAACTGCTGGAGTCGCGACGTTATTGCAATTGCCCAATCCCCCTTTCGTTGCGAACCGCCAACGTTCCTTGTGCGTCATCACATCGATGGCGAAAACAACTCCGGCGCCGTCCACGACAAAGACCATGCCGTCACTGACGACTGGCGACGCAAAAATGGCATCGGTCAACGGCACAGCTGCGACAAGCCCGAGCGGCGTTTGCACGGTCGCTGTGGGAGCATTTCCAGAACGGAGCGCGTCTCCTTGAAGTTGCGGCCAACTTGCGGCCGAGGCGTGGCTGGCCGCCGCAACGAAAAGCGCAACCTGGCAGACCGTAAGGCAGAGTTTCGCTCTGCCATATCGGCGATTTGCAATCGGCAAACCATTGGCCAAGCCGAACGCCCCCGACCTCGCCGACGCGTTGCAGGATACAAACACTGAAGCCAGAGCCGCCACGAAATTTGAAAAATCGGCTGAGATTCTCACGCTCGCCATAATTCCCGGCTCTCCTGTCACGTGCAAAACATATTTTTTTCTTTTCCGTTTCAGTTCGCTGAGGTCTTGCGTCGAATTCAACGAAGGAAAGCCTCGCCGTCGCAACGAGCGCTTGTTAGATGTTCGACCAACTGCCTATATGAAAATTGCCTTACTCCTTAAGCTCCGTTCAACAGTTTGCGGCGCCGCCTTAGCATTCTGGATTTCCACCTCGGGCGCCGTTGCCGCTGTCCGGCCGAACATTCTCTTCATCATGACCGACGATCACGCTGCGCACGCGCTGAGTTGTTACGGGAGCAAGATCAATGAAACACCGCATCTCGACCGCATTGCCCGCAAAGGCATGCGCTTTGATCGTTGCTTTGCGGCAAATTCCATCTGCACGCCCAGCCGCGCCACCATTCTTACCGGTAAATACCCACAAGCTGATTTACTACTGGAAGAAAGACCAATGGGAGTGTTTCGATCTGATTAAGGATCCAGAGGAACTTCGAAATATTTATCACGATCCAGCATCACGGGCAACAGTCGCGCAGCTTAAGGAGGAACTCTTTCGCTTGAAGAAATATCTCAAGGATGAAGACCAATTCTCCGATGTATTGCCGCCGGACGGTGTGGACGTGCCAGCTCCGCCGCCGGCTGCGGAAGCTCGCTCGGTAAATTGATGGGCGGTGGCTTGACCTACCATCGACACAATGCCTTTCCGGAGAGGCAGGCCTGGTTGGAATCCGATGCCTGGCGCTCTTTGCGATCTTCTGTTCCCAACTCGCAGGTGTTTACATCAAGTCCACCTCGCCGCCTTCGCGCGCGGCTTCTACTTGGAGTTTTCCGCCGAGTCTGGCAGCGAGGTCTCTCGCCCGCGCCAGCATCTGGGAGATTTTGGCATCACCATGACTGGGGTCATGGTGAAATAAAAACACGCGCTTGACCTCGGCGCTTGCAGCGAGCGCAACCGAATCGTCCGCGCAACTATGGCCCCATCCCACGTGCTGCGGGTATTCGTCAGCGTCGTATTGGGAATCGACAATCAGCACGTCGGCGCCATGAATAAACTTGATGAGTTTCTGGTCCTGGCGCCGCGCGAAATCCTGGACCGATTCGATGTCGTGAGCCGATCCTTCTGTATTCTGGGCCTTGAGTCTTTGAAAAAGCTCGTTGTCGGGGACGTAGGCGATTGAGCCTTCCCGGGTGAACAACCGATATCCCACACAGACACCTGGATGATTAACGAACGACGCTTCCACACGCACTTCGCCTATTTTGAACGATAAGTCCTTGAGCTCTTGCACGGTGATGTTGCCGGGCATTTGCTGCATGCTAATCGGAAAGTAAGGGCTCTCCATTTGAATGGCGAGGGTCGCTTCCAGTCCTCGGCGGGCGCCCTCGTAAGCAAGAACGCGCAGGGAGTTGCGTGGATTGTAGGCCGGCGCGAAAAATGGGAAGCCCTGAATATGGTCCCAATGGGTGTGCGAAATCAGGAGCGTGACGTTCAGCGGCTTATCCTTAAATTCCGACGCGAGCTGAAGGCCCAATGAGCGAATGCCAGTTCCTGCGTCGAGGATGATCAATTCGCCGTCCGCTCGCACTTCAACACACGAAGTATTGCCGCCGTAATGGACGGTCGTTGGGCCTGGCGTTGGGAGGGAGCCTCGAACGCCCCAGAAGCGCAGTTTGGTCCCCTGCCCTTTTGACGAAACAGGCGATGCGGATACCGATGTTTCGACAGCGTTCGTCTTTTGAAATCGTTCCAGAATCTTAAGCAGCTCAGGTCCATTAACCGGTTTGACAAGGTATTCGTCTGCCCCAGCTTCGAGCGCATTTTGCCGGTCTGTGGGATACTGGCTGCTGGTGGTAACGACGATTTTGGCTTTCCCCAGTGCGTCCTGATGGCAACGAATCGAGCGGCAGACTTGGAAACCGTTGCTGCGCGGCATGTGCAAATCGCAAACGATCGTCTCTGGAAGGTGCTGTGCGGCGAGGTTCAATCCAGCTTCCCCATCTTGAGCCTGAAGGACATGCCATCCTTCATCAGTAAAAAACTTGCTCAATGAAGAGAGAAACACGGGGTCATCGTCTATCAGCAGGATTCTTTTCATGTGGCTGTGCAGGGATTGTTTACACTTTGGCAGAAAAATAACAAGCCAGACTGCGCAAAGGCGCGCAAAGGCAGTTTGGCGGGATTTGCCGGCATCCACGGAGTCCGAGGTCCGCTCGGAACCAACCAACTAAAACGCGTCGTTGTTAGCTCAACCGCCGGCAACAATCTTTACAATCTCCAGCCGGTCACCGGCGAAAAGCTGGCGGATACGAAACTCTGAAGGCGCGACCGCTTCGCCATTGTGTTCCACAACAACGCTCCGTGGCAGGAGATCGTGATCGAGCAAAAAGTCCTCGATTGAGAGGGGACACAGCGCGGTTATCCTCTCGCCATTAGCTATGACAAACTGATCGTTCATCCCGCGCTTAATGCGGCATCCCAATCCTTCCAAACTGGTTCGTAACCCAAACGTCGCACCAGCGCCGCCACCTCTTCCGCCGAACGTGAGTCCGAAATCTCAAATTGGCCGGTAGCGTGCCTATCACGGCCATGGAATTGCGCCCATTCGCTCGAATTGGCCGCCAGGTTGACGATTCGCCCACGCTCCGTCCGATGAATCTTTTCGCGGCCCGCACCCGTGTATCCGCCCGGCTCCGTGTGGCTGCCTGCGCTGAGAAGGGTGATACCCAACGGGATGAGGCCGTCGCGCAACTGTGCCGATTCCCGCGTGGACAACACGAGGCCAACGTCAGGAAACATGATGCGGAAAGCACAGACAAGCTGGACAAGTTCGCGGTCCGTCATTTGCGTGAGCGGTTCAAACTCGCCGGCATTCGGTCTCAAACGCGGCAGGGAAATGGTTAGTTGCGCTCTCCAACAATGCCGCAACAAATAATCCGCGTGCGCTGCAACGCCAAGGGCTTCCCGCCGCCAATCGCTTAGGCCAAATAACGCGCCAATCCCGAGCCTTCGAAAGCCAGCAGCATAAGCGCGTTCGGGGGTTTCCAAACGCCAGTCGAAATTCCGCTTCGGTCCCGACGTGTGCATTTCGCCATACACAGCCCGGTCGTACGTTTCCTGATAGACAACGAGTCCTTCCGCCCCGGCGTTGCAAATGGGCCGGTATTCCTCTGTTTCCATCGGACCAACTTCGAGTGAAATGCTCGGAAATTCCCGATGCAAAACTCGCACGCAATCGGCGAGGTACTCGTCGGACACGAACTTCGGATGTTCCCCCGAGACCAACAAGAGACTCCGAAAGCCTTGCCCCTTGAGTGCGCGCGCTTCTCGCAACACTTCGTCCAAGGAAAGCGTCACGCGAAGGATCGCGTTGTCGCGCGAGAAGCCGCAATACTTGCAGTTGTTGATGCATTCGTTAGAGAGGTACAGCGGCGCAAAGAACCGGACGACTTTGCCAAAGCGCTGCCGTGTCAGTGCTTGGGAGCGGCGGCCCAGAACTTCCAACAACTCGCCCGCACACGGCGAAATTAGATGGGCGAAATCAGCCAAGCTAAGTCCCGCCTTGCCCAAGCTTGCTTCGGCGTCACGCAAAGTCGCTTGCTGCGCCCGATCCAACAGCGGGCTCCACGGCAAGGCATTAAATTCGGCGACAAAACTCACCCTGCAACCGTAGCAAAGACCAGCGGCTGGACAAGCTTCCTCCGCTAGGAAAGAAGGATTGCACCCGTCGGATTGGCTATGAGGAAAACCATGGCAACCGCAGCAAAAGCGCGGACACGATAAGTCATGCGTTGCTTAAAGTGTTGCTCTTGGTATTCATGCGACATGGGACTTAGTTACATTGAGGGGACTGTTACCGGCCCAACCGGAAAACAAACGACCCTGAACTTTTTGGTGGACAGCGGAGCAACCTACACACTGCTTCCTCTTGACGCGTGGCGCGGCATCGAGCTCGCCCCGAAACGCTCTGTGCGGTTCACGCTGGCGGACGGCACAGCCATTGAGCGAAACGTTTCCGAATGTTACATCCAGCTTCCGCAGGGCGACGGGCATACGCCGGTAATTCTGGGAGAGGCGGAAGATGAAGGCCTCTTGGGAGCGGTAACGCTTGAAATTCTTGGACTCGTGCTCAACCCGTTTACGCGGAAACTCCATCCGATGCGGATGATGCTCGCTTAGGTTAGGTTAGGTTAGAGCGTGTTTTAGATGATCAATCAGGTCGTAGCAGCGAGGTGACGAGGTTCTGAAATATTCAGCCTTACGCCTGAAATTAGAGCCTCGTCAACTCGGCTGCTCCATTTTAAAACAGGGGTTCCTAGCCTAGGATAGATTCGAGTGCCCATGATACACTTGGTTAGTATCCCATTCGCGGGCATGTGATTGTGATTATGGATGCGGCTCGTTGTCGGGTGGGTTTGGGTTGCTGCAAAGAAACCGATTTACCGCATTGAGATAAGCTCGGGCGCTCGCCTCAATGACGTCCGTGCTGGCGCCCTTCCCGGTAATCAGCGCGCCGTTGCCGAAGTCCACCTTCACAGTCACTTCACCGAGAGCATCTTTTCCTTCTGACACAGCGCGGAGCGAATAATCGATGAGTTTGCCGCGAGTCCTGGTCAGGCGATCAATGGCTTTTAGGGACGCGTCCACCGGCCCGTCGCCGATGCCAGCGTCTTGCAACACCTCGGCAGTCGTTTTGGAATCGCCGCATTTCTTGAGCCGGACCGTTGCCGTAGGCACGGTTTGGTTGCCGCTTGTGACGCTCAAATAATCCAGCGACCACGTTTCCTGTACTTCGGTGATATGTCCTTCGACCAACGCGGTCAAGTCATCGTCATAAACGAATTTCTTTTTGTCACCGACCTCTTTGAATCGCGCAAAGATCGCGTTGACATCCGACTCGGTCATTTTGAAACCGAGATGTTTCAACCGCGCAATCACGGCAGCGCGTCCGCTGTGCTTGGTCAATGGCAAGTCGGTTTGTCCCCAGCCCACTTCCTGCGGGTCCATGATTTCGTAGGTTTCGCGCTTTTTCAAAATGCCGTCCTGATGAATGCCGCTTGCATGAGCGAAAGCATTCTCACCGACGATGGCTTTGCTGCGTTGCACGAGCAAACCGCTCATTCGCGAAACCAAACGCGAAGACTTCACGATCTCGCGCGTGTTAACGCCGCAGTCCAATCCACTGAAGAAATCGCCCCGTGTTTTCAAGGCCATCACAATCTCTTCGAGCGCCGCGTTTCCGGCGCGTTCGCCGATGCCATTGACCGTGCATTCAACCTGACGCGCCCCGGCCCGAACAGCGGCCAAAGAATTCGCCACCGCCAAACCCAAATCGTTATGGCAATGCACGCTGATCACGGCTTGACCGGACTGAAACTCACGCACCTCTTCGTACAAACGCCCAATCAATGCGGCATATTGTTCAGGCACAGCCCAACCTACGGTATCGGGAACATTGATCGTAGTCGCCCCAGCAGCGATGGCGGCTTTGCAAACTTGGATCAAGAAGTCGGGCTCGGTCCGCGAACCATCCTCGGGCGAGAATTCCACGTTATCAACATACGACTTGGCCCGCTTTACTCCTTCGACGGCAAGTCGGATAATTTCATCGCGCGCTTTGCCGAGTTTGAATTCGCGATGAATTTTGGAGGTAGCCAAGAACACGTGAATGCGCCCGCGTTTTCCGGCTGGTTTGATCGCCTCGCCCGCGGCATCGATATCTTTCGGCACGCATCGGGCCAAGCCCGCGATTACCGGCCCTTTGATTTCCTTGGCGATGGCTTGCACGGAGGCAAAATCGCCGTCGCTGATCACCGGGAACCCAGCCTCGATCACATCGACTTTCAGCCGGGCGAGTTGGCGAGCGACTTCAAGTTTCTCGCGCAAGTTCATGGATGCGCCGGGACATTGTTCACCATCGCGGAGCGTGGTGTCGAAGATAATGATGCGATTATTTTTCATGGCTACTTTCTTAGTTTGTGACTCTGTCTAAAAAACAAAAACCCCGCTGCCATCATCGGCAGCGGGGTCAAAAGCTTCTCAGAATCGGGCTATAACCCAACTGCCACTCTGCTCAGCAGCAGAGCGCCTCGGAGAGGCAGCAGGTTAATCAAATTGCGATTCACGGCGGGGATTCATAATGGCTCTAGGACGAATGGTCAACTGAATTCTGTGCAGGAGTCTAGGACGCGCACGGATGATTCGAGAAAGGATTTAGGGCGGATGGATGCTCGACAGTTCGAACTCGCAAACTGAATTGGTGCTCCGAGGCGAAGTTTTTCTGTCGGCCGCGCGCCGCAAAGCCGAACGGTCCCAGGGCGGGGGCGCTCGAGCCCTCGTTGGGCTGGACCGAGGGTTGCGACTTCCAGCGTTCATGGGGACATACAGCGCTCCCGCAGCCGATCCAACATCGGACGGGGTCGCTTTTGCAGCCGGCCCG